>PLZH01000264.1:0-100462 GCA_003152055.1 Burkholderiales bacterium
GACACCTTCCGCTACAAGCTCTTCGCCGTGCAGATCTCGGGTGGCCTCACGGCCCTGGCCGGCGTCTTCTACGCCTTCTACTACAGCAATCTGTTCCCGGACCAGATCTTCAACATTTCACGCTCGATCGAGATCGTCCTCGTGCCCATCATCGGCGGCATCGGCACGCTGTTCGGGCCGGTTCTCGGCGCCGCGATCCTGATGTTGCTCTCGGAATCGCTGAACGCCGCGCTCGGCGCCTTCGGCATCGACGTGCCCGGCGTCAAGCAGGTGCTCTACGGCGTCGTGCTCGGCATCGCGATCATGTTCATGCCCAATGGCGTGTGGCCGGGGATCGCACGGCGTCTCGGCTTCGAGCGCCGGAAGAGGGACGAGCCGGATTCCGGCGATGCTTGAGATCATCGGCGCTTGCAAGTACTTCCACGGCCTGAAGGCAGTCTCGGAAGTATCGCTGCGTGTCGACCAGGGCGAGATCGTCGCGCTCATCGGCCCGAACGGCGCCGGCAAGACGACGCTCTTCAACCTCATCGCAGGCGTCTTCGCACCGACGAGCGGCCGCATCGTCTTCGAAGGCCGCGACATCGCCGGCTTGCGCCCCGACCGCACTTGCAACGCAGGCATCGGGCGCACGTTCCAGATCGTCAAGCCGTTCCCGGATATGACGGTGACCGAGAACGCGATGGTCGGCGGCTTCCACGGCACGCGCGACACCGGCCTGGCCCGCTCACGCGCCGAAGCGGCGCTGCGTTCGGTCGGCATGTGGGCCCTGCGTCACCGGGTGGCAGCGAGCCTGACGTTGCCGGACCGAAAGCGCCTCGAAGTGGCACGGGCGCTGGCGACCCAGCCACGGCTGCTGCTGCTCGACGAGGTGATGGCCGGCCTGCGCCCGACGGAGACCGACGAAATGGTCTCCGTCTTTCGCCGACTCAACCGCGAACACGGCGTGACCTTCCTGCTGATCGAGCACGTGATGCGCGCCGTGATGGCACTGGCGCAGCGCGTCTACGTGCTGCATCACGGCGAAGTCATCGCCGCGGGCACGCCTGCCGAAGTCACGCGCGATCCGCGCGTGCTCGAGAGCTACCTGGGCAGCGCCNNGCCAACGGCGCCGGCAAGACTTCGCTCATCCGCACCGTCGGCGGAGTGCTGGCGCCGCGCCAGGGCAGCATCCGCTTCGAAGGCCGGGAGATCGCCGGGCAGCCGAGCCATCGCGTCTGCGATCTCGGCATCGGCCAAGTTGCCGAAGGACGGCAGATCTTCCCGAGTCTGTCGGTGCTCGAGAACCTGCAGGTCGGCGCGATGCTGCCGCGAGCGCGCGACGCTGCCCAGCGCACGCTGGATCGGATGTTCGCCATGTTCCCGCGGCTGCACGAGCGGCGGCAGCAATCGGCCGGCACGCTGTCGGGCGGCGAACAGCAGATGCTCGCCATCGGCCGCTGCCTCATGGGCGCACCGCGCCTGATCATGTTCGACGAGCCGTCGCTCGGCCTGGCTCCGACCATCGTCAGCGAGTTGCTGCGCGTCATCGAGCGGCTGAATCGGGAAGACGGCATGACGGTGCTTCTGGTCGAACAGAACGTGGCGGCATCGTTGCGCCTCGCGCACCGCGCCTACGTTCTCGAAAACGGCAGCGTCACGCTCGAAGGCCTCGGCATGACGCTACTCGACGATCCGCGTGTCCGCGAGGCGTACCTGGGTCTCTAGCGCAAGCCGGTCGCTCGCCTCAGGCGCGCGCCGCTGCAGTGCCTATTGCGGCAACGAAGCGCGGCCAGAGTTCCCTCGGCAAATCGTGACCCATGCCGTCGATGACGTCGAGCGCCGCGCCGGGAATCCGTGCTGCAAGATCACGCCCTGCGGCGACTGGCACGAGCGCGTCGGCCCTGCCATGGATCACGTGCGTCGGCACCCGAATGGCGCCGAGCAGGCTCGAGCGGTCGCCGTCGGCGGCGATGGCGACCATCTGTCGCGCCGTACCCGCCGGACGGTAGGAACGCGTCACCGACGTCGTGAAGCGCTCGCGCAGCTCGTCTTTCTTCGCCGGAAACGCTGGGCTGCCGATGAGGCCGTAGAGTCCGACGTAGTGTTCGACGATGCTCGTCACCTCGCGCGGATTCCGCGGTCGCGAGATGAGGGCGCCGCGCACCCTAAGCGAGGGGCCGGGCAGGCGCCGCGCACCGCTCGTCGTCATCATCAGCGTCAAGCTCCTCAGGCGATGCGGATGGGCTGCGGCGAGGTGCTGCGCGATCATGCCGCCCATCGAGGCGCCGCAGACATGCGCACGCTCGATGCCAAGCGCATCGAGCACCCCGACGCTGTCGGCCGCCATGTCGGCGAGCGTGTACGGGCTCTTGACCTTCCAGCCCACGGCGTAGCGGATCGAATCGAAAGCAAGATTTGGCACACCTGCGGCGTCGAAGCTCTGGCTGAGGCCGATGTCGCGGTTGTCGAAGCGGATGACGCGAAAGCCGCACTCGACGAGCGAGGCGACGAAGCCGTCGGGCCATGCGACGAGCTGCATGCCGAGGCCCATGATGAGGAGCAGTGGCTCGCCGGCGGGCGAACCGTGATCCTCGACTTCGAGAGCGATCCCGTTGGCGGCGATCCGCATCCTTACGCGGCCAGGGTCTCGGCGGCACCGGTGCGGAAGAACCAGCGGCGCGCGCCGGTCGCATCGAAGGGCTGCCAGCGACCGATCCCCTGGCCGAGCCGATCGGCGATCGCGTAGAGGGCGAGCGGGTTCATGCCCATGCCGACATGGCTGGCATGCACTTCGATGTTCTCGGTGAGCGGGCCCGGTTCGTTGAGGCTGCAGCGCCAGGAGACGACGCCATCGGTGCGCGAATAGATCGAAGTCGTCGGCACCGGCGGCGCCTTGCGGACCTGCGCCATCAGCGCCGGATCGCCGACGCGCGTGCCGGTCATCCACTCGTAGATGCGCCAGGCGTTGGTCGCCTTCGGATGCCCCGTGAACGGCGTGCCGAGGGTGACGACGCAGCGCACCAGGCTCGGCTGCCCTTTGGCCATCTCGCGCGCATAGATGCCGCCCAGGCTCCAGCCGATGAGGCTGACCGGCTGCCCTGTGCTTTCCGAGAACGCACGAATGTCATCGGCACAGCGCTCGAGCACGCCGCGCTTCGGCCCGAGATTGAGCCCCTGCCCCCACGCCTGCGTGACGTAGCCGAGGCTTTGCAGGAAGCCACGCAAGGGCCAGGTCGTCATGTCGCTGGCACCCATGCCGGGAAACACCATCACCGGGTGGCCGTTGCCGCGCGGCAAGCTGCGCAGCCATGGGTAGGCAGCGAGCATGGAGAAATATTCCAGCGGCGCCCGGCCCTCGAGAAGCATCAGCAGGGGACCCGGTGCCCGTGGGTCTTCGTTCGAGGCAGGAATTGCGGGCGAGCGGAAGCGCGGTCTCGGCATGCGTCGGTGGAAAAGCATCGTGCGCGACGATGGTAGCGGGTCTGCTGCCGGGCGAATGGGGCGATGGCCCTAGCCCGCTGCCTTGTCTCGCAAGCGCTACGACTACGGCGTCGAGCCCGTCCTTCAGCGCGATCGACGCAGCGCCAGCGACTCGTTGGCAACCAGCGCGCCGACGACGAGCGTGCCGCCGACGAGGACCTGAGGCGACGGCGTCTCGGCCGCGCCGAGCCAGGTCCAGGTCACGCCGAAGATGATCTCGAGAAGCGACAGCAGGGCCGCCTCGGGTGCACTCAGGACGCGTGCCGCGGTCACGGCGATGAGGCATGGGATGGCGAGTTGCCCGACGCCGAGCAAGGCGAGCAGCGACAGATCATGCGCCGACGTGGCCAGCGGCCAGGACGGCATGATCGTCGCCATGCAGGAAAGAACGGCGCCGATCAGCACGGCCGGCAGCAGATCGCCGTCGCCGCGGCCGCTCTTCTGGATGACCGTCCAATTGACGGCTGCCGCGATCGGCACGCCGGCCGCAACGGCGATGCCGACGAACTGCCGCGTATCGGCAGCGGCGAACTCGTGGGCGTACATCCAGGCGATGCCGACACCGGCGACGACGACGGCAGCCCACGTACGCGCAGGGAGACGATGGCCGAGTGCAGCGCCCGCGAAGAGCGCGGTGAGGAGCGGTGCCGAGGCCATCGTCACGAGGACGTTGGCCACCGTCGTCATCGTGATCGCGATCATGAAGGCGGTGAACATCACGGCCCAGCACAGGCCCGAGAGCCAGAGTGTCGCGCCGCCGTGGCGTAGCGTCGTGGACAGCTCCCGCCAGCCGCGCAATGCACCGAGCAGGAGGACGAGCGCCGCCGCGTTGAAGAAGCTGCGCCAGAAGGTCGCCTCGAAGCTGCCGGCGCCATGAAGCCGGCGCGTAACGACACCGGCCGTGCTCCACATGAGCGTCGCGACGATCATCGCGAAGACGGCGCGGCCGTGCGTCAGGCGGCCGCGGAGCAATTCAGTAGTCGCCGCCGGCGCTTCCGGGTGCCAGGTTGTCGAACTTGGTGAGCGGCTTCAGGAAAGTGAGCCTGAAAGTGTCGGTCGGACCATTGCGCTGCTTGCCGATGATGATCTCGGCGATGCCCGGCTCCTTGCACGCGTCCTTCGTGTAGTACTCGTCGCGGTAGATAAACATGATGACGTCGGCGTCCTGCTCAATGGCGCCCGATTCGCGCAGGTCGCTCATCAGCGGCCGCTTGTCAGTGCGCGACTCGACGCTGCGGTTGAGCTGCGAGAGCGCCATCACCGGGCATTTCAGCTCCTTCGCCAGCGACTTCAGGGCGCGCGAGATTTCGCCGATCACGGTCGCGCGGTTTTCCTCGCTCGATTCGGAGCTGCCGCTCATGAGCTGCAGATAGTCGACGACGATGAGGCCGAGCTGCCCGCACTGGCGGGCCTGCCGGCGCGCCCGCGCCCGCAGCTCGCTCGGGCTGAGCGAGCCGCTTTCGTCGATGAAAAGGCTCACCTTGCCGAGCTTTTCGACCGCCTCGGACAGACGCCCCCATTCGTCGTCACGAAGCGCGCCGGTGCGCAGATGCTGCTGGTCAATGCGGCCGAGCGACCCGACCATGCGCAGGGCAAGCTGCGAGGCACCCATTTCCATCGAGAAGACCACGACCGGCAAGCCTTCCCTGACGGCGACGTGTTCGGCGATGTTGAGCGCCAGCGCCGTCTTGCCCATCGACGGCCGCGACGCGAGAACGATCAGGTCGCCCGCCTGCAAGCCGGCGGTGAGGCGATCGAGATCGTAGAAGCCCGTGCGCACGCCGGTCACTTCCTCGGCGCCGTTCTCGTGCAGCTCGTTGACGCGATCGATCAGCTGGACGACCAGCTGGTCCATGCTCTGAAAGCCCTGTCGTGATTTCGATCCTTCCTCGCCGATGCGAAAGATCCTGCCTTCGGCTTCGTCGAGGATCTGCGCGACCGGGCGGCCCTGCGGGTTGAAGGCGCTGGTCGCGATCTCGTCGCTCGCCTGAACGAGCTTGCGTAGCACCGAGCGCTCGCGCACGATCTCTGCGTAGCGGCGGATGTTGGCCGCGCTCGGCACGCTTTGCGCGAGCGCGTTGAGATAGGCCAAGCCGCCGCACTCCTCGGCTTTGCCGAGGCTTTGCAACTGCTCGAAGACGGTGATGACGTCGGCCGGCTTCGTCGCGTTGACGAGCACGACGATGCCCGTGTAGATCAGGCGGTGCTCGTAGCGATAGAAGTCCGACTCGCCGAGTAGGTCGCCGACGCGGTCCCAGGCGCCGTTGTCGAGCAAGAGGCCGCCGAGCACGCTTTGCTCGGCCTCTACCGAGTGCGGCGGTACGCGCAGGCGGGCGACGTCGTCGTCGGACCGCTCTGCAGCAGAGAATTCCGGGGAAGTGAAAACGGCCGACATCAGGAAATCATAAGTCCGCGCGGTCGCGTCACCTGTGGACAAAGCTGGGGAGCAACACTGGAAAGCGCGGGGAAACGCTGTGGGCAAGAACACAGGGCCGCGACGGCGGCCCTGCAAGGTGTGGAAACGCAGAGCGGGCAAGCCGCTCTGCGCCCCAATCAGCTTGTCTCGCCGAGGACGACGACCTTGACATCGACGACGACATCGGTGTGCGGCGCCACCGTCACGATGTGCTCGCCGACGATTTTGAGCGGCCCGTTAGGCATGCGCACCTGCGATTTTACGACCTTGAAGTCGATGCGGGTAAGGGCGTCGGCGATGTCGGCGTTGGTTACCGAGCCAAAGAGACGCCCGTCGACGCCGGCCTTCTGCGTGATGTGGACGGTGCGACCGCTCATCTTCTCGCCCAGCGCCTGTGCCGTGGCAAGGCGCTCCGCCGCGACCTTCTCGAGCTCGGCGCGCCTGTCCTCGAATTCCTTAATCGCCGTCGTCGTGGCGCGACGTGCCACGCGCGTCGGAATGAGGAAGTTGCGGGCGAAGCCGTCCTTGACCTTGACGACGTCGCCGAGGTTGCCGAGGTTGGCGACCTTTTCCAGAAGAATGACTTGCATGGCGGCGTCCTCAGCTCTTGTGCTGGTCGGTATACGGCAGCATCGCCAGGAAGCGGGAGCGCTTGATGCACGTCGTCAGCTGGCGCTGGAAGAAAGCGCGCGTTCCGGTCAGGCGGGCGGGCGTGATCTTGCCGTTCTCGCCGATGAAATCGCGCAAGGTGTCGATGTCCTTGTAGTCGATTTCCTTGACGCCTGTGACCGTGAAACGACAGAAGCGTTTGCGGCGAAACAGAAGTGACTGCGTGTTTCGCTTGGGCTTGCGGTCCTTCGAGAACCGACCTTTACCGCGGGGCGGGGGCATGGTGTTGACCTCTCTACTTCAATTCGATGGTTTGGATGTGAAAAACGATTCCACGACCGTTGCGTTGCGAGCCGACGAAACCTTCAAAACCGTGCTCGATGCCGAGCTGGGCGGCGAGCAGCATCTCCGTGACCTCACCGATGGCCTTGGCGCGAAGCTCGACCGAGATCTTGCGCTTCTCGCCGAACTGGACGATTTCCGACTCGTGCCTGAGGCTCACATCGATCGCCGGCAATCCGGCGGGGGTGAACCTGAGAGCGCTTCGCTCGACGATCGCCGCCGTCAGGGCCAGCCGATTCGTCAGGCCGAAGCCTCCTGCGGCGCCCGGCGCGATTCCTCGCGATCGACCGCCTTCATCATGACGGAGGGTGCCGTCTCGGCATGGCTCTTCACGACCGTCAAATGGCGAAGCACGGCATCGTTGAAGCGAAAGCCGGTCTCCAGCTCATTCAACACCTTGTTGTCACACTCGATGTTGATGCACAGGTAGTGCGCCTTGGCGAGCTTCTGGATCATGTAGGCCAACTGGCGACGACCCCAGTCCTCGACCCGATGCACCTTGCCGCCGCCGCCGGTGACCAGCGCCTTGTAGCGCTCCAGCATGGCCGGTACCTGTTCGCTCTGATCCGGATGGATCAAGAGCACGATTTCGTAGTGACGCATCGAATCTCCTTGTGGGTTCCGCCGGTGGCCGGCGAGGAAGCCGCGTCGAATTCGAGAGATCGAAGCGGCAAGGGAAAGCCTATAAGTATACCGCGCAACAGCGTCCGGGCCCATGCATCGGCTCGCCGCCAGCCCTGCGTACATCATCAGTACGGCGTACCTCGATGAGCGTGAAAAGCCTTCGCGGGCATCGGGTCCGGCCGATAGCGGCATTCCTCGGCAACCGCGGGCGCCGTCCGCCCGTCCAGGGGATTGTAGAGGCTGACATGGAGATTACACTGCGCGCAGAGGGTCTCGGGGCCGCGCGGCCCTGGACGCTGATTTCGCGCCGTCGGCACGCCTGTTGCTGCGGGTTTCGAATGGAATCGATTCGATGAGCAATTCCAGCGGCAGCAGCAAGTTTGCCTGGGAGTCTTCGAAGACCGGAGCGGCTAGCGCCACCCCGGACGATTGGCCCGCGACCCGTACCGAGGCGGCAACGCAGGAAGAGATCGACGAGTGGCAAGCCACCCGGGCACAAACCAACCGTATGGCGCCCGACGAATGGCAGCCGACACGAGCGACGCGGCCGGCTCCTACCGGCCCGGCGGAGTCGCCCGATGCTTGGGCCTCGACACGCGCGCACACGGCACTGGCGACGCAGCTCCTGCCTGATGAGAACGACTATCTCGCCGGCGAGAAAGACGAGATCGGCCGCCAGATCGGCGGCAACGAACGCGAGCTCTTCGTCTCTTGCGCCCCGGCGGAAGCCTTGCAGCAGCAGTTCGAGCACCTGCATCCCGAGTTCATCGCCGTCCATGACATCGCGACGGCATCGTCACGCAAGTTGCTGGCCGGTATCGCTGCGGCGAGCGGCCGTGCCGTGCAAAAGCTGGTCATCCGCCGCCAGGGCTACGGCACGGCGCTGGCAACACTCGAGTTCGTCGAGTTGCCGACGACCAATCAGCAGTCGCTGCGCCTCTATACGACCGAAGCCGATGCCGACACCACCTCGCGCCATGCGCTTGCCAAGACGCTGCTTGCCTACAGCCGCCTCGGCGTCGTCATGGTCGGCGAGCTGCCCGGGCATGCCATTGCGGCGGCGCTGAAACCTCTGCACGACGACATCCTCGCCGGCCCTTGGCCGAGCCGCAATCTTCTGCTGCTGCCGCTCGCCTCGGCGAGCACGCTGGTGACGCACGGGCTCGATCTCGGCCGCGGCACCGGTGTGGCGGTGCGGACGACGCCGCAAGTCGCACGGCCGGCCGATGCCTGGGCCTTCATCACCGGCACCTGGAGCCGGCTGCGCGAACAGGCGCCGTCCGACGGCCGTGCCGTGCCCGAGCTCGGCGCCTTCCGGCCGGCGCCTTACCAGCCGCGCAAGGCAACGTTGGCGCCGGTGATGGGTGGCATTCCCTCGGGCGATACCTTGCCGATGGAAGAGCAGCCACCGCTGACGCTGAAGATGCATCCGATGCCCGCGATCGCGTCGGCCGGCTTCGCGGCGACACCGCCTTCGACGCTGATCGAGCGCTACGTCAAGCAGGTGAGCGAATTGAACGGGGTTGTCAGCTGCTGCGTCTTCGAGACGCAAAGCGGTCATGCCATCGCCCACGCCGGCGCAAACCCAGGCTCGCTCGCGCTCGCCTCGTACGGCAGCGAGTTGCTCGTGTCGATGATGAACGTGAGCCGCGGCCTCGGCTTCGGGCACAGCCTGCCCGAAGCGGCGATCACCCTCGGCTCGCACCACCTGCTCCTGCGCGGCGTACCGAAGAACCCGGGCCTGGCGATGCACGCGGTCCTCGACAAGACGAGCGCCAATCTGACGCTCGCGCGGCTACAGCTCATGCGCATGGACGCGATGTTCGACGAGCCGCCGCAGGCGGCCTGAACCGCCTCGACTTCGCGCGACGCCGAGGGCTCGCCGGGCCGCCCCAGGAGCCCGTTCGCTGCCCCTCGGGGACAGCGAACGAAGAAAGCGTGTGGGCTTTCCCCTTTCTTTAATGGACGACGCGCTCGAAGACGAAACGCCCGCCTTCGAAATCGACCGGNNCGCTTGAGCGGCCGCGCGCCAAACACGGGATCGAAGCCGGCCTTGGCCAGCTCGGCCAGAGCCCGGCTCGAGACGTCGAGCTTCATGTCCATCTTCTCGAGGCGGGCTTCGAGCACCTTGAGCTGGATCTTCGCGATCGCCGCGATGTTCTTCGCGTCGAGGGCATGAAAGACGACGGCCTCGTCGATCCGATTCAGGAACTCCGGTCGGAAATGCTTCTTGACTTCCGCCCACACCGCGTCGCTGATCGCCTCCGAGTCCTGGCCGACCATCTGCATGATCTGTTGCGAGCCGAGGTTCGAGGTCATGACGATGACCGTGTTCTTGAAGTCCACGGTGCGGCCCTGGCCGTCGGTCAGCCGCCCGTCGTCGAGCACCTGGAGCAGCACATTGAAGACGTCCGGATGCGCCTTTTCGACCTCGTCGAGAAGGAGCACGCTGTAGGGCTTGCGGCGGACCGCTTCAGTGAGGTAGCCGCCTTCATCGTAGCCGACGTAGCCGGGCGGCGCCCCGATCATGCGTGCTACCGAGTGCTTCTCCATGAACTCGCTCATGTCGAGGCGGATCAGGTGGTCCTCGCTGTCGAAGAGGAAAGCGGCGAGCGCCTTGCAGAGCTCGGTCTTGCCGACGCCGGTCGGCCCGAGAAAGAGGAATGAGCCCGTAGGCCGGTTCGGGTCGGACAAGCCCGAGCGTGAGCGCCGGATCGCATTGGCGACAGCGACGATCGCCTCGTCCTGGCCGACGACCCGCTCGTGCAGCTTCGCTTCCATCTGCAGCAACTTGTCGCGCTCGCCCTGCATGAGCTTGGCGACCGGAATGCCGGTCGCCCGCGCGACGACTTCGGCGATCTCCTCGGCGCCGACCATCGTGCGCAGCAGTTGCGGCCGGCCCTTGTCGGCGCTCTTCTTCTGCTCCTTGGCTTGCGCCTCCTTGAGCTTGCGCTCGAGCTCGGGCAAGGTGCCGTATTGCAGCTCGGCGACTTTGTCGTAGTTGCCCTGGCGCTTCAATCCCTCGATCTGGAAACGCGTGCGGTCGATGTCCTCGAGCAGCTGCGCCGAGCCCTGCGCCGCCGCCTTTTCCGCCTTCCAGATCTCGTCGAGGTCGGCGATCTCGCGCTGTACGCGCTTGATCTCTTCCTCGATCAGGTTGCGCCGCCGCTTCGACGCCTCATCCTTTTCCTTCAGCACCGAGGCGCGCTCGATCTGCAACTGGATCAGGCGCCGGTCGAGCTTGTCGATCGCCTCGGGCTTCGAGTCGATCTCGATCTTCACCTTCGACGCCGCCTCATCGATGAGGTCGATCGCCTTGTCGGGAAGGAAACGGTCGGTGATGTAGCGGTGCGAGAGCTCGGCCGCGGCCACGATCGCCGGGTCGGTGATCTCGACGCCGTGGTGCACCTCGTATTTCTCTTGCAGGCCGCGCAGGATGGCGATCGTCGCCTCGACGCTCGGCTCGCCGACGAGAATCTTCTGAAATCGCCGCTCGAGCGCCGCGTCTTTCTCGATGTACTTGCGGTATTCGTTGAGTGTCGTCGCGCCGATGCAATGCAGTTCGCCACGCGAGAGCGCGGGTTTGAGCATGTTGCCGGCGTCGATCGCGCCTTCGGCCTTGCCGGCGCCGACCATGGTGTGGATCTCGTCGATGAAGACGATGGTCTGGCCCTCGTCCTGCGCGACTTCCTTGAGCACGCTCTTCAGCCGCTCCTCGAACTCGCCGCGGAATTTCGCGCCCGCGAGCAGCAGCGCCATGTCGAGAACGAGGATGCGCTTGCCCTTGAGCGAATCGGGCACCTCGCCCGAGACGATGCGCTGCGCCAGGCCTTCGACGATGGCCGTCTTGCCGACGCCGGGCTCGCCGATCAGGACCGGGTTGTTCTTGGTTCGCCGCTGCAGCACCTGGATGGCGCGGCGGATTTCGTCGTCGCGGCCAATCACCGGGTCGAGCTTGCCGAGGCGGGCGCGCTCGGTGAGGTCGAGCGTGTATTTCTTCAGCGCCTCGCGCTGGCCTTCGGATTCGGCGCTGTCGACCTTCTGGCCGCCGCGCACGGTGTCGATCGCCGCCTCGAGCGCTTTGCGGGTGAGCTGGTGCTCCTTCAGGAGCGCTCCGATCGAACCTTTGGCGTCGGCCGCGGCCAAAAGAAACATCTCGCTGGCGATGAACTGGTCGCCGCGCTTGTTCGCTTCCTTCTCGGCAGCCTGGAGCAGGTTTGTCAGTTCGCGCCCGGGCTGCACGGCCTCGCCGCCCTGCACTTGCGGCAGCTTGGCGATTTCCGCGTCCAGCGCGGCCTGCAGCTTGCCGGCGTTGCCGCCGGCGCGCGCGAGCAGCGCCTTCGGCCCGTCGGTCTGCGCCAACATGGCCGCGAGCAGGTGGGCGGGTTCGATGTACGGGTTGTCCTTGGCGACGGCCAAGCTTTGCGCATCGGCGAGCGCCTGCTGGAACGTCGTCGTCAGTTTGTCGATTCGCATGGAATTCCTCCGGATCGACCAGAGGTGAGGCGGCTGCACGGCCTTTTCAAGGCGGCGAGGTCGCAGCCATGGCCGGCGTGTAGGTGGTCCGCCTTTGTCACCGCACCACCATCACGGCGCACTCCGCGTAGCTGATGATGCGGTGGCTCACGGAGCCGAGTTGCCAGCGGTCGAGCGCACCGCGGCCGCGATGACCGACGATGATCAGGTCCGCCTCGATCCGCTCCGCGCATTCGAGGATCTGCTGCGCCGGGTGGCCTACCTGCAACTCGACCTGGGGCTTGATGCCGAAGCGATCGCCGCGGTGTTTGAGCCCGCGCAGCTGGCTCTTGTGGTACCTGCGCGACTGCTCGACGACGGCCTCGGTCTCGACCTCATCCCCGATCTCGGGCGGCTGCGCCACTGTGAGCACGTGCAGCGCAGCCTGGTAACGCTGCGCCAAGTCGGCCGCAACATCGAAGGCCTTGGACGACGATTCCGAGCCGTCGAAAGCGAGCAGGATGTGCTTGATCATGGCTCGGCCTTCAGTATGGCGCCTTTCGACGCGTTGGTCTCTTCGTTCGTCTTGCCCAGATGGTGATGCGGGAAGAAGAAGGCGTTGGCGATCAGGGTGGGCACCACGGCACTGCCGACGACAGTCACGATGAGCAGCGAATACTGCGCCTGATCGATGATGTTGTGACTCAGCCCGAACAAGGCCGAGATGCTGCCGAAGGTCAGGCCTGTTGACATCAGCAGCGTCGTGTACATCGCATCAGGCTTACCGGCACCGTACAGCTTCGTGACCGGATAGACGCCGATGAACTTGGTCGCCATCTTCGCCGCGAGTAGTACGACAAAGACGCCCAGCCCTGTCACGAGATCTGGTACCGAGACAAACGAGCCGGCGCGGATGAAATAAAAGGGAGTCAGGAGGCCGAAGGTCAGCGTGCGCAATCGGCGGATCAGCGCATGGTCCTTGCCGACGCTGCCGGCGAGAACCATGCCAATCAGGTACGCCGGTAGCACCGCTTCGCTGTCGGCCCACGATGCCAGTGCCCCCATGCCGAACAAGAGCAACAGCAAGAACTTTGCCTCTAGCTCGGAGGGCCTATCGCCGTAGCGCTTGAAAAAGCGTGGCGTGACCCACGGTAGAACGAAGAGGATGGCTGCGCTGCCGCCGACAAACAGAAGGGTCTTGAAAGTGAACGGGGCGAAGATGATCCCCAGCGCCAGTACCGTGCCCAGGTCGTTGACGAAGCAGGCCGCGAGCAGGATCTTGCCGTAGCGCGTCTTGTTGAGACCGAACTCCAGCATCACAGCGTAGACGACTGCCACCGATGTCGTCGACAGCGCGACACCCGCGAGCCAGCTGGCTTGCGGTCCCCAATGCAGCAGGTAATACGCGATCGCAGCACAACCGAAGAACGGTGCGAAGAAACCCACCAGCCCGACCGCACTGGCCTCCTTCCAATTCTTCTTGAACACAGCGGGATCGAGCTCCGCCCCGGCGAGAAACGTCAGGACGATCGCCCCGGTGCCCGACAGGAACTTGATCCACGATTCACCCGTACCCAAGATGGCATGACCTATCGCAGCCCCGATGGCCAGTTGCGCCAGGATGCCGACCACGATCTCGGACAGCGCGGTGGCCACGCGCAACCAGATCGACAACAGCGTGGCGGCCAGCGCCAGCCCAAGCCACAACGCGGCGAGCGCCCAGGTCTGAGTCATGGCGTCTGCTTTTCAGGTATGCGGCACGTGCGGCAACTCGCCATTGATGACGTCGAACTCCACGGGCAGGCTCAGATAGAAGATCGAGACCTTCTCGTCGCGGATCAGCTGCAGGAAACGATCTGCTTCCTCGTAGGTCACCGCGAAGCCGACCTCCACCGGCAGATCCCCCGCGAGTTCGAAAAAATGGTCCTCGTGCAGCACGCCGTGGCGGCCGAAGCCCGCAATTGCGCGGAACGCCGAGCCTCCGTGGATGCCGACCTTCTTGGCCTTCTCAAGGATCCACTCGTAGGCCAGGATGCCGTGCAGCCTGCGCTTCTCCTGCACGTAGAACTTCAGGTAAGTGCCTTTCATCGTACGTCTCCTTCAGTCGGATACCGCCGCTTTGCCGGAAACACCCGGCGCACGCCGCCGCGTGGATTGGCGCTGTCGTCGCGGTAGCGAGGCATCAGGTGGGCATGCAGGTACATGCTGGTGTGCTGGCCGCCTCGCCTGCATTGATGCCGATCTTGTAGCCACCGGGCACGGAGTGCCCTTCGAGCCCATGCCTGCCCTCGTCGACCCGCGCCAGCAGCGCGGCACGCTCGTCCGGCTGGCATCGACGCAGCTCGCGACGTGATGGCGCGGCAACCTCGGCGTTGCAGAACCGGCAGGCGTTCATGCGGCGGTCCTCGTCAATGCGCCGACCATCGCGATCCCCAAGCCGGTGAGCAGCAGGGACCCGAACAGATGCATGCTGGCGGCACCGGCGGCCCACAGGTATTCGTGGTCGCCGATCAAGCCGACAACTTCGCTGGAGAATGTGGAGAACGTGGTCAGGCCGCCCATGAAGCCGGTTATTACCAGCAGCCTCATCTCGGGCGCCAGCTGCGGGTGCCGATTGAAATAGGCGACCGCCACGCCGACCAGCAAGCCACCGATCAGGTTAGCCGCCAGCGTGCCCAGCGGCACCGTCGGGAATACAGGATTGAGTTGCGCCCCCAACCACCAGCGCAGCCAAGCACCCAGCGCAGCCCCTATTCCGACTGCGGCGAAGCCGTACGGTCCCATGGCACTCCTTTGTTCGGTTCTTGCTCTTCGAACCGGTGCGCTCAGGGTGCACGCATGCAGAGGTCGCTGACGCCTATGCCTACGTGCCCCCAAAAGCTCCGGGCCATGTCGTAGGCATCATCAGCCGATCGATGACTCGGTCAGGCGGTTCGAACCGGGGCCGGTCGGCTGGTTCATGGAGGAATGCCATCTCCTGAATCGAAATCTATCACGCGACGCCAAACCACGCTGATCGATAATTGCAAGGAGTCGACAACGCCCAGCGAGACGGCGGCAGGAATGCGAGTTAGCTCGACGGTTCGGCTGGCATCGACGCGTTGACCGCCTCGATTCCCCAGCGCGCCAGCGCCGCGTCGTCGGCGACGCGCGCGTCGACCCAACGCGCGCCGGCGCCGGTCGATTCCTTCTTCCAGAACGGCGCCTGAGTCTTCAGGTAGTCCATGAGGAACTCGCAGGCCTGAAAGGCCTGGCCACGATGCGCAGACGCGACCGCGACCAGCACGATCTGCTCATTCGCGGCGAGCCTGCCGACGCGATGGACGACGCGTGCGGCGCGGATGTCAAAGCGGCCGAAGGCCGCGTCGATCATCGCTTCGATCGACGCCTCGGTCATGCCGGGGTAGTGCTCGAGCTCCATCGAGGCGATCTCGGCGCCGCCGCTGCGGTTGCGAACTGTGCCGATGAAGGCTGCAACCGCGCCCACACCGCCGTCGCCGGCGCGTAGCGCCGCGATCTCGGCGCCAGCATCGAAATCATCAGGTCGGATCGAGACGCGCGCGCTCATTTCATCCGCCTGTGACAGGAGGGAAAAAGCCGACCTCGTCGCCCTCGGCCAGCGCCACCGATTCGGCGCAGAGCACACGGTTCCTGGCACTGCGCAGTACACGATGCCGGCCGAGCGTTTCGGCGTAGCGGCCACCGCGTGCGGTGAGCATGTCGCGCAGCGCACCGACGTCGGCCGTCGCGCCAAGATCGACCGTCTCGGCAGCGCCGAGCGCCTCGCGAACCGACGCGAAATAGCGCACATCGACCTTCATCCGAGCAGCTCGGCGAAAGGAAGATAGCGGACGACATCGCCCGGAGCGATCGTCGCGCCGCCCGGGTTGTCGACAAGGCCGTCGGCCCAGATCGTCGACGTGAGCACGGCCGAGCCCTGGTTCGCGAACAGATCGAGACCGCCAGCCTCGTTGCGGCGCACGCGCAGGAACTCGCGCCGCCGGTCGGCGCGCGGCCAGGCGAAATCGGCGCGCATCGCGATCGACTTCGGCGCGAGTTCGGTCGCGCCCTGGAGCTTGAGCAATACCGGTCGCACGGCAAAGAGAAAGGTGACGAAGGACGAAACCGGATTGCCTGGCAGGCCGATGAACCAGGCCAAAGATCCGTCACTGCGAAAGACCTCACCGAAGGCGAGCGGCTTGCCCGGCTTGATGGCGATCTGCCAGAGATCGAGCCGACCCTCCTTCTCGACGGCGGGCTTCATATGGTCTTCCTCGCCGACCGACATGCCGCCGCAGGTGACGATGAGGTCGTTGCCTTCGGCCGCGCGCCTGAGCGCCTCGCGCGTCGCGTCAAGCCGGTCGGGGACGATGCCGAGGTCTTCGCACATCCCGCCCTGCGATTCGATCAGGCCGCGTAAGGTGAAACGGTTCGAGTTGTAGATCGCACCGGGCTTGAGCGTCTCGCCCGGCATGGCGAGCTCGTCGCCGGTCGAAAAGAGCGCAACGCGCGGTCGCCGCCCGACCCGAAGCATCGCGGCGCCGACCGACGCCGCCATGCCGAGGGCTTGCGGCGAGAGCCGCATTCCTGCGGCCAGCACGGTCGATTCGCGACGCACGTCTTCGCCGCGGCGACGGATCGACTGACCAGGCTGTGGCACGGTGTCGATGCGCACGCCTTCGGCGACGACGCTGCAAAGCTCCTGCATGACGACGGCGTCGGCGCCGAGCGGGATTTGTGCGCCGGTGAAGATGCGCGCCGCCGTTCCCGGCGCCAGCGATTCGCCTACAACACCGGCAGGAATGCGCTGGCTGACGGGGAGCACCGCACCGGCCGCGGCCACGTCGTCAGTGCGCAAGGCGTAGCCGTCCATCTCGCTGTTGTCGGCCGGGGGCACGTCGAGCAAGGATCGGACATCTGCCGCAAGGACGCGGTGCAGCGCGTCGAAGGTCGAGACTTCTTCGGCGTGATTTGACACGGGCATCACGATGCCCGCCAGCATGCGCGCGACGGCTTCGTCGAGCGCGAGGAGTGCGGGCCTGAAAGCCGTGTCGGAGGCGTTGCTCATCGCTCGCCATTTTCAGCGATGAAGGCCTTCAGGCGCTGGAGATCCGGCGGCAGCGTCGTGAAGCGGCGCGGCATCGATTCGATGCCCGCGAAGCGCGCCGGCCTCGGCGCATCTCTGCCGATCGCCTCGCGTACCGTCGCGTTGAACTTCGCAGGCAGCGCCGTCTCGAGAATGATCATCGGCGTCGCCGCCTCGGCGTGCTCGCGGCCGACCTTGAGCGCGTCGGCGGTGTGCGGATCGATGACTTCGCCGAAACGCCGGTGCACGTCCCGGATCGTCGCCAGGCGGTCGGCGCCGGTGCTGCGGCCGCTGGCGAAGCCAAATGCGGCGACCCGTGCGCGCTCGGGCTCGGTCAGCGAAAAGACCCGGCGCGCCTCGACCTCGGCGAAGAGCTCGCGCGTTCGCCGCGCGTCGCGGCCGAGCGCGTCGAAGACGAAGCGCTCGAAATTCGATGCCTTGGAGATGTCCATCGACGGACTCGAAGTCTCCTGCGTCTCGGCGGCCGAGCGAGCCCGGTAAGTACCAGTGCGGAAGAACTCGTCGAGAACGTCATTCTCGTTGGTCGCGAGAACGAGGCGGCGGATCGGCAAGCCCATCTGCCGCGCGATGTGGCCGGCGCAGATGTTGCCGAAGTTGCCGGTCGGCACGGCGAAGTCGACGGCCTCGCCGCTTGCCGCTGTCGCCTGGAAGTAGCCGGCGAAGTAGTAGACGATCTGCGCCAGCAGGCGCGCCCAGTTGATCGAGTTGACAGTGCCGATCGAATGCCGCTCCTTGAACGCGCGATCGGCGCAGACGCCCTTGACGAGGTCCTGACAGTCATCGAAAACGCCCTCGACGGCGATGTTGTGGATGTTCGCGTCCTGCAGGCTGAACATCTGCGCCTGCTGGAATTCGCTCATGCGGCCGAGCGGCGAGAGCATGAAGACCTGGATACCGCGCTTGCCCTTGAGCGCATGCTCCGCTGCACTTCCGGTATCGCCCGAAGTGGCGCCGAGAACGTTCAGTGCGCAGCCACGCCGCTTCAGCTCGTATTCGAACGCGTGACCGAGGAACTGCATGGCCACGTCCTTGAAGGCGAGCGTCGGTCCGTTCGAGAGACCCAGGACGAAGACGCCGGGCTCGAGGCGGCGCAGGGGCGTGATACGCGCGTCGCCGAAAACTTCGGCCGTATATGTCTTCTCGACGATGGCGCGCAGCTCGTACGCCGGAAGGTCGTCGACGTAGAGCGACATCAGCTCGAACGCAAGCTCCGCGTATGACAGGCCGCGCCAGCGCCCCAGCATTGCAGCGTCGACCTGCGGATAGAGCTCCGGCAGGAAAAGGCCGCCGTCGGACGCAAGACCTTCGAGCAGGATGTCGCTGAAGCCTCGCCCGCTCGCCCCGCCGCGCGTGCTGAGGTATCTCAACGGCGCGCCCTTTGCGCTGCGCGCCGTCCCGCCAAGCGGGAGGAGCCATCCTTCGGGCGGCCCTGCGGACGGCTCACCCGAGGTCTTCCTTGCGGATGCGAACGATCCTGGCCAGCACCGTCGGCAATGCCTGCATCGCGGCCATCGCCTTCGTCATTCGCCCTTCTACCGTGTCGTGGGTGAGGATGATGACGTCGGTGCGCGCCGCGCCTTCGTGCGCGCCGATTTCGGCCGGCCGCTGCAGCATGGCATCGATCGAGATGCCATGCTCGGCGAGGATGCCGGTCAGGCGCGCCAGGACGCCGGCGACGTCGGCGACCTGCAGGCGCAGGTAGAAGGAGGTCACGACCTCGTCGATCGGCAGGACCGAGAGATCCTGCATCGCTGCCGGCTGGAAGGCGAGGTGCGGGACACGATGATCCGGGTCGGCGGTGGCGAGCCGGGCCAGGTCGACGAGATCGGCGATCACTGCCGAGGCCGTAGGCTCGGCGCCCGCGCCCTTGCCGTAGTACAGCGTGGTGCCGACCGCATCGCCCTGGACCAGCACCGCGTTCATTGCCCCTTCGACGTTGGCGATGAGGCGCTTGGCCGGCACCAGCGTCGGGTGGACGCGCAACTCGATTGCGCCTGCGGAGCGGCCTTCAATCGCGTCGCGGCGCTTCGTGATCGCCAGCAGCTTGATGCGGTAGCCGAGCTGCTCGGCGTAGGCGATGTCAGCCGACTGGAGCTGCGTGATGCCCTCGACGTAGGCCTTGGCGAACTGCACTGGAACGCCGAAAGCGATGGCGCTGACGAGCGTCGCCTTGTGCGCGGCGTCGATGCCTTCGATGTCGAAGCTCGGATCGGCCTCGGCGTAGCCGAGCCGCTGCGCTTCGGCGAGCGCTTGCGCGAAGTCGATGCCCCGGGCGCGCATCTCGGAGAGGATGAAATTCGTCGTCCCGTTGATGATGCCGGCAATCCACTCGATGCGATTGGCCGTGAGCCCTTCGCGAAGCGCCTTGATGATGGGAATGCCGCCGGCCACCGCCGCCTCGAAGGCGACGACGACGCCCTTCTCGCGCGCCGCCGCAAAAATCTCGGTGCCGTGGATCGCGAGCAACGCCTTGTTGGCGGTGACGACGTGCTTGCCGGCGGCGATCGCCTCCAGAACGAGCGACCTCGCGACGCCGGTGCCACCGATCAGCTCGACGACGACGTCGATCTCCGGCCGCGCGATCACCGAGCGCGCGTCCGCCGTGACCTCGGCCGCGCCTGCCGCGAGCGCGCTCGCCCGCTCCGTGTCGAGATCGGCGATGTGGGAGATCCGGATCTCGCGCCCGGCGCGGCGGCGGATCTCTTCCTGGTTGCGCTGCAGGACGACGAAGGTGCCGGTACCGACGACGCCGGCGCCGAGCAGTCCGACCTGGATCGGTTTCATGATGAACCGCTCATCGCGAGTGCCGGGTGCGATAGTGCTCTAGAAAGATCGCTATGCGACCGATCGCGTCGGTCAGATCGTCCGAGTTCGGCAGGAAGACGACGCGGAAATGATCGGGCCGCGGCCAGTTGAAGCCCGTGCCCTGGACGATCAGCACCTTCTGCTCGGCGAGCAGCTCGTAGGCGAATTGCTGGTCGTCCTCGATCGGATAGAGCGCCGGGTCGAGCCTCGGGAACATGTAGAGCGCCGCCTTCGGCTTGACGCAGCTGACGCCCGGAATCGCCGTGAGCAACTGGTGCGCAAGATCGCGCTGCCGGCAGAGGCGCCCACCGGGCGCGACGAGGTCGTCGATGCTCTGGTAGCCGCCCAGCGCCGTCTGGATGGCGAGCTGCCCGGGCGTGTTCGAGCACAGACGCATCGACGCCAGCATGCCGAGGCCTTCGATGTAGTCGCTGGCGTCGCGCTTGTCGCCCGAGACGACCATCCAACCGGCGCGATAGCCGCACGAGCGGTAATTCTTCGACAGGCCGTTGAAGGTGAGGAAGAGCACGTCGTCGGCGAGCGCGGCGATCGATGTGTGCTGGCAGCCGTCGTAGAGGGTCTTGTCGTAGATCTCGTCGGCAAAGACGATGAGGCCGTGCCGGCGCGCCAGATCGACGATCTTTTGCAGCACCTCGACCGGATAGAGCGCGCCGGTCGGGTTGTTGGGGTTGATGACAACGACGGCGCGCGTGCGCGGCGTGATCTTCGCCGCCATGTCGTCGAGGTCGGGCATCCAGTCGGATGCCTCGTCGCAAAGGTAGTGCACGGGCGTTCCGCCGGAAAGCGCGACCGACGCGGTCCAGAGCGGATAGTCCGGCGCCGGGATCAGCACTTCGTCGCCATCGTTGAGCAGCGCGTTCATGCTCATGGTGATGAGCTCGGAGGCGCCGTTTCCCAGGAAGACGTCGTCGACCGTCACGCCCTTCACGTGCTTTTGCTGGGTGTAGTGGACGACGGCGCGGCGTGGCGCGAAGAGGCCCTTCGAATCCGTGTAGCCAGCCGCGTGCGGCAGATTGCGGATCATGTCCTGCACGATCTCGTCGGGCGGCTCGAGCCCGAACACCGCGAGGTTGCCGATGTTGAGCTTGATGATGTGCTGGCCTTCTTCTTCCATCTGCCGCGCTTTCTCGAGCACCGGGCCGCGGATGTCGTAACAGACGTTGGCGAGCTTGCTCGACTTGAGAAGGGGCTGCACGGAAAGAGGCTCCAGTGATGCAATGCGGGGTCGGAAGAGGCCGGATATTTGACCACAGGGTTCGGGCGACACGGGCCGGACGCGGGCGTGCTGCGTGCGCTCTCGGATAATCGGCGCATGAAGATGCGCGCTGACCGGATGGAAGGGCAGAACTCGATCGCCCGGCACGGGCCCGACGGTGTCGTCGTCAACGCCGTGACCTGGACCGAAAGCGTCGTCGTGCCATGGACCGGCGCCGTCCTGCCATGGGACGTCGCGGCCTTCGAGGCGTTGACGGCCGCACATTTCGCTCGCCTCGTCACACTCGCGCCAGAACTCGTCATCTTCGGCAGCGGCACGCGTCTGCGCTTTCCCGCACCTTTGCTGCTGCGGCCGCTCATCGAGGCGCGCATCGGCTTCGAGACGATGGACACGGCAGCGGCCTGCCGCACCTACAACGTCCTTCTCGCCGAGGGCCGGTCGGTCATCGCCGCCCTGCTTTTCAGCACCGTCGCATCGGCCGCCTGACGGCCGGCCGGGGGTCGGGCGGCGGATGCCTAGCCCTATAATCGAAGGTTACGCCCCGCGCCGTGGGCAGTGACAATCAGCGACAAGAGCTTCATGACGCCTTCCCTCAACAAACCCGTTCCGGAATTCGAAGCGCTTGCGACGGGAGGGGTGAAGTTCACGCCACAGGCGTATGCCGGCAAGATCGTCGTCCTGTATTTCTACCCGAAGGACAACACGCCCGGCTGCACGATCGAGGCGATGCAGTTCCGCGATCACTACAAGGAATTCGTCAAGTCCGGCGCCGTGCTCTTCGGCGTNNATCGAGCGCAGCACCTTCCTCATCGACGGCAGCGGTATCCTGCGCGCCGAATGGCGCGGCCTCACTGTCACCGGCCACGTCGAGGAAGTGCTGAAGTCCGTCAAGGCGATCAAGAAGTCCGGCTGACCCCCGCGACGCCGCGCTTTGCGCCGGCTTCCCGCAGCCCGCAGCCCACCGACCGAGAGTCTTCATGCCCCTGCCCAAGCCTCCGGCCAAGCGCGCCGATTTCCTGAGCCGAGAAGCGTTCGAATCGCAGGGTGCCGCCGGCAAAAGAGCGCGCCGCGAGCGCCCCGCGGCCGAGCCGGTGGCCCCGGCCATCCTCGAGCTCTCGAACGAAGGCAACCTGCCAGCGGCGGCCGTGCCGCCGGCGGTGACCCAGGCGCCCAAGCCTGGGTCCGCCCATCACGCGGTACGCCCGGAGCGGGAGAAGAAGCCGCGTGGCGAAGGGCCGACGACGCTATTCGTGCTCGATACCAACGTGCTCATGCACGACCCGACGTCGCTGTTCCGCTTCGAGGAGCACGACATCTACCTGCCCATGATCACGCTCGAAGAGCTGGATGGGCACAAACGCGGCATGACCGAGGTGGCGCGCAACGCGCGCCAGGTGAGCCGCGATCTCGATGCGCTCGCCGCCAACATGCCGACGCGCGATGCCGCCGGGCGCGCCGGCGGCATCGCGCTGAACCGCACCGGCCATCGCGAGGCGGGCGGCAATCTCTTCTTCCAGACCGACCTGATCCACGTCAGCCTGCCGCAGGGCCTGCCGCAGGGCAAGGCCGACAACCAGATCCTCGGCGTCGTCAAGGCGCTCGGCGAGCAGCAACCCGGCCGCGATGTCGTGCTGGTGTCCAAGGACATCAACATGCGCATCAAGGCGCGTGCGCTCGCCCTGCCGGCGGAGGACTACTTCAACGACAAGACGCTCGAAGACGGCGACCTGCTCTACACCGGCGTCCTGCAACTGCCCGCCGACTTCTGGGACAAGCACGGCAAGACGGTCGAGAGCTGGCAGCAGGGCGGCCTCACGTACTACCGCATCAGCGGCCCGATCCTGCCGCAGCTGCTCATCAACCAGTTCGCCTACCTCGAGGCGCCCGGCGCCGCGTCGCTGTATGCGAAGGTGATCGAGATCACCGGCAAGACGGCGGTCCTGCGCACGCTCAAGGACTACACGCACCAGAAGAATTCGATCTGGGGCGTGACGGCGCGCAACCGCGACCAGAACTTCGCATTCAACCTGCTCATGGATCCGGAGTGCGACTTCATCACGCTGACCGGCACGGCAGGATCGGGCAAGACGCTGATGTCGCTGGCCTCGGGCCTGGCGCAGGTGATGGACGACCGCCGCTATACGGAGATCATCGTCACCCGCGTCACCGTGCCCGTCGGCGAGGACATCGGCTTTCTGCCCGGCACCGAAGAAGAGAAGATGAGCCCGTGGATGGGCGCACTCGACGACAACCTCGAGGTGCTTTCGCGGACCGACAGCGGCGCCGGCGAATGGGGCCGCGCCGCGACCAACGACCTGGTGCGCTCGAAGATCAAGATCAAGAGCCTGAACTTCATGCGCGGACGCACGTTCCTCAACAAGTTCGTCATCATCGACGAGGCGCAGAACCTGACGCCCAAGCAAATGAAGACACTCATCACGCGCGCCGGCCCGGGCACCAAGATCGTCTGCCTCGGCAACCTGGCCCAGATCGACACGCCCTACCTCACCGAAGGCAGCTCCGGCCTCACCTACGCCGTCGACCGCTTCAAGGGCTGGGCCCACTCCGGCCACGTCACCCTGGCGCGCGGCGAGCGCTCGCGGCTCGCCGACTTCGCTTCCGAAGTGCTGTGATCAGGTGGGCGTCGCGGCGGCCAGCGCCTTCTTCGGATTGACCAGATTGCGCCGACCGTCGGCCGAGCGGTCGGCCGTTTCGGTGATGATTCTGATCAGCTCGCTCGGCGTCAGCTTCGGGTTCACCGCAAGCAGCTTGCCGGCAAGATTGGTCACCTCGGGCGAAGCCATCGACGTGCCCGAGAGCGCGACCTTGCTGCCGCCGGGCAGGTAGCTTTCAACCTGGTAGCCGTCGGCGTGCACCTTGACGGTCGGGCCGTAGCTCGTGAACGAGGCTTCCTCGCCGGCGCTGTCGACCGCGCCTACCGTCAGCAGGTTGGGCAGGACGATGCCGCTCGGCACGCTCTCGGTAAAGCTGGCGTCGTCGTTGCTGTTGCCCGCCGCGGTCACGAACAGAATGTCGGGCGCGCTCGCGAACGCCTGGGCGAGCGAAGCCTTCTGGATGTCGAAGTACCCGCGCGCCAGCGCCTTGCGCTCGTCGCTCGTCTTGCCCATGCCGCACTTCTCAAGGTCTGATTCGAAGTCGCCGACGCTGCCGCCCCAGCTCATGTTGACGACGCGGACATGGTGTGCCTTGAAGAAATCAACATATGCCTGCGAGGCCTGCGCGTCGCGCTCGGCGAGCTCGCGGCTCGGGCAGGGATCGGGCTTGAGCGTGTAGCCGAACTCGATGCGCCCGATGACGAGCCGTGCTGCAGGATTGCCCTCGAGTGCGATGCCGGCGACGTGAGTTCCGTGCGCGTAGTCGCCAGTCATGTTGAGCTCCTCGATCGCCGGCCGGTACTGGTCCGGCGTCAGCCCGGAGAGATAGGCCTTGACCTCGCCCGCTTCCTTGCTGTCGATGTTCGACTGGAGGTCGGAAAAGCCCTTGATCCGCGCCGTCAATTGCGCGACGCGGCCTTGCGCTGCTGCCGGCAACGGCATCAGCTCGCCCGATGCGGGCTGGCTGTACTTGTCGAAGGCGATGACGGCGGGCTTGTCGCCGTCGCGGATCAGCTGCTTCGCATAGAGCGACGTATCGACGCCGCTGTCCCAGATGCCGATGCCGACGGTGCCGTGCGTCTGCGCCGGCGCCAACGTCACGTCACGGGCCGCCCAGATGTCGTTCTTGACGACCTGATGCGCCGAGAGATACGCCGAATACGCGTCGATGAGCGTCTGCTTCAGGGGCAGCACGTCGAGCAGGGCGAAGCGTGCCGATATGACGCCCGGCGCGAAGTCCGAGCTGAGCGAGCCGTTCTGGTCGACGATCGGCTGGACGACCTCGCGAATCCGGCCGAGGATGAGCGCCTCGCCGATCAGCTCGGTGCCCTCTTTGCCTTCCTTCACGTTGTTCTCGACGAGCGCGTACGGCAACGGGTCGAGCTCGCGCCGGATCGCCGCGGCGACGTCGCGCCTGTAGGCGTCGCCCGAGGGACCGTCTGCCTTCGCCGCGAGCGCCATCGCCTTCAGGCGCAGCGCGGCGACGAGTTTGTCAGCCGGCTTGTCCTGCAGCGACCGGAGAGTGCCGATGCGCTGCAAGGCGCTGTCGTAGCTCCCATCCAGATAGTCGAGAGTGGCGAGCAGGCCGATCAGGCCGCTGCGGGTCGCCTTGTCGGGAATGTCGTAGTCGGCGAGCACCGATTCCGTGTTGCGCCGGACGGCCGCCGCAAAAGGCGCGAACTTGTCCGGCGAGCGCACCACGTCCTCGACCTTGCCGTCGATCCGGTACGTGAAACGCGGCAGGTCGGCCGCCTTGTCGATGCGCGGCTTCGCCTGCGCCGCCGCCAGGCTGGCGGCCAAGAACAGGAAGAAAGCCAGGACGAGCCGCAAGGGCGGTGCTTTGAGGACCATGGAAGCTCTCGAAGAATGGATGGAGAAGCGAACGGCGACGATGCTACGCGGCGACGCGCGGGGCACGGCTTGCCCGCGCGACGGGTGGCGGATTGACGGGGTCAGGCTGCGCCGACGACGTCGCGCAGCGCCTGCAGCGCCGCCGGATCCTCGATCGTCGTCAGGTCGCCCGGGTCGCGCCGCTCGCAGATCGCCTGGATCGCACGGCGCAGGAGCTTGCCCGAACGCGTCTTCGGCAAGGCGTTCACGAAGTGGACGCGCGACGGCCGCGCGACCGAGCCGAGTTGCGAGTCGACCGTCTTCATGATGTCGCCCTCGAGCTTCAGCCGCGCCGCGAACTCGCCGAGCGCCGATGCGTCCCTGGCGACGACGAAGGCCATCGCGACCTGACCTTTCAAGGCGTCGGCGACGCCGACCACGGCGACCTCGGCGACATTCGGATGGCTCGAGATGCTCTCTTCGATCTCGCGCGTGCCGAGACGATGCCCGGCGACGTTGATGACGTCGTCGGTGCGGCCGAGGATGAAGTAGTAGCCGTCTGCGTCGCGAATGCCCCAGTCGAAGGTGTTGTAGACGTCACGGCCGGGAATGCTGTGCCAGTAGGTCTCGACGAAGCGGGCATCGTCGCGCCATACGGTCTGCATGAAGCCGGGCGGCGTCGGCCCCCCGATGACGACGACGCCCTTTCGGTTCGGCTCGACGATGTCCTGGCCCGTCGCCTCGTCGATGATCTTCACGTCGAAGCCGTACATCGGCACGCCCGGGCTGCCGAACTTGCTCGGCGCCGGCTCGACGCCGTTGGCGATGGCCAGGATCGGCCAGCCGCTTTCGGTCTGCCAGTAGTTGTCGATAATCGGCTTGCCGAGGGCACCGGCGATCCACGACGCGGTCGGCTCGTCGAGCGGCTCGCCGGCGAGAAAGAGCGCACGCAATGTCGAGAGGTCGTGCTCGGCCAGGTATTTCGGGTCCTGCTTCTTCAGGACACGAATCGCCGTCGGCGCCGTGAACATCACGGTGACCTTGTATTTTTCGACCAGACTCCACCAGATGCCAGCGTCAGGCCGGATCGGCAGCCCCTCGTACATGATCGTCGCCATGCCGGCAATGAGCGGGCCGTAGACGATGTAGCTGTGGCCGACGACCCAGCCGATATCGCTGGTGGAGAAATAGGTTTCGCCGGCGTTGCCGCAGAAGATGTGCTTCATGCTCGCGGCGAGCGCCACGGCGTAGCCGCCGGTGTCGCGCTGCACGCCTTTGGGCCGGCCGGTCGTGCCGCTCGTGTAGAGCGTGTAGCTCGGGTGCGTCGCGTCGACCCAGGTGCACGGCACTCGAGCGTCGAGATGGCGCTCGCGCAGCGCCGCGTAGTCCTGGTCGCGGCCGGCTGTGAGCGGCATCGGCGCGAGGCCACGATCGACGAGCAGCACCTGTGCGGGCTTGTGCCTGGCCAGCCCGATCGCCTCGTCGAGCAGCGGCTTGTAGGCGATGACTTTGCCGGCGCGGCTGCCGGCATCGGCACTGACGACGACCGTCGGCTCGGCATCGTCGATGCGGTTGGCCAGGCTGCCGCTCGCGAAGCCGCCGAAGACGACGGAGTGGATCGCGCCGATCCGCGCGCAGGCGAGCATGGCGAACGCGGCCTCCGCGATCATCGGCATGTAGACGAGGACGCGGTCGCCCTTCGCGACGCCCAGCGCCAGCAGCACCGCGGCCATGCGCTGCACCTCGGCGTGAAGCTCCGTGAACGAATAGACGCGCTCGCTGTCAGTTTCGGTCGAGACGTGAATCAGCGCCGGCTGCGATCCGCGTGTCGCGAGATGGCGGTCGACGGCGTTGTGGCACAGGTTGGTCGTGCCGCCGGCGAACCACTTCACGAAGGGAGGCTGGCTCGCGTCGCAAACGCTGTCGAACGGCCGCTGCCAATCGATAAGCCGCGCCTGCTCGGCCCAGAAGCCGTCCGGGTCTTCGATCGAGCGGCGATGGAAATCAGCGTATCGCTCAACGGATGCGGTGCTCATGGCTTGCTCTCGTGTCGGGTAGACGGCAACGCGACCATCGTCGTCGAGGTCGGCGGCGTGCAGCCAGTGTCGCAGCAGCGGCCGGGCTGGCGGTTGGCCGTGATGGCTCGCGGCACGTCGTTCAGCAAGCCACGATTGAGCAGCCGTTCGACAAGCTCGACCTTGTTGCCTACGGGATAATGGCGCCAGATCTCCCGCTTCATCGCCGCCGGCGAACCGCCGCCGTGAAGGCTGATGACCGAGTACCAGCCACCCTGATACGAAGCCGTCAGGTCTTCGATGAAGCGCGCCGCCTCGATGCGCCTGTCGTAGGGCACGTCGGGGTTGGCGCGCAGAACGTCGGCGAGGTTGGCCGCGGTCGCCGGGTTGTGATCCTCGTCCGGGCCCGGCAGCGTGACGATGAGGCCGCCCGACACGTAGTGGGCGATGCGATGCATCTCGTAGATCTGGTTGGCGAGCAGCAGCTTGCCGATGTTGGAAAACACCGGATCGGGCATGACGACGCCCGAGGGTGCGTCTTCGCTCGCGTAGACGCTCGCCGCGACGCCGCAGGCGTAGAAGCCTTCGACGATGGTGATGAGCTGGACCATCTGCTCGCGCAGATGCGATTCGGCGCCAGGGTCGAAGCCGTTCGCTTCGCACATCAGGGCGCCGGCGCCGATCAGCAGATCGCCGAAGCCGGCACGTGCGGCGATGCAGGTATGCCGATGGTGCGTCGCATAGCTGTATGTGAGGTGCGCCGAGTGCTCCCACTCGCCGGCGAGAAAGACCCGCTCCCAGGGCACGAAGACGCGGTCGAAAACGACGACGCCGGTCGATTGGCCATAGCGGTTGGAAAAGAGCGCCGCCTTCTCGCCCGGCCGGCCGGCCGGACGCGCGACAATGGTCAGGCCGTCGACATCGCAGGGCACGGCGCAGCAGACGGCGAACTCGGCGTCGGCCTGGTTCATGTTGCGGCACGGCATGACGAGGAACTCGTGCATGTACGGTGCACCGGTGACGATCGCCTTGGTGCCGGAGATGACGACGCCTTTTCCGCTGCGCTCGACGATATGCACGTAGCTGTCGACGTTGGCCTGCTCGTGCGGTCGCTTGCTGCGGTCGCCTTTGGCGTCGGTCATGGCGATGCCGATGCTGAGATCGCGGTCCTGGAAATCGTGTAGGTAAGCTGTGAAGCGCTCGGCGTAGCGCGTACCCTTGTCGGCGTCGATACGCGCCGTCGCCTGCGCGATGGCGCTGAACGCATCGTGCGCAAGATAGCGCTGCGCGCAGCCCGTTTCCTGGCAGAGGATGCGAACCGCCTCGAGCTTGTTGAGCAGGTCGGCGCTGCTGGCGGCGACGTGCAGCATGCGGTTCACAGTCTTGCCGCTCGAGCCCTGCACCGCCAACATCAAGGGGGCGAGTTCCTCGCGCAGGGCGAAGTCGTAAGTCACGCCGAGGGCGTTGATACCGGGTGCGAGTTGCGCCGCGTCGGCGACGCTTTCGATAAGCTGCCCGTCGACCCAGACGTGCGGCTTGTAGCGGCGAAGCGATTCACGATAGTCGGCGCCGGTCATCGGCATGCGTTGTCTCCTCGAAGCGGCTGCAGAGCGAATTGTCGCGAACTGCGGGTGCCCCGCGCCGGCTTGAAGGAAAATCGCCTCGACGCTCGCCAAGGAGTCACCCGATGAGCACGCTCTGCAATCCAGCCGACTGCACCTTGCTGATCATCGACACGCAAGCCCGGCTCATGCCCGTGATCCACGATGGCGAAAACGTCATTCGCCGTTGCATCCAGCTGGCGACAGCGGCGCGCGAGCTCGGCATCCACGTCATCGGCACGGAGGAGAACCCCGACGGCCTCGGTCCGCTCGTTCCCGAGATCAGCGCGCTCTGCGACACGACCCTCTTCAAGTTCCACTTTTCGGCGCCCGCCGAGCCCGGCTTCCTGAACCGGCTGCCTGCCGGCCGCAACACCTTCGTCGTCGCCGGTTGCGAAGCGCATGTCTGCGTCATGCAGACGGTCGTCGGCCTGATCGAGGCCGGCCACGCCGTGAAGTGGGTCGCCGACGCCGTCGGTTCGCGCCATCCTCACAACCGGCTCGCGGCGACCGAGCGCGCGCGCGGCGCCGGCGCCGACATCGTGACCACCGAGATGGTCGTCTTCGAATGGCTCGGCAGCAGCGAGCATCCGAAATTCAGGCGCCTGCTTCAGCTGATGCGCTGATCGACACGACGATTCTGCCGCGAACGCGACCGGCCATCAGGGCTTCGGCCTTCTCGATCGCCCGGTCGAGCGGCACCTCTTCGGTGATGAGCTCGAGGGCGCCCGGGTCGATGTCGCGTGCGAGCCTGTCCCAGGCCTCGCGACGCTTCGCGATCGGCGCCATGACGCTGTCGATGCCGGCCAGCGTCACGCCGCGCAGGATGAAAGGCATGACCGTTCCCGGCAGGTCGGGGCCTTGCGCCAATCCGCAGGCGGCAACGACGCCGCCGTAGCGCGTCTGCGCCAGGGCGTTGACGAGCGTGTGGCTGCCGACCGCATCGATAACGGCGCTCCATCGCTCCTTCTGCAGGGGCTTGCCGGGCGCGGCGAGTTCGGCGCGATCGATCACCTCGGCGGCCCCGAGCCGCTTCAGATACTCGGCCTGATCGCCCTTCCCGGTCGCCGCCGTGACGCGATGGCCGAGGCGCGAGAGCAGCGCGACCGCGACGCTGCCGACGCCGCCGGTCGCGCCCGTAACGAGAACGTTGCCGTCACCAGCACGAATGCCATGCCGCTCGAGCGCGAGCACGCACAGCATCGCCGCGTAGCCGGCCGTGCCGATCGCCATGGCCTGCCGCGTCGTCAATGTGGCCGGCAAACGGACGAGCCAGTCGCCCTTCAGCCGCGCGCGTTCGGCCAGGCAGCCCCAGCGCGTCTCCCCAACGCCCCAGCCGTTGTGCACGAACCGGTCGCCCGCTTTCCAATCGGCATGGCTCGATGCGAGCACCATGCCGGCGCCGTCGATACCGGCGACCATGGGCCAGCTGCGCACGACCGGGCTGCGGTTGGTGATCGCGAGGCCGTCCTTGAAATTGAGCGTCGAATGCGCGATCCGGACCAGGATGTCGCCTTCCGGCAGGCCGGCCTCGTCGACTTCGCGCACGCCGGCGCGAAAACCCGCATCGTCCTTCTCGAGCAGTACAGCCCTGAACATGACTCGTCCCCGCGTTGTGCGACGGTGAACGATAGCAGCGACGGATCGCACAGGGGAGGCCGGAGCCGGGTGTAAAGCGGCCTCGTCGCGGTTGACTCGCTGCCCCCGCCTCGCCTATGCTGCGCGCCGATGCGAATCGCCGCCCCCGCGCCCCGTCGCCGAGCCCGCTCGGTCGCCGGCGCCCTCGTCCTCCTCGCCGCCGCTGGTGCGGCCTGCGCCGGCCCCGACGAGGCGCTCGACCCGTTACAGAAGCTCCTCGCCGACAGGGGCATCCTCGCGGCCGCGGCCGCATCGGCACCGGTCGCAACAAGCGAGTCTCCCATCGCCAAAGCTCCGGGCCTGCTGCGCCAGGTCCATGACCGCGCCTCCGAGGCCGTGATCTCGGCCATGAACTTCATCGGCGTTCGCTACCGGCGCGGTGGCAACTCGGCCGAGACCGGATTCGACTGCAGCGGCTTTACCAGCTATGTCTTCGAGAACAGCCTCGGCCTTGTCCTGCCAAGACAGGCCGACCAGCAGGCGAAGGCGCCCGGGCTCATCGCCGTCAGGCGCGAAGACCTGAAGCCCGGCGATCTGGTCTTCTTCAACACGATGCGGCGCACGTTCTCGCACGTCGGCATCTACATCGGCGACAACCGCTTCATCCACGCGCCAAGCCATGGCAAGGACGTTCGCACCGACGATCTCAGCTTCGCCTATTGGGCCAAGCGCTTCACCGGCGCACGTCGTGCCGATCTTCCGACGGAGCCGTTGTCTGCCGTCGCTGCCGGTCCAATCGAGCCCTGGGGTCGGTGAGGCCGGAAGGCCTCGCTCCGGCGCTGCGCGAGGCTGAAGGCACAATGCGTGCATGGCCGCCCGAGTTATTCCCGTTGCCGATCAGCGCTATCTTGCGCCGTTGCCGCTGATCCCGGCGCTGCCCGCGGCGCCGACCGGCGAGCTGCTCGACCGCCTGCAGCGGCCGTTGCACGATTTGCGCATCTCGGTCACNNGACCGCTGCAACTTTCGCTGCAGCTACTGCATGCCGAAGGAAGTCTTCGACAAGCACTACGCCTTCCTGCCGCAATCATCGCTGCTCAGCTTTGAGGAGGTGACGCGCCTCGCCCGCCTCTTCGTCGCCCACGGTGTGCGCAAGATCCGCCTCACGGGCGGCGAGCCGCTGCTTCGCCGCGACCTCGATCGCCTGGTCGCCATGCTCGCCGAGCTGCGCACCGTTGAGGGCGACCCGTTGGACCTCACGCTCACGACCAACGGCTCGCTGCTCGCGAAGAAGGCGCAGGCGCTGAAGGAAGCGGGGCTCAAGCGCGTCACGGTGAGCCTCGACGCGCTCGACGACGCGATCTTCCGCCGCCTCAACGACGCCGATTTCCCGGTCGCCGACGTGCTCGCCGGCATCGACGCGGCCGAGCGCGCCGGCCTCGGCCCGATCAAGATCAATATGGTCGTCAAGCGCGGCACCAACGATTGCGAGATCGTGCCGATGGCGCGTCGATTCCGTGGCCGCGACGCGGCGCTGCGCTTTATCGAGTACATGGACGTCGGCACGACCAACGGCTGGCGCATGGACGAAGTGCTGCCTTCGGAGGAAGTGATCGCGCGGATCGGCGATGTCTTCGCGCTCCAGCGCCTCGCCGTCTCGACGGTCGGCGAAACCGCCGAGCGCTGGCGTTACGCCGAGCCGGGTGTCGCCGGCGAGATCGGCACGATCTCGAGCGTGACGAAGGCGTTCTGCCGAGACTGCAACCGTGCCAGGCTGTCGACCGAAGGCAAGCTCTTTCTTTGTCTCTTCGCAACCCGCGGCCACGACCTGCGTGGCCTCGTTCGCGGCGGCGCCAGCGATGTCGAGATCGCCGCCGCGATCGGCCTGGTCTGGGAAGGCCGCGACGATCACTATTCCGAGCTGCGCGGCCATGCCGAAGCAGCGGCCGGCTCCGGCCTGCGCCGCGTCGAGATGCACTACATCGGCGGCTGACGACCGGGCCGGAGCAGCAGGCGCCCGAGCGCATGATCGAAGGCCTGACGATCCGGCCGCTCGTTATCACCGATCTGCCTGACTACAAGCAGATGCGCGACGAGATGCTGCTCGCGCATCCCGACGCATTCACCTCCGACCCCGCCGCCGAGAAGAAAAAGGAGCCCGCCGACTACCTGCACCGGCTCGGTACCGATCGCCGCGGCGGCGGGCACTTCCTGCTCGGCGCCTGGAGCGACATGCACATCGTCGGGGCGATCGGCTGCGAGCGCGAACTGCGCCTCAAGGTGCAGCACATCGGCCATGTCATCGGCATGATGGTGCGGCCCGAGGCGCGCGGTCACGGCGTCGGTCGCGACCTCCTCGACACCTGCATCGCCGAAGCGCGACGCACGCCGGGGCTCGAAATGCTGACGCTTACCGTGACGACTGGCAATACCGCAGCCATCCGGCTCTACGAAAGCAGTGGCTTCGTCGCCTATGGCAGCCTGCCGCGCGCCCTCAAGCTCGGCAGCACGTACCACAGCAAGCTGCACATGGCGCTCACGCTCTGAACCGCGATCGGCCTTCAGCGCGTCGCCAGACGCCGCCACGTCTCGATCACGGAATCTGGATTGAGCGAAATCGAGCCGATCCCTTCATCGGCGAGCCAGTCGGCGAAGTCCGGGTGATCACTCGGCCCCTGGCCGCAGATGCCGATGTACTTGCCGGTGGCGCGACAGGCGGCGATGGCACGCGAGATCATCGCCTTCACGGCCGGGTCGCGCTCGTCGAAATCGCGGGCCAGCAACTCGAGGCCGGAATCGCGGTCGAGGCCGAGGGTGAGCTGGGTCAGGTCGTTCGAGCCGATCGACATGCCGTCGAAGTACTCGAGAAACTGCTCGGCGAGAATGGCGTTGCTCGGTATCTCGCACATCATGATGACCTTGAGGCCGTCGCTGCCGCCCGCCGCCGCACGCTTCAGCCCGTGCCCGGCGAGCATGCCGACGACCTGCGCGGCCTGGCCGAGCGTGCGCACGAAGGGCACCATGACCTCGACGTTGGAAAGCCCCATGTCGCGCCTTACCCGGACCAGCGCTTCACACTCCATCGCGAAGGCCTCGCCGAAAGCCTCGCTCACGTAGCGCGAGGCACCGCGAAAGCCGAGCATCGGATTTTCTTCCTCGGGCTCGTAACGCGAGCCGCCGATGAGCTTCCTGTACTCGTTGCTCTTGAAGTCGGAGAGGCGCACGATCACCGGTTTCGGCCAGAACGCGGCGGCGATCGTCGCGATACCTTCGACGAGCTTGTCAACGTAGAAGGCGCGCGGCGACGCGTGACCGCGGGCGACGCTTTCGACGGCTTTCTTCAAGTCGGCGTCGATGTTCGGGTAGTCGAGGATCGCCTTCGGGTGGACGCCGATGTTGTTGTTGATGATGAACTCAAGCCGTGCCAGGCCGACGCCCGAGTTCGGCATCTGCGCGAGATCGAAGGCAAGTTTCGGGTTGCCGACGTTCATCATGATCTTGACCGGCGAGTACGGCAGTTCACCGCGCTGCACCTCGGTGACCTCGGTCTCGAGCAGCCCGTCATAGACGTAGCCCGTGTCGCCTTCGGAACAGGCGACCGTGACGAGGGCTCCGTCCTTCAGCACCTCTGTCGCAGTGCCGCAACCAACGACCGCCGGAATGCCGAGCTCGCGGGCGATGATCGCCGCGTGGCAGGTGCGGCCGCCGCGATTCGTGACGATGGCACTGGCCCGCTTCATCACCGGCTCCCAGTTCGGGTCGGTCATGTCGGTGACGAGCACGTCGCCGGCCTCGACCCGATCCATGTCGGCGATCGATTCGACGAGGCGCACCGGCCCGGTACCGATCTTCTGGCCGATGGCGCGGCCCTCGACGAGCACGGTGCCTGCGCCCTTCAGGGCATAGCGCTGCTCGACCTGGCCTTCGCCCCGGCTCTTCACGGTCTCGGGCCGCGCCTGCAGGATGTAGAGCTTGCCGTCGGCGCCGTCCTTGCCCCACTCGATGTCCATCGGTCGGCCGTAGTGCTTCTCGATGACGAGCGCGTAACGGGCGAGCTCGGCAACGTCGGCGTCCGAAAGCGAGTAGCGGTTGCGCTGCTCGGTCGCGGTATCGAACGTCGTCACGAGCTTGCCGCTCGCCCGGCGCTCTTCCTCCGACGCGAAGCCCATGCGAATGAGCTTCGAGCCGAGGTTGCGCCGGATGATCGCCTGCTTGCCGTTGCGAAGCGCCGGCTTGTGGACGTAGAACTCGTCGGGGTTGACGGCGCCCTGCACCACTGTCTCGCCGAGGCCGTAGCTCGAGGTGATGAAGACGACGTCGGCAAAACCGCTCTCGGTATCGATCGTGAACATCACGCCGGCCGCGCCGAGGTCGCTGCGCACCATGCGCTGCACGCCGGCCGAGAGCGCCACGTCGCCATGCGCGTAGCCCTTGTGCACGCGGTAGCTGATCGCGCGGTCGTTGTAGAGGCTGGCGAAGACGTCTTTCATCTTAGCGAGCACGTCGTCGATGCCGACGACGTTGAGAAAGGTCTCCTGCTGGCCGGCGAAGGAAGCGTCGGGGAGGTCTTCGGCGGTCGCCGACGAGCGGACGGCGAAGCTCGCCTGCGGGTTGTCATGGGCGAGGCGCTCGTACTCGGCGCGGATCGCCTCTTCGAGGGCGCGCGGGAACGGCTGCTGCTCGATCCAGCCGCGGATCTCGGCGCCGGCGACGGCGAGGGCGCGAACGTCGTCGGTATCGAGACGCGAGAGTCGCTCGGCGATCCGCCGGGCGAGGCTGCCTTCGGCGAGGAAGCCGCGAAACGCGTGTGCCGTGGTCGCAAAGCCCGCGGGCACGCGAACGCCCGACGCGCTCAACTGACTGATCATTTCGCCGAGAGAGGCGTTCTTGCCGCCGACCGCCTCGACATCGGTCATTCTCAGGTCTTCGAAGCGGGCGACGAGGGCGGTCGCCAAGTGGATGGATGACATGGGAAGGCTCTAGGGTCGTGAAAAACCGGTGCTTCCCGACCCACGACTGCGGCGCGTGCGGGGCTCGGCCTCGAATCGCCTGCGGCGCGGCTCGACGCGGCGACGATGCGTCGCCAGCGGGCACGACAGGTGAGGGAGGCGATGAGGAGCGCGTTCACGGCGGCACGGGCGGAAACAGGCCTCGATTCTACGAGCCGCCCGCGCCGCCGCGTTGGGCGGCCACTCCAAATGCAATGTCATCATCGCCGACATGAACGACCCGAACTTCGCGCCGGCCGCCCCCTCTTCCACCCCGCAGGTCGCGCCGCCGGGGCCGCGGCACACCGTCTACTTCGTCTCCGACGGCACCGGCATCACCGCTGAGACATTCGGCAACTCGATCCTTTCGCAATTCGCGATCAAGCCGCGCCACGTCCGCCGGCCCTTCATCGATTCGACCGACAAGGCGCACCAGGTTGTCCGCGAGATCAACCACACGGCCGAGGTCGAGGGGCGCAGGCCCGTGGTCTTCGTGACGCTCGTCAATCCGGAGATCCTCGCCGTCGTCAAGGAGCACTCGCGCGGGCTCGTGATGGACATGTTCAACACCTTCATCGAGCCGCTCGAGGCCGAGTTCGGCATCACCTCCAACCACCGCATCGGGCGCTTTTCCGACGTCTCCGAGAGTAAGGAATACAGCGACCGCATCGAGTCGATCAGCTTTGCCCTCGCCCACGACGACGGGCAATCGACGAGAAGCCTGGCCGCGGCCGACGTCATCCTCGTCGGCGTGAGCCGCAGCGGCAAGACTCCAACCTCGCTCTACCTGGCGATGCAGCACGGCGTCAAGGCCGCGAACTATCCGCTCATCCCGGAAGACTTCGAGCGGGCTCGGATTCCGGGGTCGCTCGTGCCCTTCAAGGCCAAGTGCTTCGGCCTCACCATCGACCCCGACCGGCTCGCGCGCATCCGCAACGAGCGGCGGCCGAACAGCAAATACGCGTCGATCGAGAACTGCCGCTGGGAGGTGAAGCAAGGCGAGACGATGATGAAGAAAGAAGGCATCGCCTGGCTCTCTTCGACCCACAAGTCGATCGAGGAGATCGCGACAACGATCCTGCGCGATCTGCGGCCCGATCGCCTGATGTACTGAGGCGAGGCATTCGACGCCTTCGCGACAGGCGACGTGTCGATGGTTCCTCGAACGGATCGGTTCCTTCGCGCGATCCGAGCCACGCCTTCGATCACTGTCCCTATTGCTCGCTGCATGTCGTGGCGGCGGGGCCCTTGGCCGCGTCGTCCACGGCCACGCCGCTGCTTGCTCTCTCGTTCGAGACACCGCGTCCTTGTCTCGCGGCCCGGCACGGTCTGTCCGCTGGATCATTGCCGCAGTCGCGCGCACCGCCCTCCTTCGTCTGAATCCCGGCTAGCGCGGACGACGGGCCCTGCGCCTCTGGATCCGTACCGGTGCGGCGCCGGCCCGATGCGGCTGCGACGCCGTCCTCCGCCACTCAGTGGACGCTCTCAGGGGTGCTCATGAACCGAATTCGAATCCCCGCCCTGCTGGCGGCTCTGACAGCGAGCGTCGGTCCCCATCTCGCGCTTGCCTGCTCGAGCTGCGGCTGCACGCTGAGCTCCGATTGGGCCAGCCAGGATTTCAGCGGCAGCAGCGGCTTCAGCGTCGACCTTCGCCAGGACTTCTTCGACCAGAACGACCTGCGCACCGGCACCGGTCGCGTCGGCCCCGGCGCGATCGCGTTTCCGACCGACCGCGAGATCCAGCAGAAGACGATCAATCGCAACACGACGCTCACGCTCGACTACGGCATCGACACGGATTGGGGCGTGACCGCGCAGATCCCGTACCTCGATCGCTTCCGCACGACCATCGTCGATGGCGACACCGGGATCTCGCAATCGCGCTCGTCGAGCCTCGGCGACGCACGCCTGATGGGTCGCTACCAGGGCTTTTCGCCAGGGCACGACTGGGGCATCCAGTTCGGCGGCGAAATGCTGCCGCTGCGAGCATTTCTTCTCAGGTTGCCTCGAGGACGTAGCGAATACAGTTCTTGACCCGGCGGCGGCGCCGGAATCGACAACGGGAATATCGCGATGGACGTGGCTTTCGAAAACACCTTTGACATTTCCAGCTACGGCGGCAAGCTTTTCAAGGCCGATCCGATCCAGCTCGGCACGACCTGGGAAATCCCCGGCGTCAAGGCGGCCACGCCCGAGGGCAAGGAAATCGAGAAGATGGTCAAGGCCATGTGGACGAAGGAGATGGACGCCTTCAAGAAGGCCAAGGAAAAGGAATACAAGGAAATCCTCGCCCATACTGAGCGTGCGCTTTACGCGACGGCCCAGAAGAAAGCGCCGGAGCTGATGAAGGGCGGCGATCAAAAGGCCGCCGAGGCGGCGCTGCTCAAGTGGCTCGACGAGGAAGCCAAGGGCGCCAACGTCATGATTGGCAACGCCCTGGCGGCGTTCAAGGGCGTCGCCGAGAAGAAGATGAACGAGCTATGGGGCAAGATCGCCGAGGCCGTCGACAAGACGTTCAAGACGACGCTGCGCAACGCCAAGATCGTGGCGACGCTGAAGATCACCGGGCTGGCGATCGTCATCGTCGTCGCCGCCGCCCTCACCATCGCCGCGAGCGTGCTCGGCGCGCTGACGACGCCGACCGGCATCGGCCTGGCGGCGGGCGTCGGCCTGGCGCTCGGCGGCATCGCCACGATCGCCGCGGCTTCGGCCAAGATCTATGGCATCTATTCCTCGAACTGGCCGAACCACAAGACGGCAGCGGCGAACCTGAAGAAGACCGTCGAGGCCCTGAAGGAGGCAGTCGAGTACGAGGAGAAGAAACTGCTGAAGTCGAGCCAGGGCGCCGCGCTAGGAGACTGTCGGACTTGACCAACCGACACGCGCTACAAGGCGATAGGTTGTTCGCAAACGCTGCATGCACCACTCTCGTCGCCTTGTAGCGCGCGAAATGTGCTGCACTTTNNCAAAGGAAAGCGCGCTGACGTGGCGGCATCGATCAAGTCGATCTCGGTGTGGACGGCAACGATGTTGCAGGACGTCGACAAAGGCGGCCAAGCCGAGCTCGCGATCGAGCAGAAGCTGCAGGGTCTGGAAAAGCAGCTCGCCACCGAGCAGGACAAGAAGAAGGCCGCCGAGCTGAAGAAGCTCTGCGACGCCGGCATCAGGAAGATCTTCGACTCGCGCGTCGCGCGCGAGAACACGCGCCTCTACCTGCGCCGCTACGCCGCGCTTACCAACGAGGGCGCAACGCTGCTCGCCTCCGAGGGAAAGCTCACCTCGGCGGCACTCGGCAGCTTCCTGATGAAGATCAACGACCTCGCCAATTCGAAGGAAATGGATACGCTGATTTCGGTCGGCAAGGCGGGCGCCGAATTCCTGAATGCGCTGATCAATTTCAAAGCCTAAGTGCCGCGAATCGACTCGTAGAAACAGATAGCGGCGGCGGCGGCGACGTTCAGGGACTCTTCGCCACCCGGTTGCGGCACCTTCACGCATAGGGCGCAGCGCGCTTGCAGGCTGGCACTCATGCCTGCGCCTTCGTTGCCGAAGACCCAGGCGCAGGGCCAGGCGAGCGATGCGTCGGGCAGCAGCATGGTCGCATGCGAGCTCGTGCCGAGCAAGGGAATCGTCACCGCCGCAAGCGATTCCTCGCCGGCATTCTCGACCAGGCGCAGCGCGAAGTGCGCCCCCATCCCGGCGCGCAGGACCTTCGCCGACCAAAGCGACGCCGTGCCGCGCAGGGCGATCACCTGCCTGAATCCGAATGCCGCGGCGCTGCGCAGGATCGAGCCGACGTTGCCAGCATCCTGGATCTGATCGAGCACGACGCTGGGCGCGTCCGCCTCGATCGCGCTCTGCGCCGGCAGCGGCACGACGAAGGCGATCGGCGCCGGCGTGTCGAGCGTGCCGATCTCGCCCATCGCCGCGTCGGAGACGATCAAGGCCGCCGCGGCGGCATCGGCGAGATCGAGAAACCGGCCTTCCTGCCACGCCGATTCGCTCAGGATCGCATGCAGCGCCTTCGCGCCCCCGCGCTCGGCCCATGCCCGACACAGATGCTCGCCTTCGAGCAGTACCTGGCCGAGCTTGCGGTACTCGCCCGGATGGCGCGCGAGCTTGCGCAGGTGCACGAGCAACGCGTTGTCGCGCGAGGTGATACGAGTGAACTTGTCGGCCACGCCCGATTCGCGAGTCAGAACAGCCGATCGATCACCTCGCGCACCGGTGCGAAGCTTCTGCGGTGGTGCCTGCAGGCGCCATGCTCGCGCAGCGCCGCGAGGTGCTCGGGCGTCGAATAGCCTTTGTGGCCGTCGAAGCCGTATTGCGGGTGCTCGCCGTGCAAGGCGGTGAGCAGGCGATCGCGATAGACCTTGGCGATGATCGACGCGGCCGAGATGGCACGCACCTTGGCGTCGCCGCCGACGATGGTGCGCACCGGCATCGCCAGGTCGGGCCGCTGGTTGCCGTCGACGAGGACGATGCACGGCTGCTCGCGCAAGCCCTCGACGGCGCGGCGCATGGCGAGCAAGGCGGCGCGCAGGATGTTGATGCTGTCGATCTCTTCAACGCTGGCTTCGGCGACGCTGCAGCAGACGGCCTTGCGCCGGATCTCGATGTCGAGCCGCTCGCGCTCCGCGGCCGGCAGCAGCTTCGAATCGTTGAGTCCGCGAATCGTCCGCCTCTCGTCGAGGATGACGGCCGCGGCGACGACGGGCCCGGCGAGCGGGCCGCGCCCGACCTCGTCGACGCCGGCCATCAGGCCGCTCACATCGACAATGAGGCGAAGCTTCTCGGCGCGAAGAAAGGTTCTGGCGTGCACGATCGCTCTGCGGTCTTCAGGACGTGAGAACGGCCTCGATCGCCTCCGTCGCGAGCCGCGCAGTGTCGCGGCGCAGTTCGCGATGGATGCCTTCGAAGCGGACGCGAAGCGCCTCGCACGCGGCCGGGTCGTCGAGCCATTTGAACGTCGCGGCGGCGATCTTCCCCGGCGACGCGTCGCGCTGCAGCAACTCGGGGACCGCAGCGTCGCGCAGCAGGATGTTGGGCAGCGACACCCACGGCAGATAGGCCATGCGCTTGCCCATCTGCCAGGTCAGCGCGTGCATGGCGTAGACGACGACCATCGGCCGCTTGAAGAGCGCGGTCTCGAGCGTCGCGGTGCCGCTCGCGACGACGGCGACGTCGCAGGCCGCTAGCGCCTCGTGCGCTCGGCCGTCGAGCAGCTCGATCGGCGCGTCGGGCGCGTACTGCCGGCGCAGCGGCTCGATGACGTGGCGCAGGCCGGTGACGACGGGCACGACGAAGCGAAGCCCCGGACGCTGCTTCAGCATCTCGGCGGCGGCGCCGAAGACGCGCGGCGCGATGTACTGGATCTCCGAGCGGCGGCTGCCCGGCAGGAGGGCGACGAGCATCTCGCCCGCACCGATGCCGAGCGCGGCGCGGGCCTCGGCCTTCGCCGGCTCGAAGGGAATAACGCTGGCAAGCGGGTGACCGACGTAGACGGCATTGACTTTGTGCTTGGCGAAAACCTCGGGCTCGAACGGGAAGATGCAGAGCACGAGATCGGCGGCCTTGCGGATCTTCTCGATGCGCTTGCCGCGCCAGGCCCAGATCGAAGGGCTGATGAAGTGCACCGTCTTCACGCCCGCGGCGCGCAGTTTCACCTCGAGGTCGAGGCTGAAATCCGGCGCATCGACGCCGATGAAGCAGTCGGGCTTGCTGCGCATCAGCCGCTCGGTGAGCTGATTGCGGATGCCGACGATCTCCCTGAAGTGGCCCAGGACCTCCGCATAGCCGCGCACCGCGAGCTTGTCGTGCGGCCACCAGGCGACAAAGCCCTGCGCCGCCATCTTCGGACCGCCGATGCCTTCGGCGACGAGATTCGGCCAGCGCACGCGCAGGCCTTCGAGGAGCAGGCCGGCGAGCACATCGCCCGAAGCTTCGCCCGCCACCATCGCAAAGCGCGGATATTCGGAATTCATCGAAGCGGGGGGGTCAGCGAGCGATGCCCCGCATCGCCGAAGCGAGGAAATCGGTCATCAAGGCGATGTCGGCGACCGACTCCGGCTCGCTCTCGGCCAGCGCGGCGATCCGGTCGCACGCCTCCTCGAACGAGAGCCCGTCGCGATAGAGAAGGCGGTGCATCTGCTTGACCGCGGCGATGCGCCCGGCACTGAAGCCGCGCCGGCGCAGGCCCTCGGCGTTGAAGCCCCGCACAGAAAGCGGATTGCCGTCGACCATCATGTAGGGCGGCACGTCCTGCGAGACATGGCTCTGGAAGCCCGTCATCGCGTGCGCGCCCATCCTGACGAACTGGTGCAGCCCGCTCTGCGCACCGACGATCGCCCAATCGCCCAAGTGGACGTGGCCGGCGAGCCCCGCATAACCGGCGATGATCGTGTGGCTGCCGACCTGGCAGTCGTGCGCGATGTGCACGCTGTTCATGATCCAGTTGTCGTTGCCGATGCGTGTCGTGCCGACGTCCTGCGCCGTGCCGGTGTTGATTGTGCAGAACTCGCGGATCGTGTTGCGGTCGCCGATCTCGAGGGCCGTGTCTTCGCCCGCGTATTTCTTGTCCTGCGGCACACCGCCGATGGAGTTGAACTGCGAGATGCGGTTGTCGCGACCGATCGTCGTGCGGCCTTCGAGCATGCAATGCGGGCCGATCGTCGTGCCTTCGCCGATGCGGACGTGCTCGCGAACGATCGCGTAGGCTCCGATCGAGACCGAGGCCGCGAGTTCGGCGCCCGCCTCGACGATCGCGGTCGGGTGAACCTCGGCCACGCGTCCTACCTGACCATTCGCACGGTGCACATCAGCGCCGCCTCGACGGCGAGCTCGCCGTCGACCGTCGCCTGCGACGTAAACTTGAACACGCCCGACTTCATGCGATCGAGCGTCACGTCGAGGATGAGCTGGTCCCCCGGCACGACCGGGCGCTTGAAGCGCGCCGCGTCAATGCCGGCGAAATAGTAGACCTGGTTGTCAGTGGGCGAGGCGCCAACGGCGTCGAACGAAAGCAGTGCCGCCGCCTGCGCCAGCGCCTCGATCATCATCACGCCAGGCATGACCGGGCGATGCGGAAAGTGACCGAGGAAGTAGGGCTCGTTGACGCTGACGTTCTTCAACGCCTTGATCCGCTTGCCGTGCTCGAGCTCGAGCACCCGGTCGACCATGAGGAACGGATACCGGTGCGGCAGCTGCTTCAGGATCTGTTGGATGTCGAGCGTCATGAAGACTTCTTTTCAATCGCCCGCACCCGCTCGCGCAAGGTGTGCAGGTTGCGCAGCGTGGCCGCGTTCTTCTCCCAGGACGCATTGTCGTCGAACGGGAACGAGCCGCTGTAAATTCCCGCCTTCGCGATCGAGCGCGAGACCTGCGTCGCCCCTGTGATGACGACGCGATCGGCCAGCGTGACGTGGCCGTTGATGCCGGCGCCACCGCCGATCATGCAGTGCGCGCCGATCGTGGCGCTGCCGGCGATGCCGACGTTGCCGGCGATCGCAGTGTGGTCGCCAATGCGCACGTTGTGCCCGATCTGCACGAGATTGTCGATCTTCACGCCGTCGCCGACCAGCGTGTCGCCGAGGGCGCCGCGGTCGATGCAGCTGTTGGCGCCGATCTCGACGTCATCGCCGATGCGCACGACCCCGAGCTGCTCGATCTTCACCCAGCGGCCCTGGTCGGGCGCGAAGCCGAAGCCGTCGGCGCCGAGAACGGCACCGGCGTGTACGATGCCTCGGGCGCCGATCGTCGTGCCGAAGAGCAGGGTGACGCGCGGGCCGAGCCGCGTTCCCGCGCCGATGTGGCAATCGCGTCCGACATAGCCGTGCGCGCCGATCGAGACGCCGGCGCCGATCGACGCCCCGGCCTCGACGACGGCGAAGGCGCCGATCGAGACTTCGACGCCGATCTCGGCGCTCGGGTCGATCACCGCGGCAGGATGGATGCCTTTCGTTTCGGCGTGCCGCGTCCGCTCTGCCCACCACTGCGTCAGCCGCGCGAAGTACAGATAAGGATCGGGCGTGACGATAGCTGCGCCGCGCGCCGCCGCGGCGTCGCGAAACGCCGGCGCAACGATGACGCAGCCGGCTTCGCTCGTCGCAAGCTGCTTCTGGTAAAGCGGGTTGGCCAGGAAGGCGAGCGTCGAGGCCGTCGCCGACTCGAGAGATCCGAGCGCATCGATGCGCCTGGCGCCGTCGCCGATCAGTTCGCCGCCGAGCCGTTCAGTGATTTCGCGAAGCGCGACTCCTGCCACCGGTACGGAACCGTCTTACTTGCCCGCGCTTTGCGCGTTGAGCGCCTTGATCACCTTGTCGGTGATGTCGACCTTCGGGCTCCAGAACACCGCTTCCTGAAGGATGAGGTCGTATTTCTCGGTCTCGAAGATCTGCTTGATGACGCGGTTGGTCCGCTCGACGACGGCGCCGAGCTCCTCGTTCTTGCGCTGGTTCAGGTCTTCCTGGAATTCGCGGCGCTTTCGCTGCAGCTCGCGATCCTGATCGACAAGCTCGCGCTGGCGGCGCGCCCGCTCGGCTTCGGCGAGCGTCGGCCCGTCCTTGTCGAGCTTGTCGCTGGCCGCTTTCAGGCGATTGGCGACGTCGGCGAGGTCCTTCTCGCGCTTCGAGAACTCGGCCTCGAGCTTGGCCTGCGCCGCCTTCGCAGGTACTGCGTCGCGCAGGACGCGGTCGCTGTTGACGTAGCCGATCTTCAGGTCGTCCGCTAAAGCGCCAGTGGCCGCGCAGACGAGAAGCACTGCGGCGGCCAGCGATTTCAAGGTGAGGCTGTTCATCATCAGAAGGCGGTCCCGATCTGAAACTGCAGACGCTGGATTCTATCTTCCGGCTTCTTGTGGATGGGCGTGCCGTAACTGAGCTTGAGCGGTCCCACGGGCGAGATCCAGCTGACGCCGAAACCGGCCGAAGCGCGAATGCTGTCCAGCGTGATGTGCTCGTTCTCGCCCCAGACGTTGCCGGCATCCGCGTAGACAAAGATGCGCAGCGTCCGATCGGAATTGGCGCCGGGGACCGGCAGGTAGAGCTCGTTGTTGATATTGAAGCGACGATTGCCGCCGATATAGGCCCCGGTTACGTCGACCGGACCGAGCGAGCTCTGCTCGAAGCCGCGCACGGTGCCCAGGCCGCCGCCGTAGAAATTCTTGAAGATCGGGTAAGGGCGGCCACCCAAGCCAACGCCGTAGCCGATCTCGGCATTGGTGCCGAAGGTGAAGGCGCGGGTGATCGGAATGTACTGCTGGGCCTGCAGATTCACGCGAACGTAGCGCGCATCGCCGAGAGGCGAGTAGTCGATGTTGACGCGGGTGTAGCGGCCGTCGGTCGGCACCAGGGCACTGTCGCGGTTATCCCGGCTCCAGCCGATCGTCAGCGGAACCGACGTACTCGTCTCGCCGAACTGCTCGCGGTAGAGGAAGAAGCTGTTCGGCAGATTCGTCGTCCCCTTGATCTCGGTGCGCTCGACACCGCCGCCGAAAAAGACCGTGTCGTACTCGCTGAACGGAACGCCGAACCGGATCGACGCTCCGGGCGTGACCAGCTCGTAGTCCTCGCCGCCCAGCGGGTTGACCGGCCGCGTCGTCCGGTAGTAGACGTCGATCGCTCTGGAGATGCCGTCGACCGTGAAGTAGGGATCGACCGTGCTGACGACCGCGGTGCGGCTGTACTTGCTCGTATTGATCTCGAGGCCGAGGTAGTTGCCGGAACCGAAGATGTTTTCCTGCTTGATCGAGCCGGTAAGCGAAAGCTTGTCCGCCGACGAGAAGCCGGCGCCGACCGAGATCGAACCGGTCGGCTTTTCCTTGACCGTGATGGTGAGGTCGACCTGGTCGGTCGTACCCGGGACTTCGGTGCTGTCGACGCTGACGTCGGTGAAGTAGCCGAGCCGGTCGACGCGGTCGCGCGAAAGCTTGATCTTGCGCCCGTCATACCACGCCGACTCGAACTGGCGGAACTCGCGGCGGACGACCTCGTCGCGCGTGCGCGTGTTACCCGCGACGTTGACGCGGCGGACGTAGACGCGGCGCTGCGGGTCCGCGATGAGCGTGACCGAGACCTGGCCGGTGGCGCGATCGATGTCGGGCCGCGCATCGACCTTGGCGAAGGCGTAGCCGAAGGCGCCGAAACGATCGACGAAGGCGCGTGTCGTTTCCGCCACCGATTCGGCACGATAAGGCTGGCCCGGCTTGATCGTCACCAGGGAGCGGAACTCGTCTTCCTTGCCGAGGTACTCGCCTTCGAGCTTGACCGCGACCACCGTGAAGGGCTGGCCCTCGGTGATGTTGATCGTGATCGTGATGTCCTGCTTGTCAGGCGAGATCGCGACCTGCGTCGACACGACCTCGAACTCGAGATAGCCGCGGTTCTGGTAGTAGGCGCGAAGCGTCTCGAGGTCGGCGTTGAGCTTGGCGCGCGAGTAGCGATCACCCTTCAGATAGAAGTTGAGCCAGCCGCCGTCGTTCAACTCGAACAGGCCTTTCAGCGTGCGCTCCGAAAACACCTTGTTGCCGACGATGCGGATCTCTCGGATCTTCGACGGGCTGCCTTCGGTGACGGTGAAGGTGACGTTGACGCGGTTGCGCTCCTGCGGCGTCACGGTCGTCACGACTTCGGCGCCGTAGAGGCTTCGCGTCAGGTACTGGCGCTTCAATTCCTGCTCGGCGCGATCGGCGAGCGACTTGTCGAAAGGCAGCCCCTCGCCGATGCCGAAGTCCTTCAGTGACTTGACGAGCGCGTCTTTCTCGAACTCCTTCATGCCCACGAAATCGATGTTCGCGATGACCGGTCGCTCCTCGACGATGACGACGGCGACGCCGGACTCGATGTCGATGCGAACGTCCTTGAAGAGGCCGGTGGCGAAGAGCGCACGCAGCGCCGCCGCGCCCTTCTCGTCGGTGTAGGTGTCGCCGATGCGAAAGGGCAATGCCGCGAAGACCGTGCCCGCATCGGTCCGCTGCAGGCCCTCGACGCGAATGTCCTTCAGCTGGAAAGGCTCGACCGCGCGGGCGGAGCCAATCTGCAGGGCCAAGGCGATGGCGAACGAAGCGGGGGCGAGACGGAAGAGGCGTGAGCGGGCCGGAGAGCGTGTCAAAAGAGGCATGCGATCGGTCATTGAAGACCCAGCAGGCGGGCCATATCGTTATAGAGCGCCAGGGACATCATCACGAGCATGATGGCAACCCCGCCGCGCTGCAGCCTGTCGAGCCACAACTCGGAGACCTGATGTCCCGTCACCGCCTCGAAAAGATAATACATCAGGTGTCCGCCATCGAGAACGGGCAGCGGCAGCAGATTCAGAACACCCAGACTGACGCTCACGACGGCGAGAAAGCCGAGGTAATACGCCAGGCCGAGGCGCACGGATTGGCCGGCGTAGTCGGCGATCGTCACCGGCCCGCTCAGGTTCTTAAGCGATGCCTGGCCGACGATCATCTTGCCGAGCATCTTGACCGTCAGCGACGACATCTGCCAGGTTTGCGCGACGGCCGAAGTGAACCCTTCGACGACGCCGTAACGCACCAACACCATTTCCGGCGGCTGGCCGGGGTAGGCGTCGATGCGGCCGACGCGATTGCCGGCATCGATGACGATCTTCGGCGTGACGACGAGGTCGAGCCGCGCCCCGTCGCGCTCGATACGCCACTGCATCGGGGTCGCCGCGCCGCTCTTGCCGCTGGCACGGATCGCGTCGCGCACCTGCGAAGCGTCGACGATCTTCAGGGCGTCGATGCTGATCACGCGGTCGCCGGCGCGCAGGCCGGCCGCGGCACCGGCGCCGCCCGCCTTGACGTCGCCGAGCACCGGCTCGCTCCAGGCGCTGCCGAGCCCGATGCGCTGCATCAGCTTGGCATCCACCTCGCTCGCGCCGAGCGAGGCGAGTTCGAGCGCCACCCGATGCTGGCCGCGGCCGTCGCGGTCGCTCACCAGCAGATCGAGGTTCTCGCCATGAAGGATGGACTGCGTGACCTGCCAGCCCAAGTCGGTAAGCGAGCGCACATCGTGCCATTCGCTCGGGTCGTCCGACCAGGCGCGCACCCAGTCTCCGGCGTGCAGGCCGGCACGCTCGGCAACGCTCGCCGCAGCCGGCGGCCCGAGCACCGCCTTCGGCTCGTCGACGCCGATCCAGTGCGCCGCCGAGTAAAGAACGATCGCGAGCAACAGGTTGGCGACAGGCCCGGCGACGACGATGGCGGCGCGCTGCCCGAGGGGCTTGCGGTTGAAAGCGTGGCCGAGCTCCGCTGCGGGCACCGGCGCTTCGCGCTCGTCGAGCATGCGAACGTAGCCGCCAAGCGGCAAGGCGCAGACGACGAACTCGGTGCTGTCGGGGGTGGCCTGACGTCGCCACAGAACGCGGCCGAAGCCGATCGAGAAGCGCAATACGCGTACGCCGCATGCGACGGCGACGCGATAGTGCCCGTATTCATGCACGACGATGAGCACGCCGAGCGTGAAGAGAAACGCGAGGATGGTTGTGATCATGGTGCGTCGGCGCCCGTACGGCCGTCCGAGAAGTCCTGAGCGCCGCCTCGGGGGCAGCGAACGAAGTGAGCGTGAGGGCAGATCATCATGCGGCGAAGCTTTTGAGAAACTGGCCGGCGCGCCGCCGGGCTTCGGCATCGAGCGCGATCAGCCCTTCCAGTGAATCTGCGGCACCGCGCGGCGGAACAAGGGCGGCGACGGTGCGAGCGTTGACACTGTGAATCCGGTCGAAGCGGATGGTTCCTGCCAGAAACGCGGCGACCGCTTCTTCGTTCGCGGCGTTGAGCACGGCGCTCGTCCCCGGTGGCCCGCGCAGGGTATCCCACGCAAGGGCCAGACCGGGATAGATTTCGAGGTCGGCCTCCTCGAAAGTGAGGGCGGCGATCTTGCGCCAGTCGACGGGCTCGGTGCCGGAGGCGATGCGCCCGGGCCAGGCGAGGCCGTGCGCGATCGGCACGCGCATGTCAGGCGTGCCGAGTTGCGCGAGCACCGATTGATCGCGACAGACGACCATCGAATGGATGACGCTTTGCGGATGGATGATGACGCGGATCTGCTCGGGCGCAAGGCCGAACAGGAAGTGTGCCTCGATGACCTCGAGCGCCTTGTTCATCATCGTCGCCGAGTCGACCGAGATCTTGCGGCCCATGACCCAGTTCGGGTGAGCGCAGGCCTGCGCGGGCGTGACGTCGGCGAGGCTCGCCGGGGTGCGGCCGCGGAACGGCCCGCCCGACGCGGTGAGAACGATGTGGTCGATGCGGCCCGGCCACGTCGAGCGATCGGCAGGCAAGCACTGGAAGATCGCCGAGTGTTCGCTGTCGATCGGCAGCAGTGTCGCCCCGCCCTCCTTCACCGCGTCGATGAAGAGCGCTCCGCCGACGACGAGCGCTTCCTTGTTCGCCAGAAGCAGGCGCTTGCCGGCCTTCGCGGCGGCAAGGCAGGAAGACAGACCGGCGGCACCGACGATCGCCGCCATCACGACATCGACCTCGGGGTGCGCGGCCAGCTCGCAGAGCGCCTGGTCGCCGTGCATCACCTCGGTGGCGATGCGCGCTTCGGCCAGCCGCCTCGCCAGCGTCGCCGCGGCGTCGGCCGTGGCGACGACGGCATAGCGCGGCTTGGCGCCCACGCAGAGCGCGAAGAGTTCTTCGACGCGCTTTTGCGCCGTCAGGGCAAAGACCTCGAAGCGATCGGGATGTCGCGACATCACATCGAGCGTCGCCATGCCGACGGAGCCTGTCGCGCCGAGGACGCAGACGCGCTGCCGTGGCTTGGGGTCAGGGCTCATCGCGCCGCCAGGGCCAGGGCGATCGGGAACACCGGCAGCAGCGCATCAACGCGATCGAGGATGCCGCCGTGTCCGGGCAGCAGGCCGCTGCTGTCCTTTGCGCCGGCGCTGCGCTTAACGAGTGACTCGAACAGGTCGCCGACGACGCTCATCGCCACGAGAAAGATGACGACGAGGGCCAGGCCGGCGAAGCTGAAGCGCGTCGCGACGATGCGATAAAAGCTCATCGAATCGGCGACGCCCGAAGCGTCGAACACCAGCCAGGCCGCCGCAACGATGAGCGCGCCGAGCATGCCGCTCCATACGCCTTCCCAGCTCTTGCCAGGGCTGATGCCGGGCGCGAGCTTGCGCCGGCCGAGGGCGCGGCCGCCGGCATAGGCGCAGATGTCGGCTGACCAAACAAGGCAGAAGATCGAGAGGATGAAGTTGAGCCCATCGGCCTTAGCGTTGGCCAGCGCAAGCCAGGCGGTCCAGAGCGCGACGAAGCCGATCCCGAGGCGAACGGGGCGCGGCAGGCGCGGCCATGCGCTGACGCCGCCGCGCAGCACCCAGGTGCCGCCGAGCACCCACGCCCCGGTCGCCAGCCACCAGGCGGCAGGCGGGGCCGCTTCGCCCCAGCCGGCCCAGAGCGCCAGGGCGCAGGCGAGGCCGAGCGCGGCGCCGAGCGGCACGGCGAAAACGCCCGCTTGGTTCAGGCGGCCCCATTCCCATCCGGCCGCGGCCATCGCAGCGAGGGTGAGCAGGGCGAAGGGCCAGACCGCCTTCACGACGAGCGCCGGAATCAGCAGTGCCAGCAACACCAGCGCGGTGAGGATGCGCTGCCTGAGCACGCGTCAGCTTCCGCTCGTCGCAAGCGCGCGACTCGGCACGGCCCCAAACCGGCGCTCGCGGCGTGCGTACTGGGCGAGCGCCGCATCGAGCTCGGCGGTACCGAACTCGGGCCACAGGCAATCGGTGAAGACCAGCTCGGAATACGCTGCCTGCCAGAGCAGGAAGTTGCTGATGCGGACCTCGCCGCCGGTGCGGATGAAGAGATCCGGGTCGGGCGCATAGCTGAGCGCCATGTAGCTGTTGAGCCGCTCTTCGTCGAGCTCTTCGGGCCGAATGCCCGCTGCCATCGCCTGCCGACAGGCCTGCACAATGTCCCAGCGGCCGCCGTAGTTGAAAGCGACCGAGAGATTGATGCGGGTGTTGTGACGCGTGCTGTCCTCGGCGTGCTGCCAAGCCTCGCGCAGCTTGTCGGACACCTGGGCACGATCGCCGACGATGCGAACGCGAACGCCGTCGCCGGCGAGCTTGGCGAGGTATTTCGAGACGGCGACAAGCACGAGGCCCATCAAGCCCGAGACTTCCTCGCTCGGCCGCTTCCAGTTCTCCGACGAGAAGGCGAAGACGGTGAGGTACTCGACGCCGCGATCCGCGCAGGCCAGCACCGTACGCACGAGCGCATCGACGCCTTGCTTGTGGCCGAAGAAGCGCGGCATGTAACGCTTCTTGGCCCAGCGGCCGTTGCCGTCCATGACGATCGCGACGTGTCGCGGAACGGCCGCCGGCCGCTCGATCGGATCGATCACCGCGCGTCTCCGGCGCGGCCGATGCAGTGACGCGACTCGTGCATCAGACGGCCATGATCTCGGCTTCCTTCGCCGAGGTGAGGCGATCGACTTCGCCGATCGTGCGGTCGGTGAGGCGTTGCAAGTCGTCGAGCGAGCGGCGTTCTTCGTCCTCGGAAATCTCCTTGTCCTTGCTCAGGCGTCTGGCATGGTCGTTGGCGTCGCGGCGCAGGTTGCGGATCGCGATCTTCGCGTCTTCGCTCGCGTGCCGCACGACCTTGGTCAGCTCGCGCCGACGCTCCTCGGTGAGGGCCGGCATCGGCACGCGCAGCAGATCGCCCTGCGCCGCGGGATTGAGGCCGAGGTCGGACTCCCGGATCGCCCTCTCGATCTTCGCGCCCATGCCCTTCTCCCAAGGCTGGACACTGATCGTCCGCGCGTCGAGAAGCGTGACGTTGGCGACCTGGCTGACCGGAAGAAGCGACCCGTAGTACTCGACGTGCACCTGATCGAGGATGCCCGGATGGGCGCGGCCGGTGCGGATCTTCTGCAACTCGCCCTTGAACGCTTCGACCGAGCGGGCCATCTTCTGCTCAGCGGTCTTCTTGATGTCGGCGATCGTCATATCGCAATCCTCACACGTGAACGAGCGTGCCTTCGTCCTCGCCTAGAACGACTCGCTTCAGCGCGCCCGGTTTGAAGATGGAAAAGACGCGGATCGGCAGCTTCTGGTCACGACAGAGCGCGAACGCCGTGGCGTCGAGCACCTGCAGGTTCTTGATGATGGCTTCGTCGAAGCTGATCCGCGAATAGCGCGTCGCGGCCGGATCCTTCTTCGGGTCGGCGCTGTAGACGCCGTCGACGCGCGTCGCCTTGAGAACGATCTGCGCGCCGATCTCGGCGCCGCGCAGGGCCGCCGCCGTGTCGGTAGTGAAGAAGGGATTGCCGGTGCCCGCGGCGAAGATCACGACCTTGCCTTCCTCGAGGTACTGCAGCGCCTTCGGCCGCACGTAAGGCTCGACGACCTGCTCGATGCCGATGGCAGACATGACGCGCGCCGTGATGCCCTCCTGGCGCATCGTGTCCGCCAGGGCCAGCGCGTTCATGACGGTGGCGAGCATGCCCATGTAGTCGGCGGTCGCCCGATCCATGCCAACCGAGCCGCCGGCGACGCCGCGAAAGATGTTGCCGCCGCCGATGACGACGGCAACCTCGCAGCCGAGTTGCGTCACCTCCTGCACCTCGCGGACGATGCGGACGATCATCGCCCGGTTGATGCCGTACGCGTCGTCCCCCATCAAGGCTTCGCCGGAAAGCTTGAGCAGGATGCGCTTGTACGCGGCCATGGCGCCCTTTTCCTGGTTGTTGTGCTTATCGGCGAAGTCTATCCGGCCAACGCCCCGGCTCCGCGCTCCTTTACCCCGTCAGCCGCCCTTGGCCGCGGCGACCTGGGCCGCGACCTCGGCAGCGAAATCGTCGGTCTTCTTCTCGATGCCCTCGCCCACGACGAAGAGCGTGAAGGCCTTGATGCGCGTCGCCTTTTCCTTGAGCATCTGCTCGACGGTCTGCTTGTCGTTCTTGACGAAGGCCTGGTTGTTGAGGCTGACCTCTTTCAGGAATTTCGCCACCGAGCCTTCGACGCGCTTGGCGACGATTTCGGGGGACTGCACCGGCTTGCCCTCGGCTCTGGCCTTTTCCGCATCCTCGGCCGCCTTCTGAGAGGCAATCGAACGCTCCTTGTCGACGAGCGTTTTCGGCACGTCCGACGTCGCGAGCGCGACCGGCTTCATCGCCGCGACATGCATGGCCACGTTCTTGGCGGCAACCTCGTCGCCCTCGTACTCGACAAGGACGCCGATGCGCGTGCCGTGCAGATAGCTGGCGAGCTTGCCGCCGCCGGCGTAGCGCTGGAAGCGNNGGTCAAGTCCGCGGGATCCCTCTTGGCAACCAGCTCGGCGAGCGATTTCACGAGCGCCAGGAATGACTCGTTCTTGGTCACGAAGTCGGTTTCGCAGTTGACCTCGACGATGGCGCCGGTCGTCCCTTCGATCGCGACGGCGACGACACCTTCGGCAGCGATCCGCGACGACGCCTTCGAGGCCTTGCTGCCGAGCTTGACGCGCAGCAGCTCCTCGGCGCGGTCCATGTCGCCGTCGGCCTCGGCCAGCGCCTTCTTGCACTCCATCATCGGCGCGTCGGTCTTGGCGCGAAGCGCTCCGACCATGCTTGCGGTGATTGCCGTCATCTCATTTCTCCTCAGGCGCTGAACAGCCACAAACACGGCCCTCCGGCATCGATTCGGTTGGAAAAAAGGGGCTGAAACAGCCCCTGTGTCCGCCCGCCTCCACAGCGAGCCGGAGCCGGGCGCTCAGGCCGCGGCTTCGTCGACCTCGACGAACTCGTCGCCCGCGGCCGCCGCTTGAACGACGTCGCTGGCCGCGTTCGCCTTGCCCTCGAGCACCGCATCGGCGACCGCCTTCGCATAGAGCGCCACGGCTTTCGACGAATCGTCGTTTCCCGGGATCACATAGTCGATGCCGATCGGCGAATGATTCGAGTCGACGATGCCGATGATCGGGATGCCGAGCTTCTTCGCCTCGGCGACGGCGATCTTGTGAAAGCCGACGTCGATCACGAACATGGCGTCGGGCAAGGCGTTCATATCCTGGATGCCGCCGATGTCCTTCTCGAGCTTGACGAGCTCGCGCTGGAACATCAACGCTTCCTTTTTGATCCGGATCTCGGTGCCGGCCTCGATCTGCGCCTTCATTTCCTTCAGCCGCTTCAGCGAGCCTTTGACGGTCTTGAAGTTGGTGAGCATTCCACCGAGCCAGCGCTGGTCGACGAAAGGCATGCCGCAGCGCTTGGCTTCGGCGGCGATGACGTCGCGCGCCTGACGCTTGGTGCCGATCATGAGGATCGTTCCGCGACGAGCAGCCAGCTGGCGGATGAATTTCATCGCGTCGTCGAAGAGCGGCTGCGTCTTCTCGAGGTTGATGATGTGGATCTTGTTCCGATGGCCGTAGATGTACGGGGCCATCTTGGGGTTCCAGAAGCGCGTCTGGTGTCCGAAATGGACGCCGGCTTCCAGCATGTCACGCATCGAGATCGACATTCGTGTTTCCAAAGGTTGCATCTAGAATCCCGGCTCGAATCGCGAAGAAGGCAGCGCCGCTTGCATCACGACGACCCACACTTCGCAACACCTTGAAAGATCCGGTTCGCGAGTTCTTTGCGGCTCCAGGCGGCGGCCACGCCGAACCGAGGGGTTCAGCCCGTTCGTCCACCTGAGGCAAAGCACATGATTGTAGCATTGCCGATGAGCGACGATCTCACTGACGCCCGGCGAGAGGTTGTCTCCGGGCGGCTTTCGGCCGCCACGGCGATCGAACGCTCGATCGGCGCCGCGACCTCGCCCGTCAATGCCCGTACCTTCGTCGCAACGAGCTTCAACGCCGCGCGGGCCGCGGCTCGCGCAGCCGATCGCGCGGTGGCCGACGGCCGGGACCCGGGTCCCTTGGCCGGCCTCGCGGTTTCGATCAAGGATCTGTTCGACGTCGCCGGCGAAGTCACCGCGGCAGGCTCGACGATTCTCGCGACGGAGACCGCCGCCGCGGCCGACGCGCCTGTTGTCGCACGGTTGCGCCGCGCCGGCGCCGCCTTCATCGGCCGGACCAATATGTCGGAATTTGCCTTCTCCGGCGTCGGCATCAATCCCCACCATGGCACGCCCGTCAATCCGGCGACCGCTGGCCTCGACGCGACGCCGCGAATTCCCGGCGGCTCGTCGTCGGGCGGCGCAGTGTCGGTGGCGACGGGCGCGGCCTGGGTCGCGCTCGGCTCGGACACTGGCGGCTCGATCCGCATCCCGGCAGCGTTGCAGGGGCTCGTCGGCTTCAAGAGCACCGCCCGGCTCGTGCCGACCGAAGGCGCACTGCCGCTTTCGACGACGCTCGATACGGTCTCGGCGATGACGCGCTCGGTGCGGGACGCCGTCGTCGTCCACGAGATCCTCGCCGATCGCCGCGTCGTTCGCTCCGGCAAGCCGCTCGAAACGCTTCGCCTGGCCGTGCCGCGAACACTGATGCTCGACGGCCTCGACGCGACGGTCGCACGAGCCTTCGCGCGCGCGATCGAGACCTTGTCCGCCGGTGGCGCGAACATCGAGGAGATCGATCTGCCGCTGCTCGGTGAAGTCACGGCGATCAACGCGACCGGCGGTTTCTCTGCGGCCGAGAGCTGGGCCTGGCACCGGCGCCTGCTCGCCGATCACGAAGCCGAGTATGACCCGCGCGTTGCCCGGCGTATCCGCCGCGGCGAAACGATGACGGCGGCCGACTACATCGAGCTCCTTGCCGCCCGCCACCGCTGGATCGCGCGCATGGAAGCGGCGCTCGTTCGCTTCGACGCACTGCTCTCGCCGACCGTCCCGATCGTCGCGCCCGAGTTGGCACCGCTCATCGCCGACGACGATGCGTTCTTCGCCGCCAATGCCGCGCTTCTGCGCAATCCTTCGCTCGTCAACCTGCTCGACGGCTGCGCCCTCACCCTGCCTTGCCATCACGAACGCGAGTTGCCGGCCGGACTCATGGTGTGGCACGCCGCGCTGCACGACGACCGCGTCCTCGACACAAGTCTGGCCCTCGAAGCCGCCCTGCGTTCCTCCCGAGACGACGCGGCGCGGCGCTGACGATGCGCGTCGCGGTCATCGGAGCCGGCGTGATCGGCGTGACGACGGCGTACGAGCTCGGCGCCGACGGTCACGATGTGACCGTCTTCGAGCGGCGCGGCACGGTCGCCGCCGAATCGAGCTTTGCCAACGCCGGCCTCGTCGCGCCAGGCTACGTCTCGCCGTGGGCAGCCCCGGGCATGCCGGGCAAGGTGCTCTCGCATCTGTGGCGCGCGCACGCGCCGGTGCGCATCGGCATGCACGTCGACCTGTCGACGCTCGGGTGGCTGTGGCAGTGGTGGCGAGCGTGCGAGCCGCAGACTTATCGAGCGAACCGGGCGCGCATGCATCGCCTGGCCCACTTCAGCCGCGAGCGCCTACACGAATTGACGCAGCGCCTGCATCTCGATTTCGAGCGGGCCGAGGGCGTTCTCGTCCTCCTTCGCTCGCCGCGCGATCTGGCGATGGCCGAGCCGGGCATTCGCGCGCTTGCCGAGCTCGGCGCCGCGCCGCAGGTGCTCGACGCCGCCGCCTGCCGGCTCGTCGAGCCGGGGCTGAATCCGCAGACGCCCTTGCACGCCGGCGTCTACTCGAAAGACGACGACGTGGGCAACTGCCGAGAGTTCACCCATCTGCTGCGCCGGGAAGCGGCGCGCCGGGGCGTCCGCTTCCGCTTCTACGCACAGGTCGAACGTATCGTCGCCGGGGTCAGGCCCGGCCTCGTCGTAGTGAGAACGCCGATCGATCCGCGCGATCAGCCGCCCGCGCCTTCGCGCGTCAACGCCAGCGACTGGCCGATCACGCAGCCCGGCAATGCCGACGCGACCGAAGCGCGCTTCGACGCCGTCATCGTCTGCGCCGCCCTGGGCTCACGCGAGTTGCTGCGTCCGCTCGGCGTCAAGCTGCCATTGCAACCGGTGTTCGGCTACTCAGTCACCGCGCCCCTGCGCCACGACGAGCAGCACCTGCATCGCGAGCCGCGTGCCGCCTTGATGGACGAGCGCTACAAGGTCGCGATCAGCCGCCTTGGCAACCGGGTTCGCGTCGCCGGCAGCGCCGAGATCGGCGGCCGCGCCGACCGCTCGGACGCGTCGGCGCAAGCGACGCTCGACAAGGTTCTCGACGACTGGTTCCCCGGCGTATCGCGGCGCAGCCAGGCGCAGCGCTGGAAGGGCGCGCGGCCGATGCTGCCAGACGGGCCTCCCGTGCTCGGGCCGAGCGGCGTCGATGGCGTCTGGCTCAACCTCGGCCATGGCGGCAGCGGCTGGGCGCTGGCCTGCGGCTCCGCGCGGCTCGTCGCCGACGCAGTCGCCGGGCGGCCGACGCCGATCGCCATCGATGGGCTCGGCATCGAGCGTCTTCGCGGTTGATCGCGGACGTGGCAAGCTGCGCCCGATGAACTCAATACGACGCATCGATTCGGGCATCGTTCGAGAAGCACTCTTCGATGTGGCCGGTACACGGCGCATTGAGGCCGCGGCGACCGGCGCCGCGGGGCCATTTGCCTTGATGACGTGTGCCGGCGACGCGGTGGCAAGGCTCGCGCTCGCGCTTGCGCCGCACGCACGGCGCATTCTCGTCTTCGCCGGACCCGGCAATAACGGCGGTGATGGCATCGAGGCGGCGACGCGGCTTTGTGAGATGGGCAGGCAGGCGACCGTGCTGCTGCACGCCGATCCGGCGCGGCTGCCGGCCGACGCCGCACGGGCGTTTGCCCGGGCAACGCAGGCCGGCGTCCGCATAGCCGTCGCTTCGGTCTCGAACTTGCAAGAGCACGAGGCGCCCGATTTCATCGTCGATGCCCTCCTCGGCGTCGGCGCTTCGCGAGCGCCCCAGGCCGAGATCGCTGCGGCGATCGAGCAGATGGCGAAGCTCGCGGCGCGCGGCGCCGGCGTTCTCGCCGTCGATACGCCGTCGGGCCTCGACGTCGACCGCGGCCAGCCGTTCGGCCGCGCTTGCGTCGTCGCCGGCGACACGCTCTCGCTCCTGACGCTCAAGTCCGGGCTGTTCACTTCGCAAGGGCGCGACTACGCCGGTCGTGTTTGGCTCGATACGCTCGGTGTCGACATCTCCGGCGAAAGCGCGAACGCCTGGCTCGTCGGGCGTGGCGACATGCATCGTCGAAGCGACAAGAGGCGACAGGCGCAGCACAAGGGTAGCTTCGGCGACGTCGCAGTCGTCGGTGGGGCAGCCGGCATGACCGGGGCTGCGATTCTCGCCGGGAGTGCGGCGCACGCCGCAGGCGCGGGCCGCGTCTTCGTCGATCTGCTCGACGCCGATGACGCGTCGAACGCCTTCGATCCGCTCCGCCCCGAGCTGATGTTTCGCAACGCCTGGTGGCAGGGTCCGGTCGAGGCCTTGCGCGCGAGCACGGTGGTATGCGGATGCGGCGGTGGCGAGGCCGTGCGCGCGGCGCTGCCGCGTTTGCTGTCGGTCGCGCCTCGCCTCGTGCTCGATGCCGACGCGCTCAACGCGATCGCCGCCGATACGGCACTGCAGGCGATGACTTCGGCGCGCGCCGCGCGGTCGCTGCAGACGATCTTGACTCCGCACCCGCTCGAGGCCGCGCGTTTGCTTGGCCGGTCGGCCGACCAGATTCAGGCCGACCGCCTGGCCGCCGCCGTCGAAATGGCCGAGCGCTACGCCGCCGTCGTCGTCCTCAAAGGCTCGGGCAGCGTCATCGCCGCGCCGGGCGATCGACCGCGCATCAACGCCACCGGCAACGCCGCGCTGGCGACCGCCGGAACCGGCGACGTGCTGGCCGGCTGGATCGGCGGCCGCTGGCTGCCGGATGCGCAGGCCTTCGACGTCGCGACGCGTGGCGTCATCGAGCATGGCGCCGCCGCGGAACCCGAGCGGCCCGGGGCGCTGCGCGCGGGCGATCTCGTCGAAGCTCTTTACCGGCAATCACGCGGCGTCATCGGCGCCTAGGCCTAGGGTACCTGGCCGTGGGCGAGCATCGCCTTGCCGATCTCGAGCATTCCCTGCGCGCCGCCGCTCTCGGGAATAGTCTCGCCCTCACGGTCCGAGATCGCGTCCCAGTGTGCCGCGATCTGTTCCGCAGCGTCGGCCGGATGGCCCACGTGGACGCCCTTCGTCAGCGTCACGTGGGCGCGCTCGAAGGCTCCAGCGCCGGCACACAGGATGGTGCGCGTTGGCGCGTCTTCCGCGACGAGCGCGATGAGCCCGGGCGTCACGGCCTCGGGCTCGAGCAGCTTCAGCAGCGCTGGAGGCAGGAGGTTTTCGGTCATCCGTGTCGCCGCCGTCGGCGCGAGGCAGTTGACGCGGATGTCGTGCCTGGCGCCCTCGATCGAGAGCGTCTGCATCAGGCCGACCAGCGCCATCTTCGCGGCGCCGTAATTGGCCTGGCCGAAATTGCCATACAGGCCGGATGACGAGGTCGTCATGACGATGCGCCCGTAGTTGCGCTCGCGCATGATGTCCCACACCGCCTTCGTGCAATGCACGGCGCCCATGAGGTGCACGTCCATCACAAGGCGGAAATCGGCGACGTCCATCTTGGCGAAGCTCTTGTCGCGCAGGATGCCGGCGTTGTTGACGAGGATGTCGACGCGGCCCCATTCCTTCACGGCCGCGGCGACCATCGCCTCGACGGCGGCGAAATCGGTGACCGACGCGCCGCTGGCGATTGCCTGGCCCCCGGCAGCGCGGATCTCTTCGGCGACCGCCTGCGCGGCCGCTTGCGCGCCGCCCTTGCCGTCGATGCTGCCACCGAGATCGTTGACAACGACCTTGGCACCGTGCGCCGCAAGCGCCAGTGCGTGCTGCCGGCCGAGGCCGCCGCCCGCGCCCGTGACGATCGCCACTCTTCCATCGAATCGAATCGACATCGCCCCGGCTTTCTTCTTTGGTGAACGGGTATGGATCAGCGCCGGCTCGCACCGCGCGGCGCCGCGCGCTCGCTGCCCTTGCGCGCGGCCGACTTGCCGGCCCGCGACGGGCGCAGCTGCGAGCCCGAACGCGCTCGTGCCTTGGCCTTAGCTGCAGCCTTGACGGCGCGATCGGCCTGCTTCAGGGCGACGATCTCGCTGGTCGTCGTGTCGCCGTTGCCGGTCGCAGGCGCCTTCTCGCGGCGCGTCCGCGGGAGGGTCGCGTCGTCGCTGTCGCGCACCAGTCGAAAATCGATCTTGCGGCCATCGAGATCGACGCGGCTCACCTGGATCCGGACGCGCGTGCCGACGACATAGCGAACGCCGGTGCGCTCGCCGCGCAGCTCCTGCTTGATCTCGTCGAAACGAAAGTACTCGCCGCCGAGCTCGGTGACGTGGACCAGGCCGTCGACGTGCAAGCCGTCGAGCGTCACGAACAGGCCGAAGCTCGTCACCGCGCTCACCGTGCCGCCGTATTCCTCGCCGAGGTGCTCGCGCATGTATCGACATTTGAGCCACGCCTCGACGTCGCGCGATGCTTCATCGGCGCGCCTCTCGTTCGCGCTGCAGTGCGCACCGGCAACTTCCCATGCCTCGGGCTCGCCACCGGGCACGAGCACCGGGGCCAGCGGCAATTTCGCCTTCGTCGATTTCGAAGACTTGGCGTGCTTCGTCGTGTTCGTCGCCGGGTCGTGCGCCTTGTTGGTCAGCTTGTAGCGCCGCCCTTCGAGCAAGGCCTTGATCACGCGATGGACGAGCAGATCGGGATAGCGCCGGATCGGGCTCGTGAAGTGCGTGTAGGCCTCGTACGCGAGGCCGAAGTGACCGCTGTTCGTTCCGGTGTAGATCGCCTGCTGCATCGAGCGCAGCAGCATCGAGTGAATCTGCGCCGCGTCGGGCCGGTCCTTGGTCGCCAGCGCGATTGCCTGGTACTCGGCCGGTTGCGGATCGTCACCGATCGCCAGGCCCAGGCCGAGCGCCTTCAGATAGTTCTGCAGCAGCGTCTTCTTCTCCGGCGTCGGCCCTTCATGAACGCGGTAGAGAGCCGGATGCTTGGCGCGGACGATGAAGTCAGCGGAGCAGACGTTGGCGGCGAGCATCGCTTCCTCGATGAGCCGATGTGCTTCGGTTCGTGTCCGCGGCACGATCTTCTCGATGCGGCCGTTCTCGTCGCAAATGATTTGCGTCTCGGTCGTCTCGAAGTCGATGGCGCCGCGCTTCAGGCGGGCCTTCAGCAGCGCGCGATAGACGTCGTGCAGATCGAGCAGATGCGGCACCAGCGCCTGCCGCTTTGCCGCCTCCACACCACGCGTGTTGGTGAGAATGGCCGCGACCTCTTCGTAGGTGAAGCGCGCTGCCGAGCGCATCACCGCAGGGAAGAACTGGTAGGCGTGGATCTCACCTTCGCTGGTGACGAGCATGTCGCAGACCATGGCCAGCCGCTCGACCTCGGGGTTGAGCGAGCAGAGTCCGTTCGACAGCTTCTCGGGGAGCATCGGGATCACGCGGCGCGGGAAGTAGACCGAGGTCGCGCGTTCGTAGGCATCGGCGTCGAGCGGCTCGCCCGGCTTCACATAGTGGCTCACGTCGGCAATGGCGACGACGAGCCGCCAGCCGTTGGGCATTTTGGTGCGCCCGATCTTCGCCGGCTCGCAGTACACGGCGTCATCGAAGTCGCGCGCATCTTCGCCGTCGATCGTGACGAGGGCGACGTCGCTGAGATCGACGCGGCCTCCGCGATCGGCAGGCTGGATGGTGTCGGACAGCGCCGCAGCCTGTGCCAATGTGGCATCGGAGAAGACGTGCGGTACTTCGTACTTGCGCACCGCGATCTCGATCTCCATGCCGGGATCGTCGATCTCGCCGAGCACTTCGGTGACGCGGCCGAGCGGCTGCGAATGCAGCGAGGGCGGCTCCGTCAGCTCGATGGCGACGACCTGCCCGGCCGTCGCACCAGCGATCGCGTTGCGCGGCACGATGATGTCCTGGCCGTAGCGCTTGTCTTCCGGCGCGACCAGCCAGATGCCGCTTTCGTGCAGCAGGCGGCCGATGATCGGCGCCTTCTTGCGTTCTACGATTTCGAGGACGCGGCCTTCGGGCCGGCCCTTCTTGTCGTAGCGGATGACGCGCACCTTGACGTGGTCGCGATGCAGGACGGAGCGCATCTCCTGCGGCGAGAGAAAGATGTCGGGATGCGCGCCCTCGCGGACGACGAAACCGTGGCCGTCGCGGTGGCCAAAAACCGTGCCCTCGACTTCAGCCATCAGCTCGTTGCCGATGGCTTCTTGGGTCTTGGATGTTGATGCTTTGATGATAAAGTCCGTGGTTGCCTGAGAGGCCCAGGTGGCGGAATTGGTAGACGCACTAGTTTCAGGTACTAGCGGGTAACTCCGTGGGGGTTCGAGTCCCTTCCTGGGCACCAAGATTGAAGAGATCGCCCGAAGCGCCCTCGGCGTGAAGAAATGAAAGCCCGCCCCGGCGGGCTTTTTGCTGGCCGCGTGACGCGCGAAATTGCGCTTCGGCCTGCATCAGATGACGAACTTCTTTGCCAGCCCGTCGGGGCGAAGGTCGTCGTATTCCTCGAACGGCTGATGGATCCACGGGCTGGTGGGCAGCAGTTCGACGTGGTAGTCGGGCATGTAGGTCGAAACGCCCTTGGTCCAGAGCACGGCCGAGCGCAACTCGCTGATCGAGGGCATGCCGCGCAGGCGGTCGACAACGGCGCGCAAGGTGATGCCCGAGTCGGCAAGGTCGTCGACAAGCAGTACCCGGCCGGCGAGTTCTCCCTTGGGCAGGGTGATGTACTTGGCCATGTCCAGGCGCCCTTGGATCGTGCCCGCTTCGGCGCGGTAGGAGCTCGTCGCCATGATGGCGAGCGGCTTGTCGAAGACCCGTGAGAGCACGTCGCCGGGCCGCATGCCGCCGCGTGCCAGGCAGAGGATCTGGTCGAACTCCCACCCCGTAGCGTGGATCTTGAGTGCCAGCCGCTCGATGAGCATGTGGTACTCGTCCCAGGAGACGTAGAGGTGTTTGCCGTCGTCGGTCAGCATGCGTCCTCGGCGAATGGGGAGGGGGTGAGGGCCTGTTGGCGCTATGGAGGGGCTCGCGCCGGTGCGCTGCAGCCCCTACGCGGCCAGCCGGCGCGGCGCCGCCGTCCCGGGCTGATATGGATGGCGCAGCAGGATCGTGTGCTCGCGGTCGGGGCCGGTGGAGACCATGTCGACCGGAGCGCCGATGAAGGCCTCGACGCGCTGCAAATAGAGGCGCGCGTTCAGCGGCAGCGCGCTCCACTGCGTCGCACCGAACGTGCTTTCGGTCCAACCCGGAAACGATTCGTAGATGGGCACGCAGGCGACGATGTCGTCGGCATCGAGCGGCAGGATGTCGTGCTGCTTGCCGCGCAGCTCGTAGCCGACGCAGACCTTGATCTCCTCGAGGCCATCGAGCACGTCGAGCTTGGTGATGCACAGGCCCGAGATACCGTTGATGATCATCGAGCGCTTGAGTAGCGCCGCGTCGAGCCAGCCGCAGCGCCGCGCCCGCCCCGTCACCGTGCCGCGCTCCTGGCCGACGCTGGAAAGATGGTGCCCGATCGTTCCCGGCTCGTCGATCGGCAGCTCGGTCGGGAACGGCCCGGCGCCGACACGCGTGGTGTACGCCTTCGTGATGCCGAGGATGTAGTGCAACTGATCGGGCCCCACGCCCGAGCCGGCAGCCGCGTTGCCGGCTACGCAATTGCTCGACGTGACGTACGGGTACGTGCCGTGATCGATGTCGAGCAACGTGCCCTGTGCGCCTTCGAAAAGGATGTGCGCGCCGGCCTGGTTCAGCTTGTGGAGCGCATAGCCGACGTCGCCGAGCATCGGCTGCAGCTGTTCGCCGGCGCGCATCGCCATCTCGAAGATCGGCTCGAACTCGAGTGCCTCGGCCTGGAGCTGGCCGACCAGCACGAAGTTGTGCAGGGCCAGGAGTTCGCGCAGCTTCGCGGCGAAGCGCGCGGGATGCTTCAGGTCCTGCACGCGCAAGGCGCGGCGCGCGACCTTGTCTTCGTAGGCCGGCCCTATGCCCTTGCCTGTGGTGCCGAGCTTGCCGGCGCCACTGGCTTCGCGCAGCCGCTCGCGCGCCTTGTCGACTTCGACGTGGAACGGCAGGATGAGCGGACACGATTCGCTGACGAGCAGGCGCGAGCGGACGTCAAGGCCGATCGCTTCGAGCCGCGCGATCTCGCCGAGCAGGTGCTCGGGATCGACGACGACGCCGTTGCCGATGAAACAGGCCACGCCCTCGCGCATGACGCCCGAAGGAATGAGCTGCAGCGCCGTCTTGACGCCGCCGATGACGAGCGTATGCCCGGCGTTGTGTCCACCCTGGAAGCGGACGACGGCCTGCGCATGGTCAGTCAGCCAGTCGACGACCTTACCCTTGCCTTCGTCGCCCCACTGGGTGCCGACGACGACGACGTTGCGGCCGGAGGTCATATTCATTCGCACGTCCTGCTGCACACGGGATCGAGCTCGGGGTGCGCTCGACATCAGCGTTCCTGGACCGTCCAGCGGCCGCGATTGGCGATGAGCGACCGGTCGAACCTGAAGCCGGTTTCGTCGCCAGCGTCGCCAGGCCATTGACGCACGACGATCTCGCCGCGGGCACGCAATGCGTTGACGGCTTCGCGAAGTCCGGCGTCGTCCGCCCACGGCGCACGGATCGCCGTCTGCGGCGCCGTAGCGGGCGCGATCAGGGCAAGCTCCTTGACGTCGAGGCCGAAGCCGACTGCCGGACGCGTCCGGCCGAAGATGGCGCCGACCTCGTCGTAACGGCCGCCGCGCGCCACCGCGTCGCTCGCGCCTTCGGCATAGACCGCGAAGCGCGCGCCGCTGTAGTACGCGTAGCCGCTCGAATCGGCGAGATCGAAGCCGACGCGGACGCCGGGATGGGATTTCTTCGCGTCGTCGGCGAGCTGCTTCAGTTCGCCGAGGGCCGCCGTGATGGCCGCGCGCTCGGGCAAGGCGGTGCGCGCTGCGTCGAGCACCGTCGCATCGCCGTACAGCGTGACCAGCGCTTCGAGCCCGTGCTTTGCCTCGGCCGGGAAATCTCGCGCCACGGCGCGCAGTTCGGCGGCGTCTTTGGCGGCGAGCGCGGCGTGCACGGCCTCGAGGCGGGCGACGTCGACGGGCACTCCGGCGAGCACGGCCCGCACGATGCGCGCGTCGGCAAGATCGAGGACGACGCTGCCCAGCCCGGCGACAGCGAGGCATTGCAGCGCCAGGTCGATGATCTCAAGGTCGGCCTCGAGCCCGGCGTGGCCGTAGATCTCGGCGCCGAACTGCAGCGGCTCGCGCGTCGAACCGCTGCCAGATGCGCGCGTGTGCAGGACCGGCCCGCAATAGCACAGGCGGGCCACGCCCTTTCGGTTGAGCAGGTGCGCGTCGATGCGCGCGACCTGCGGCGTACTGTCGGCACGGATGCCGAGCGTGCGGCCGCTCAGTTGGTCGACGAGCTTGAAGGTTTGCAGATCGAGGGCGTGGCCGGTGCCCGAAAGCAGCGACTCGATGTGCTCGAGCATCGGGGGGATGACGAGCTCGAAGCCGAAGCTTTCTGCCGCGTCGAGCAAGCCGCGGCGCAGCGTCTCGACCTGGCGCGCCCGGGCGGGCAGGACGTCGGCAATGTGCTCCGGCAAGAGCCAGGCAGAGGACATGCGAAAGCGCCGCTTATTAAAACGCGAATTGTACGGGCCGGCCGGCAGGCGCCGGGCCGCTCCCAAGCCGGTCGCACGCCCTCTGCGGGCAGCACGGCGTCGCTGGACGCAAGGCACCATCGAGCCGCATGTCAGGACCAGAAGACGCAGAGCATCACGATGCCGGCGAGCATGCTCGTCAGGCCGAGAAAGCGGATCTGTCCGTCGCTCATTTGCGTCGCTTTTTCGAAAATGCGCCGCCACGATGATGGGCTGAGAAAGGGCAGCAGGCCTTCGGCGACGAGCATCAGCGCACAGGCGCTCATGGCGATGTCCCAGAAACCGACTTCGGCCAACGGCTACTTCCTGGCCGATACCGCAGACGCGGCTGAAGGGCCGCGCATCGTCTTGAAGAAATCGCTGCTCGGGTCGACGATCATCAGATCGCTCTTGCTGCGAAAGCTCGCGCGGTAGGCCTCGAGGCTGCGATAGAACTGCGCGAACTGCGGATCCTTGCCGAACGAATCGGCAAAGATCGCCGACGCCTTCGCATCGCCGTCGCCCTTGACCTTCTGCGCGTCGCGATAGGCCTCGGCGACGATCACCTCGCGCTGCCGGTCAGCGTCGGCGCGGATCTTCTCGCCTTCGGCCGCACCCGTCGCACGCAACTCGTTGGCCACCTGCTGTCGCTCCGAGCGCATCCGGCTGTAGATCGACTCGGTAATGTTGGCGACGAAGTCGACGCGCTTGATGCGCACGTCGAGGATCTCGATGCCGAAGGACTTGGCGTCGTCGGCGAGCCGGTTGCGCACGTCGAGCATCACCTTGTCGCGCGCGCTCGACAGCACTTCGCCGACGGTGCGCTTGGTCACTTCCTCGTTGAAGGCGGCGTGCACGATCGGCGACAGGCGCGCCTCGAGGTTGCGGATGTCGACGCCGTTGTTGCGGATGAACTGGCGCGGATCGTCGACGCGCCACTTGACGAGCCAGTCGATGACGAGGCTCTTCTTCTCCGCGGTGAAGATCGGTCGCGTCTCCGGGCTGTCGAGGGTCTGGATGCGGCGGTCGAGAAAGCCCACGTTCTGGAACGGCGGCGGCAGCTTGACCTTGAGGCCGGGCTCGGTGATCACTTCCTTGATCTGGCCGAACTCGTAGATGACGGCAACCTGGCGCTGGTCGACGATGAAGAGCGTCGACGACGCGATCATGAGAACGAGCAGCAAGCCGCCGATGACGAAGCCGAGGCGATTCATGGCGGTGCTTCCTAGCGGGTCTCGCGGTCGCGACTGCGCCCGCCTTCGCGCGAGCGCACGTCGACCGTTCCCGAGACCGGCGCCGTATCGGCGGCGGCCGCCGCCGGTGGCGTCGCCGGCAAGGCCGCCGGGGCCGAGCCGGCAGCGGCCTGCTGCAACAACTTGTCGAGCGGCAACGAGAGCAGGGTCGCGTTGCTGTGCGCGTCAATCATGACCTTGGAGACGTTCGAATAGACCTGCTGCATGGTGTCGATGTAGAGCCGGTCGCGCGTCACCTGCGGCGCCTTCTGGTACTCGGCGAGTTGCCGCGCGAATCGATCGGCGTCGCCTTCGGCCTGATCGACGACGCGCGCCTTGTAGCCTTCGGACTCCTGACGCAGGCGCGACGCCGTGCCCTGCGCCTTCGGAATCTCGGCGCTCGCATAGGCGAGGGCCTCCTTCTTCAGGCGGTCGCCGTCCTGGCCGGCCTTGAGCGTGTCCTCGAACGCGGCCTGCACCTGCTCGGGGGGCTGCACGCTCTGCACATTGACATTGACGACGACGATGCCCGCCTTCAGGCGATCGAGCTGCGATTGGACCGAGCGAGCGAGATCGGAGGAGATCGCGTCGCGCTGCTCGTACAGCACCGAATCGATCTTGCTGCGGCCGACGATCTCGCGCACCGCCGATTCGGCGGCCAGCGTCACCGCGTCCTCGGGATCGCGGTTCTCAAACAGGAATTCGCGCGCGTTCTTGATACGGTACTGCACGGTAAAGCGGATGTCGATGATGTTCTCGTCCTGCGTCAGCATCGACGAGTCGCGCAGTCCGGTCGCCTGGCTGACCGAGTTGCGGCCGATGTCCTTGGTGCGAAGCTGCGTCACGCTCACGGTCTCGTTCGCCTGGAAGGGATACGGAAAGCGCCACTGGATGCCGGCGTCGACCGTGTGGCTGTAGCGTCCGAACGAGGTAACGACGGACTGCTGCCCTTCCTGGACGATGAAGAAACCGCTGAGCAGCCAGATGATGACGACAACCCCGCCGATCAGCGCCGCGCCGACGCCGGCGCTCTTCAGGTTCGGCTGGAAGCTCGGACCGCCGTTCGGGTCGCCAGCGCCGTTGCCACCGCGGGGGCCTCCGCCGCGGCCCCCGAACAAGCCACTCAGCTTGCGATTGAAGTCGCGCCAGAGCTCGTCGAGGTCGGGCGGCCCGTCGCCGCGGCCGCCGCCGCTCTGCGCCAGGAGCGGATCGGTGCGGTCGATGCGTCCGGCCCGGCCGAACATCCGTGCGAAAAGCGTCGCGCCGAACGCACGCGCCGCCCGCCGGAAATCGGACCAGCGGCTCGGCAACGCGGAATCGGTCGGGGACGAGGGTGGGGTCATGAAGACTCTTGTGGTCCGGGGCCGCTCGATCGGAGCAGCTCTTCAGGCGAGCGAATGATAGGTGCCGTCGCGAAGGTCCTCGCCTTCCCCGTCGCCAAGCGTGGCCGGCCCTGCGCCGAGATTTTCATCTGCGGCCGCCGGCCCGGCATTCAAGTCCGGCGAGGCCGACGAGCCGCAAAGAATCGATTCGGCAATCCGAAGGCGCAGCGCCTCGAGACCCTCGCCGGTTCGGGCGCTTGCGAAAACGCGCGGCACGCGCCGACCGCCGACCAGCTCGATGCTGTCGACCAGGTTGCGCGGGCGCTCCGTATCGGTCAGGCGATCGAGCTTGTTGAAGACGACGATCTGCGCCACGCTGGCCGCACCGATCTCGCCGAGCACGCGCTCGACTTCGACGATCTGCTCAGCCAGTTCGGGGCTCGCCCCGTCGACGACGTGGAGCAGAAGATCCGCATCGGCGGCCTCCTGCAAAGTCGCCCGGAAAGCCTCGATGAGGGTGTGCGGCAAGTCGCGGATGAAACCGACCGTGTCCGAGAGCGCCACGCCGCGGCCGATGCCCTCCAGATGCAGCTGGCGCGTCGTCGTGTCGAGCGTCGCGAACAACTGGTCGGCCGCATAGGCCTCGGCGTTGACGAGCGCATTGAAGAGACTCGACTTGCCGGCATTGGTGTAGCCGACCAGCGAAATGCGAAATGTCTCGTTGCGCTCGCGTGCGCGGCGCTGCGTGTGCCGCTGCCGCTTGACCTTCTCGAGCTGCTTCTTGATGCTCTTGATGCGCTCGCCGATCATGCGCCGGTCGAGTTCGATCTGCGCTTCGCCGGGGCCACCGCGGTTGCCGATACCGCCGCGCTGCCGCTCGAGGTGGCTCCAACGCCGCACCAGCCGGGTTGACAGGTACTGCAGACGGGCCAGCTCGACCTGGAGCTTGCCTTCGTGGCTGCGCGCGCGCTCGCCGAAAATCTCGAGGATGAGCATGGTCCGGTCGGCAACGGCGACACCGAGGTGGCGCTCCAGATTGCGCTGCTGCGCCGGCGAGAGCGCCTGGTCGAAGACGACGGCTTCGGCTTGGTGCAGCTGCACGAGTTCCTTCAACTCGTCGGCCTTGCCCGAGCCGACGAAGAAGGCCGGATCGGGGGCCTTGCGCCTCGCGACGACGCGCGCGACCGCGACGTCGCCGGCCGATTCGGCGAGCAGCGCCAGCTCGTCGAGCGAGGCATCGAAGAACGCCTTGCCGCCGAAATCGACACCGACCAGGATGGCGCGCGCCGGTGCGCCGGGAGCGACCGACCCGGCGCTCAAGACGCCGCCCGCGCGCGGGTGAAGCGGGCGCGTCAAGATTGCTCGACGGATTCCGGTGCGGCCTGGAAATTCACCGCCCGGCCCGGCACGACGGTCGAGATCGCGTGCTTGTAGACCATTTGCGTGACGGTGTTGCGCAGCAGGACGACGTACTGATCGAAAGACTCGATATGCCCCTGCAGCTTGATCCCATTGACGAGATAGATCGAAACCGGAACATGCTCCTTGCGCAGCAGGTTCAGGAAGGGGTCTTGTAAGAGCTGCCCTTTGTTGCTCACGTTGAAACTCCGTGATGTGTTCTGGAACGATCCACCATAACACAGCGTTTCGTGGTCGGTACGGAGTAAGGACATGGCTCATGAGCGGCCCTCGACGAACGGATTCTTCGAAGAGCGCATCTCGATGCGAAGCGGCGTTCCGGTGAGCTTGAAATGGGCGCGGATCCGCCCTTCGAGATAGCGCTTGTACGAGTCGGTGACGTGCTCGAGGGAGTTGCCGTGGATGACGACGACCGGCGGGTTCATGCCACCCTGGTGCGCGTAGCGCAGCTTCGGCCGGAAGGCACCCGCGCGCTTTGGGCTCTGGTGCTGGACGGCCTCCTGCAGCAGCCGGGTCAGGACGGGCGTCGGCATCTTGCGCGTTGCCGAGGCGCGGGCATCGGCGATAGCCTTCCATACCGGCGCGAAGCCTTGCCGGCGCGCCGCGGAGATCGTCAGAACCGGCGCGAACTTGAGAAATGGCAGCCGCTGCGCGATCGAGCGATCGAGCAACTCCTTCTGGTAGGCATCGACCGCGTCCCATTTGTTGACAGCGACGACGACGGCGCGGCCGCTCTCGAGGATGTAGCCGGCGATGTGCGCGTCCTGGTCCGTCACGCCCTGGGTCGCGTCGAGCAGGAGCAAGACCACGTTGGCCTCAGCGATCGCCTGCAGTGTCTTCACGACCGAGAACTTCTCGACAGCCTCGAACACCTTGCCGCGCCGGCGCAGGCCAGCCGTGTCGATGAGGTCGAAGCGGGTTCCGGCGCGTTCGAAGGGCACGACGATGGCATCGCGCGTCGTTCCCGGCTGGTCGAATGCGACGAGCCGCTCTTCGCCGAGCCAGGCGTTGATGAGCGTCGACTTGCCGACGTTCGGGCGGCCGGCGACGGCAAGGCGGATCGGCACGTCCGCAGCGTCGGGCGACACCGGCTCTTCGTCGCTGTTCTCGCCGGCCGCGCCGCCCAGCGCCACCGCGAGCGCCGCCTCGGCGAGATCGCCGACACCCTGCCCGTGCGCCGCCGACACCGGAAGCGGTTCGCCGAGCCCGAGCTCGTGGAATTCGGCCAGGTGCGGCGAATCGGCCATGCCTTCGGCCTTGTTCACCGCGAGCAGCACCTTCTTGCCGGCGCTGCGCAGGTAGCGGGCAATGTCATGGTCGTGGGCCGAGACGCCGGCGCGCACGTCGACGACAAAGATCACGGCATCGGCTTCGGCGACCGCCTGACGCGTCTGCTTGGCCATCTCGCGGACGATGCCGGTCGGGTTCTCCGGCTCGAAGCCCCCGGTATCGATCACGATGAACTCGCGCTCGCCGAGGCGCGCGTCGCCATAGTGGCGGTCGCGCGTCAGGCCGGCGAAATCGGCGACGATGGCAGCACGCGTCTTCGTCAGGCGGTTGAACAGCGTCGACTTGCCGACATTCGGTCGGCCGACGATGGCGATGACGGGCTTCATGCCGGAGACCGGCTCAGCAAGGACGGCTCAGGACGGCCGGAACGCGAACATTCCGCCGCCGCGCGTCACGACCACAAGCACGCCGCCGACAACCACGGGCGGGACAGTGACGGCGCTGCCGTCCGTCGTCGAGCGCAGCTGCGCTTGGCCCTTGGTGCGCGAAAGCCAGTGCAGCGTCCCGTCCAAGTCGCCAAATACGACCGACGTGCCGACGACCGCCGGCGCGCCGAGGCCACGGTAGAGGAGCGCCTCAGAGGTCCACGCGACGTCGCCGTTGGCCGTCTTCCATGCGGTCAGCCGATCCGACGCATCGGCGCCGAAAACGAGCTCGCTGTCGCCATTGATCGCGTCTTTGCCGCCGACCGCCTTGGTCCACACGATGCGGCCGCGCTCGGCATCGACGCAGCCGACCGCCGCCTGGAACGAGCGTGCGCAAAGCAGATCGCCGGTGCGCAGAGCCGGGCCGATCAGATCGGCGAGGCGCTCGACTTCGTTGGCGCCGCGCGGCGAGCCGATCGGCACTTCCCAGCGCACCGCCGAGGAGATCGGATCGATGCCGGCCATGCGCGGCCCCTGGCCTGCGACAAGCGTGTTCTTGAATGCCGCGATGACGCCCGAATCGGCAAGCGTCAGCGGATCGCCCGGTCGCTGCAGCTGCCAGATCTTGGCACCGTCCTGCGCATCGAAAGCCTGCACCGCGCGGTCGACGCCGAGCACGAAGACACGCTGCCCGGCGACGAGAGGCGCCGTCGCGACGCGAACGCCGAGCGCCTTGCGCCACTTGATCTGGCCGGCTTCGAGGGCCACAAGCTCGCCTTCGCGGGTAACGACGGCGGCAACCCTGCCATCGCTGCCAACGCCCGCGGAGAGCTTGCTGCCGACGCTGGCACGCCAGAGCGTCCGGCCGCTTTCCGCTTCGACCGCCAGCACAGTGCCGTCGCTCGAGGCGACCGTGACGACACCGCCGTTGACGGCAATCAACATCGGAAATTGCACCGATCCAATGTTCTGGTTCCAGAGCTGCTTGGCGGTGATCGGCGCGGTGATCGGCTCGAGCGGCTTCGGCTTTGGCCGATCCGGGCCGAAAAGCGAGCAGGCGCCGAGCGATGCGGCGAAAACCAGTGCGGCACACACGACGCCGATCCGGCGCTGCTGACCCGCGTCTTGCGCACTGGCCTCGCAGCGCCAGCCGGCCCTCATTTCGCGGCCTCCACGCTACTCGCCGCGGCGGGGCCCGGGCTCGCGCCGAGCACGTTGATCTTGGCTTCGATGACGCGGCGATAGTCGACCTTGGCATCCATCGCCGCCCACGCCTTCTGATACGCCGCCTTGGCCTCGTCGCTCTTGCCCTCCGCCGCGAGGATGTCGCCGCGCCGGTCGGCGGCAAGCGCGGCGAACTCGCTGTCGTCGATGCCGTCGAGCGCTTTGAGCGCTTCGTCGTACTTCCTTTGCTCGAGCAGGATCCCGCCGAGGCGAAGCCGCGCCACGGTGCGATAGGCGCCTTCCGACGCGCTCTCCGCCACCCAGGCAAGATCCGTTCTCGCAACGTCGAGCTGGCCCTTGTCGGCGGCCGTCTTGGCGGCCAGCAATCCGGCCTGGCCGGTGAACGCGGTGCGCGGATAGCGCTCCTTCATGTCGCCGAAGATGCTGTTGGCACGAGCGGCGTCGCCGGCCTGCGCGGCACGGTCGAGCTCGTCGTACATCGAGCCGGCTTTCGCGCCCTGGTCGCGTTGCCATGCGTTCCAACCGAGCCAGGCGAGATAGGCACCGACGGCTATGACCAGCACGGTCGTGATCAGGTTGCCGTACTGGTTCCAGAACGCCTTGAGCTGATCGAGCTGTTCTTGTTCTTCGAGGTCGAGTTGCGTGGCCATGGCGACGGTGTTGCGGGCAAACCGGGGATTATGCGGCGAGGGTTGCGGCCCACGACACCACGTCGGCGAGCGGTGCAAGCCGCTGCGCGGCACCGGCGTCACGCAAGGGCTTGACGGCGACCTCGCCGCGGGCGATCTCGTCGGCACCGAAGACGAGCGCGTAGCGGGCGCCGCTGGCGTCGGCCTTTCTGAATTGCGATTTCATGCTACCCCAGCCCTCTGCGCCGGCGGCGTGCATCAGCACCGAGACGCCCGTCTCGCGAAGTGACTCGCAGGTGGTTACTGCCGTCGCCAGCGCACTCGGCCCGGGAACGATGGCATACACGTCCGGCGGCGCGGCCTCGTGGCGGGTGCCGGCTTGGTCGAGGAGGAGGAGCACCCGCTCGATGCCCATGCCCCAGCCGACCGCCGGCGCGTCCTTGCCGCCGAGCTGCGCGATCAGCGGGTCGTAGCGGCCGCCGCCGCAGATCGTGTTCTGGGCGCCGAGCAGCTCGGTCGTCCACTCGAAGACGGTAAGGTTGTAGTAGTCCATGCCGCGCACAAGCCGCGGGTTCAGGCGATAGGCGAGGCCCGCGGAATCAAGCACCGAGCGAACGCCATCGAGATGGGCGAGCGACGCCGCGCCGAGAAAGTCGAGCAGCTTCGGCGCCGATTCGATCGTGGTCTGCATCGCCGGGTTCTTGCTGTCGAGCAGGCGCAGCGGGTTCGTGTGCAGGCGCCGCTTGGAATCCTCGTCGAGGCTTGCGGCGTGCGCCTCGAAATAGCGGACGAGCGCGTCGCGGTGGCCGCGCCGCTCTTCGGCCTGGCCGAGGCTGTTGAGCTCGAGGCGGACGTGCTGGTCTTCGACGAGACCGAGCTCGCGCCAGAGCGATCGGCACATGAGGATGAGCTCGGCGTCGACGTCCGGGCCGGGAAAGCCCATCGCTTCGGCGCCGACCTGGTGGAACTGCCGAGAGCGGCCCTTCTGCGGCCGCTCGTGGCGAAACATGGGGCCGATGTAGAAAAGGCGTTTGCCGCCATCGCGCAGGAACGAATGCTCGGTCATAGCGCGGACGACTCCGGCCGTCGCCTCGGGCCTGAGCGTCAGGCGATCGCCGTTCATCGAGTCTTCGAAGGAATACATCTCCTTCTCGACGATGTCGGTCACTTCGCCGAGGCTGCGAACGAAGAGCGCCGTCGGCTCCACGATCGGCGTGCGCACGCCGGCGTAGCCATAGCGTCGCATCAAGGCGCGCACCTTGTCCTCGAACCACTCCCAACGCGCCGATTCCGGCGGCAGGATGTCGTTCATGCCCTTGACGGCCTGGAGTGCTTCGCTCACTGTTCGGTGACCCGCAGAGAGAGCTCGCGCCGCCGCCGGGCTGCCCCAAGGCGGCGCGCGCTCCCGCGGGGGGCAGCGCAGCGGCGCAGCCGCAAGCGTGGGGGCTTCATCTAGCCGAAACGCTTCTCGATGTACTTCTCGACGAGCGCCTGGAACTCGGTGGCGATGCCCTCGCCGCGCAAGGTCAGGGCCTTTTCGCCGTCGATGAAGACCGGCGCCGCCGGTGCTTCGCCGGTGCCGGGCAGGCTGATGCCGATATCGGCATGCTTGCTCTCGCCCGGGCCGTTGACGATGCAGCCCATCACCGCGACCTTCATCGTCTCGACGCCGGGATAGAGCGCCTTCCAGACCGGCATCTGCGCGCGCAGGAAATCGTCGATCTGCTTGGCGAGCTCCTGAAAGGTCGTGCTGGTCGTCCGGCCGCAGCCCGGGCACGCAGTGACGCTCGGGTTGAAGGAGCGCAGGCCGAGCGATTGCAGAATCTCGAGGGCAACGACGACCTCCTGGGTGCGCGCTTCGCCGGGCTGCGGTGTCAGCGAGACGCGGATCGTGTCGCCGATGCCCTCCTGCAACAGGACCGCAAGTGCCGTCGCCGACGCCACGGTGCCCTTGGTCCCCATGCCGGCTTCGGTGAGGCCGAGGTGCAGCGCGTAATCAGACTGGCGTGCCAGTGCCCGATAGACGCTGATGAGGTCTTGCACGCCGGACATCTTGCACGACAGGATGATCTGCTCCGGCACGAGGCCGATAGCTTCGGCACGCCGCGCCGACGAGAGCGCCGAGAGAACTATCGCGCGATACATGATCTGCCGGGGCTCCTGCGGCTCAGCCAGCTTCGCGTTCTCGTCCATCAGCTCAGTCAGCAGCTCCTGGTCGAGGCTGCCCCAGTTGACGCCGATGCGCACCGGCTTGCGGTGGCGGACCGCCGCCTCGACCATCTGCGCGAACTGGCGGTCGTGCTTGTCGCCCTTGCCGACGTTGCCCGGGTTGATGCGGTATTTGGAAAGCGCTTCGGCGCATGCCGGATAGTCGGTCAGCAGACGGTGCCCGTTGTAGTGGAAGTCGCCGATCAGCGGCACGTCGATGCCCATGCGATCGAGTTGCTCGCGGATGTGCGGCACCGCGGCGGCCGCCTCGGGCGTGTTAACGGTGATGCGGACCATCTCGGAGCCGGCGATCGCGAGCTCCTTCACCTGGATCGCGGTGCCGATCGCATCGACCGTGTCGGTGTTGGTCATCGCCTGGACCCGCACCGGCGCATCGCCGCCCATGGTGACGACGCGGGAACCCCAGCGGACGCTGGCCTGGCGCGAACGGCGCGGCGCCGGGCGGGCCGGCTCGATGAACGAATCGAGAGAGGATCTTTCGTCTCGCATGATGTCGCTCGCTACCTGAGTTCGAGGCGGGCCACGTTGTCGCGGGTGAAGGCCTGCAGCTCGGTCGGCTGACCACGAAAGGTGACTTGGGTTGCCGCCGCGTTGCCGATTCTCACCTTGAGCGGTGGCGTGCCGTCGACGCCGACCGCTTCGCCCGGCCGCAGTAGCCGCGACAGGAGCGGCTTGCCGCGCCCATCGGTCACCTCGACCCACGACGCCGAAGAGCTGCGCAATTGAAGCATTCCCGCAGGCAACGCGTCTGGCATCGACGCCGGGACGGGCAGCGGATTCGCGGCAGCGCTGGCGGCGGGTTCGGCTGCGTCGGCAAGCGACGCGGCACGCGGCGCCGACGCGATGTCGGCGAGGCCGGCCATGCGCTCGACCGCCGAGGCGCGTGGCTCGGCGACCAGAACCGAGGTCGCCGCCGCGGTCTCGGCTCCATCCGGCGGCATACCCGGCTCGATGACCGCGTGCGCCAGCGGCGCCGAAGCCGGGCGCGACCGGGCCGTCGCCAGGGAGCTGAAACTCGCGGGAAGCAGATACACGGTCGCCGTGGCGACGAGGATCAGCCCGACGATCCAGAACACCGGGCTTGTGGCGATCTGCATCCAGTCGCGCTGCACGAGCGCGCCCGGCCGCTCACGAAACGGCGTGTTGAGACCTTCGCCGACGTGCTCGAGCCGATGCCCGCTCGGCGGCGGCAGGAGCTGCATCACGGGGGCCGCATCGACCTTCAGCGCCCGGCAGACCGTTTGCGCGAGAGCGCGTGTGAAGGTGGTGTCGGGCAACTCGTCGAAACGATCGGACTCGAGCAGCTCGAGCTTCTTCGGCGAGACCTTGATCGCCGCCGCCAGCGCCGCGATGTGCAGACCCTGCTTTTCGCGCGCCTCGCGAAGCAGGCGCCCGGCCGTCGGCTTCGACGCCGGAGCCGGAGCCGGAGCCGGAGCCTCTTGCGCCTCACTCATCGAAGGCGCCGCGCGCGTAGGCGGATGCTTCGCGCGAATCGGGGAAACGGTTGCGCAGCTGTCTGCCAAACTCGGCCGCGCCCCCCTCGTCGCCGATCTTGTGCTCGATGCGCGCGGCAAGCCACAAGGTCTGCGCATTCGAGACGTTGGCCAGGGCATTGACGTGACGGATGTAGAAGCGCGCCCGTTCGTATTCGCCGCGCTGATAGAGCACCTGGGCCAGGTTGGTTGCCGTCGCCGGGTTGGCCGGGTCGAGCTCGTAGGATCGCGACAGCGACACGTCCGATTGTGCGAGCTGGCCGGCAAAGGCTTGGCAGACGCCGAGCGCGAGAAGGGTTCGCGCCGCGCCGCCGTACTGCGGCACGGCGAGGGCCTGGTTGAAAAGCGCCGTCGATTCGCCGTAGCGCTTCTGTTCGCACAGGAAGTAGGCGTAGTTGTGCAGCGCGTCGGCGTCGGCCGGGTTCAGCTGCAACGCGCGCTTGAAGCTCTCTTCGGCGCGCGCGTTGTCGCCGAGATTGGCATAGATGAGGCCACGCAGATTGAAGGCCTGACCATAGTTCGGATCGGCGGCGATGGCGAGCTTGACCTCGTCGAGCGCGGTCCTGACCTGGCCGCGCCCGAAGTAGGCCGACGCCAGATCCATCCGTGCCTGCGCCCGCTTCTGCGCGTCGGACTCGTCGGAGGCCGTCGTACGGTCCTTCAGATCGGCCGTGGGCAGCGTCGGCGGAAGCGTCTGCGTCGTCGCGACGCAGCCGGCAAGCGCGGCCCCGAGAAAGATCGCCGCCAGCGTCGGCTGAAGGAACCGGCACGCGGTCATGGCAGGGTGCGCTCCGTCCCCCGCCCGCCGGCACTTTCGCGACGCGACGCGGGCGCTGCGATCCGATGCTCGGCGCGCGCCGCCGTCGATCGCTCCCTTCGGTCGCCGACGTGCGTGCGATCCTGCACTTCGCCGGCCAACTGGCCGCAGGCCGCAGCGATATCGTCGCCGCGCGTGCGGCGCACCGTCGTCACGATGCCGCCGTGCTGAAGCACCGCGGCGAAAGCCGCGATGCGCGCCGGAGACGAGCGGCGAAGGCCGGAATCCGGGAACGGATTGAACGGAATCAGGTTGATCTTGCAGGAAAGCCCAGGGCGCAACGGGCTGTCATCACCGCGCAGCAGGGCCAGCAGCGCTTCGGCCTGCGCCGGCGAGTCGTTGACGCCGTCCAGCATGCAGTATTCGATGGTGATGAAATCGCGCGGCGCGCGCTCCAGGTAACGCCGGCACGCCGCGAACAGTTCGTCGATCGGATACTTGCGGTTCAGGGGCACGAGCTCGTCGCGCAATGCATCGTCCGGGGCGTGCAGCGATACGGCCAGCGCCACCGGACAATCCTCGCGCAGCCGATCGATCATGGGAACGACGCCCGAGGTCGAGACCGTCACGCGCCGGCGCGAGAGACCGTAGCCGTGGTCGTCGAGCATGATGCGCAGCGCTGGGACCACGGCCGCGTAGTTCTGCAGCGGCTCGCCCATGCCCATCATCACGACGTTGCTGACCGCGCGTTCGCCCGGCGCCAGCGCGAGGCGCCGGCGCAGTTCGAATTCCGCATACCAAAGCTGGGCGACGATCTCGGACGTCGCGAGATTGCGGTTGAATCCCTGGTGCCCGGTCGCGCAAAAGCGGCAATTGACGGCGCAGCCGGCCTGCGAGGAAATGCAGAGGGTTCCGCGCCCGGGCTCGGGAATGAAGACCGTCTCGACCGCATTGCCGTCGCCGACGTCGAACAGCCATTTGATCGTCCCGTCGGCGGCGACCTGCTCGCTCGCGACGGGCAGCGGCACGGCCGCGGCCTTCGCTGCGAGCCTGTCGCGCAGCGACTTCGCGAGGTCGGTCATGGCGGCCGGATTACGCTCGCCGTGCTGATGGATCCAGCGAAAGAGCTGCGTCGCGCGAAAACGCTTCTCGCCTAGCTCGGCGCAGAAGTCGGCGAGCCCGGAGCGGTCGAACTGGAGCAGGTTGACCATGCCGGGCGCGGGTAGTCGTTCAGCGTCCGTAGACGTTCATGCCCGCGAAGAAGAACGCGATCTCGACCGCGGCCGTTTCGGCCGCGTCCGACCCGTGCACGGCGTTCGCATCGATGCTTGCGGCGAAGTCGGCGCGGATCGTTCCCTTGTCGGCCTTCTTCGGATCCGTGGCGCCCATGAGTTGCCGGTTCTTCGCGATGGCATCCTTGCCTTCGAGCACCTGGATCACGACCGGCCCCGAAATCATGAACGCAACCAAGTCGTTGAAGAACGGTCGCCCCGCGTGCACCGCGTAGAAGGCCTCCGCCTCGCCCCGCGAAAGATGGGCCATCCGCGCGGCGACTATCTTCAGGCCGACGCCTTCGAAACGGGAATAGATCTGGCCGATGACGTTCTTCGCGACGGCGTCCGGCTTGATGATCGAAAGGGTGCGTTCGAGGGCCATGGTTCGTGCAGCTCCGGATCTTGGGCAAAGCTTTTAATTGTAGGGGTGCGGCCTGCGACAGGATTGGCCGCCTCAGCGACCGCGCCTTCCGCCGCCGCCGCTGCCGCCTCCGAATCCGCCCTGCCCGCCACCGCCACCGCCATCGCCACCGCCGCCGCCCCCACTACCGCCCCCAAAGCCGCCACCGCGATTGCCGCGCCCCGCGCGGTTCTTGCGATGGAACGCATCGGCGCCGATGTAGCCGACCGAAGTCTGCAAGGGATCGGGCTGCTTCGGATCGCCCTTCGGGCCAGTCGATGCGCGAGGGGCGCTGCCGCCGGCGCCGAAGCCGCTGTTCGGGCCGATGCGCCGACCCTGGACGAAGCGGTGATCGAAGGTCTGCTGGAGAGGATTGGGAATGCGGCTCGGATCGAAATCGTCCTCGTCCTCGTCGTCGTCGCTGGCCGGGCGCGGCGAGCGATCGGGCGCATCGACCGGCGGCGCTTCGAAGCGAGCCTCATCGGGCCGGCGCGGACCCTGGGGCCGCGGCCGGTCGCTGCCTTGGGGATTGCCGCGCGGGCCACGATCGTCGCGCCGCTTGCCGCCGCCTTCCGGTCGCTCCTCGTTTCGATGGCCGTCGTTGCCGCTGGCGAGGCGCCGGATCGCGCGCACATCGTGCTCGTCGAGATCGACCCAGACGCCGCGCTTGAGGCCGTGCGGCAGCACGACCGTGCCGTAGCGAATGCGGATCAATCGGCTCACCGTCAGGCCGACCGCCTCGAACAGTTTCCTCACCTCGCGGTTTCGGCCTTCGGTGATGACTACGCGATACCACTGGTTGAGTCCTTCGCCGCCGCCGTTCTCGATCGACTTGAATGCGGCGCGCTGGCCGTCGACCTCGACGCCCTGGAGCAGTTGCGCGCGCTCCTCGTCGCCGAGCGTGCCCATGACGCGCACCGCGTACTCGCGCTCGACGCCGAAGCGCGGGTGCATGAGTTGGTTGGCGAGCCCCCCCGAATTCGTGAAAAGGAGAAGGCCTTCGGTGTTGATGTCGAGGCGACCGACCGACTGCCACTTGCCCTGCTGCAGGCGCGGCAAGCGGCGGAACACAGTGGGCCGGTGCTGCGGATCGTCGTTGGTGACGATCTCGCCGGCCGGCTTGTGGTAGGCGATGATCCGCGCCGGCGGCGGCACGATGCGCAAGCGCACCGGCTTGCCGTCGACTTCGACGCGATCGCCGAATGAAATGCGCTGCCCGGTGTGGGCCGGCTCGCCGTTCACGGAGATGCGGCCTTCGACGATCATGTCTTCCATGTCGCGCCGCGAGCCGACTCCGGCCTGCGCGAGTACCTTGTGCAGCTTCGGCGCATCGGCCTCGGGCGCCAGCACGCGCTTGTGCGCCGCTTCCTCGATCTCGCCGCTGCTTTCCGACTCGGTATCGAACTCGCCGGACATGACGTGCGCGAAGATCTCGCCGGCCTCGGGCGCTGCCGGGCGCAGAAGGTGCAAGGGAAGCGGGCCCTCAAAGTTCGGTGGCAGCGGTGTCGTCGGGCCGCGCGGCGCGACCAGGTCGCCGCCTTCGCCGCGGCGCCGATCACGCCGGCCGCGCCGGCGGCCGCGATCGCCGCGGGGCGCTTCGCCTTCCATTCGGGCCGGTTCTGCCGAACCAGCGTCGGTGTGGCGAGGCGTCTCGGCCGCGGCTGCGGGCGCTGCGGAGTCGGCGTCGCGCTCGACTTCGGAAGGAGGTGCGGAGTCGGCAGGAGCGTTCATGCGTGTGATTCCAAGGCGGGATCGGCGGACGGTGGGTCGGTATCGGGATCGACAGGAAGATGGCCCTCGCCGTCGGCCGCCCCTTCGGCGAACGACAGCGAGGTCTGCGCGACGGCCGCAGCCAGCGCATCGTGGCTGATTCCGGGCGCATCGCCGGCACCATCGAGGGCCGGCAACTGCTCGAGACTCGCGAGCCCCAGATCGTCGAGAAATTGCCGAGTCGTCGCGAGCAGCGCCGGCCGGCCGGGCGCTTCCCGATAGCCGATCGCCTCGATCCAGCCGCGGTCTTCGAGCTGCTTGACGATCGAGCTGGCGACGGCGACGCCGCGGACGTCTTCGATGTCGCCGCGCGTCACCGGCTGGCGATAGGCGACGATGGCGAGCGTTTCCATGACGGCGCGCGAATAGCGCGGCGGTCGATCCGGATTGAGCCGCGCGAGGTACGCAGCCATCTCGGGGCGGCTCTGAAAGCGCCAGCCGCTCGCCAGCGAAACGAGCTCGATTCCGCGACCGGCGCAGTCGCGGCCCAGCTCTTCGAGAAGGTCGCGGATCGTGTCGGGCCCGATCTCGCCGGCGAACAGCACGCCGAGCTCGCGCAAGGGCGTGGGCTGACTCGAGCAGATGAGCGCGGCCTCGAGGACGCGCTTGGCATCCAGGGTCTTCATGTCTTCGTGATAGTCCTCTGCCGCGGGCGGCAAGTCGTCACGTCTGGAACGCGGCGGATGGGCAGCGCTTGCGCTTGCCGCTCGTCGAACAGCACCCACAGGTGCGATGGCCTCGATGTATGCCGTCGAACGTTCGAGCAGCGGTTTCGCGTTGCCGCGCCGGCTGCTCGCATCGAACTGCAACGAGAGCTATTGTAGCGAACCTCTAGGGATCACCTTGGCGCCGTCCTGCACGATGCGTTGCCATGCGTCGGCAAGGTCGGCAGGCAGCGCCGCGCGCAGGGCGAGCGCGCGGCCCGAAATCGGGTGGGCAAAGGCGAGTTCCGCCGCGTGCAGGGCTTGCCGTTCGATACCGAGTGCCGGCCGGCCACCGTAGAGACGGTCGCCCACGAGCGGCAGCCCGCGCGAGGCCAGGTGAACGCGGATCTGATGCGTGCGCCCGGTGTGCAGCGTACAGCGCAGCGCGCTCAGGCCACCCGCCGACGCCAGCCACTCGACATCGGTGCGCGCCGGCTTTCCGGAAGCCAGGGCGGCCATGCGGGTGCGTGTCAGCGGGTCACGGCCGATCGCCGCGTCGACCGTGAATGCATTGGCCGCTGGCCGCCCGTGCACGATCGCCAGGTAGCGACGATGCACCTCTCGCGCTGCGATCGCCCGCACCAGCGCCGTCACCGCGGGAAGCGTCTTGCCGACGACCATCAGCCCCGACGTATCTTTGTCGAGCCGATGCACGATACCGGCACGAGGAAGCGCCGCGCTGGCCGGATGCCGCGCGAGCAGGGCATTGAGCAAGGTGCCCGACCAGTTGCCCGCGGCTGGGTGCACGACCATGCCAGCCGCCTTGTCGACGACGAGCAGGTCATCGTCTTCGTGGACAACGATGAGCGGCAGCGCCTCGGCGCGATAGGCGCGGCTCTCCTCCGTCGGCACCAGCGTCACGGCCAGGCGCTGCCCGGCACGAACCCGTTGTGCGGGGCCGGTGACAACAACGCCATCGATGCTGACCTGGCCCCCTCGGATCAGTCCTTGCAGATGGCTGCGCGAGAACTCAGGAGCGATCGCGACGACGACCTTGTCCAGCCGCTCGCCGTGCTGCGCCTCGTCGACGCTTTCCCGCCGCGTCTCGAGCGGTTCGTCGTCGGCTTCGCCGGCGGCGTCCGACACTTCCGGGGTCGGGCTTGCGGCGTCGGATTCAGCTTGGCCGACCATATAAGATTCGCCTTCGATTCTTTGCTTTGCGGCGCGTCGATCGCCCGATCGTCCACCGGGGTTCCTTCTGCATGATGACGATGAATTTCTCGACACGCTCGTGGCTGACAGTGTCGGCGATTTCGGCCGCCCTCTTCCTTTCGGCCTGCGACACGACACGCGACGAAACGGCGAAATGGACGCCGGAAAAGATCTACGCCGAGGCGAAGGAAGAAGCCGCGTCCGGCAACTACGAAAAGGCGGCCAAGCTCTACGAGCGACTCGAGGGCCGCGGTGCCGGCACGATGCTTGCGCAGCAGGCGCAGATCGAGCGTGCGTACCTGCTCTGGAAAAGCGGCGAGAAAGCACAAGCCCTTTCGACGCTGGAACGCTTCATCAAGCTGCATCCGACGAGCCCGGCATTCGATTACGCGCTCTATCTGCGGGGCCTCATCAACTTCAACGACGATCTTGGCTTTCTGGGCGGCCTTTCAGGCCAGGATCTCGCCGAGCGCGACCAGCAGGCGGCACGCGACGCCTACCAGTCCTTCAAGCAGCTGGTCGAGCAATTTCCGCAATCGGCCTATGCCGACGACGCGCGCATGCGCATGAACTACATCGTCAACTCACTCGCCGCCTACGAGGTGCACGTCGCACGATATTATTTTCGCCGCGGTGCCTATGTCGCCGCGGTGAATCGGGCCAAGCAGACCGTGCAGGACTTTCAGCAATCGCCTTCGACCGAGGAAGCACTCTTCATCATGGCGCAGAGCTACGACCGTCTCGGCCTGGCCCAGTTGCGCGACGACGCCGAGCGCGTCCTGAAGCAGAACTATCCGAACACGACGCTCGACGTCGCGGGCCTGGGCACGAGCAAGAAATCGCGCTGGTGGCAGCTGTGGTGAGGCAATGTCTCAGGCGATGAGCGCGGCGGCGGCAAGGCCGCCGAGCCAGGCGATCGCCTCGCTTTCGTCGTCGATACGCGTCATCGGCGGCAAGGCGGCGAACAGGCGCCGGCCATAGCTCATCGACGCCATTCGCGGATCGCAGACGACGAGCAGGCCACGATCAGACTCGCTGCGGATCAGCCGCCCGGCGCCCTGCTTCAGCGAAATCGCAGCCTCGGCGACGAAATAGTCGGCGAACGGATTGCGGCCTTCGGACTCGAGCCGGCGAACCCGCGCTTCGACGAGCGGATCTTTCGGCGGCGGGAAAGGCAGCTTGTCGATGACGACGCATTGCAACGCATCGCCCGGCACGTCGACGCCTTCCCAGAAGCTCTGCGAGCCGACCAGCACCGCGTGCGCCGATGAGAGAAAGCGCTGCATCAGCTGACGCTTGGGACCTTGGCCCTGGACCAGCACCTCGATGCCAGCGCCTTCGGCCGCGAATTCGTCGCGCAGTTGCGCACCGACCGATTGCAGCGAGCGCAGCGTCGTCGTCAGCACGAAGGTGCGTCCGCCCAGCGCACGGGCGCAACGCCCGGCGAGCTCCGCGACCGCTCGTGGATGCGGTGCGTCGCCCGGCTTCGGGAACACTCGCGGTACGAAGATGCGGGCGTGTCGGCGATAGTCGAAGGGGCTGCCGAGGCGCAGCGCGCGCGCGTCGTCGAGGCCGGAACTTTCGGTGAACCAGCTGAGCCGATCGTCGTCGCCGAGCGTTGCCGACGTGAAGATCCAGGCTTTCGGCGCCGCCAGCATCTGCTCGCGCAGCGCTTGGCGGATATCGAGCGGCGACTCGACGAGCCGCGCCTGATGCGCCGAGATGTCGATCCAGCGGATCTTGGAATCGTCGGGCGGCCCGGCGAACTGCCTGGCGAGTGCGGCGAGGCGAGCCGCACGCTCGGCGAGGCGAACAAAATCGGGCGCGAGCTCGCTCACCGTGTCGAGCGCCTCGCGCGCCGCGAGGCATGCCGCTTCGACGGCCGAGAGCGCCGCTGCGAATTCGGTTTCGCCGCTTCGTTCCGACCAACGCAGCTTGAGGTTCGCGCGAACCTCGCCGAGGCGCCCACTCGTGGCGATGCGCAGGTCGCGTGCGCTCTTGTCGCAGGCCACCGCGACTTCCGGCCACGCGACGAGGCCGCGCGCCTGCTGCAGCCCNNACCTCGACGCTCGGCAGCAGTTCGGCGACGCCACTGTCGCGCAAAGCCATGTCAGCGAAGAACAGATGGTGGTTGACGACTACCAGATCGGCGGCCATGGCTTCGCGCCGTGCCTTGTTGACGTGGCATTGCCGCGCCTCGGGGCATTCACTGCCGAGGCAGTTCTCGCGCGACGAGGTGACGAGCGGAATGATGATGCTGCGCTCGTCGAGCCCCTCGAGCTCGGCGAGGTCGCCGCTGACGGTCGTCTGCGCCCAGGCCTCGATTCGCGCCAGGGCGCGCACCGCGAAGCGATCGGGCAACTGCACCTCGCTGCGTGCCAGGCCCAGGCGATGCGAGCATAGATAGCTGCCCCGCCCCTTCAGCAGGGCGACCGTCACCGGAACGCCGAGCGCAGCGCGCAAGCGCGGCAGGTCGCGCAGGAAGAGCTGATCCTGCAAGGTCTTGGTGGCCGTGCTGAGCAGCGTTCGCGCGCCCGAGAGCAAGGCCGGGACGAGATACGCATAGGTCTTGCCGACGCCGGTGCCAGCCTCGACGACGAGGGCCGAGCGCGCGTCGATCGCCGCGGCGACGGCACGCGCCATCTCGATCTGCTCGACGCGTTCGGTGTGATTCGGATCGGCTGCGGCCAGCGCCCCGCCGTCGGACAGCGCGGCGACGACCTCGCCTTCCAAGCTCACTGGTGCACCCTTCGCGCTTCGCGCGATCCCTCTGAGAGGGAGGAGCCTTCCTTCGGGCGGCCGAGGGGAAGGCTCATGCCGGCTGCGGCGGTTGGAGCTCGGCTTCGATGCGCGAGATCTGGTCGCGCAACAGGAGGCGGCGCTTCTTCAGGCGCCGCAGCGACAACTCGTCACCACCGGCATCAACCGTGGCGCGATCGATGAGGTCGTCGAGGTCGGCGTGCTCGATACGCAGCTCGATCAGGCGTCGCGGCAATGAGTGGAGGTTGTCGTCCATTGTCGCCCTTGGACTCGCGACTAGTTCGCGGTTTTGGGCCTTTTGAGGAAGAGCAAAGCGATTATAGTTTTCTGTCATGGGCACTTCGAGCTTGGGCTACCGGCTTTCGGCAACGACCGGGCTCCACCGCGGCGATCGTGCCTATCAGCAGGATCAGGTTCAGATCCTTCCGCACAGCCGCGTTCCTGGTTGCGTGATGGGTGTGCTTGCCGACGGCATGGGCGGCAAGAGCGGTGGCCGCAAGGCGGCCGATCAGGTCGTGCTCACCGCGCAGCAGCTCTTCGAGCGCTACTCGCCGAGCCGCGACGACCCGGCCGAGGCGCTCAAGCAGCTCGTCCTCGAAGCGCATCTCATGATCAAGCTGACGGCCATCACTTCGGAGGAAGAGCCGCACAGCACGATTGCCGCCTTTCTCATCAGCCCGACGCGCGAGTGCGATTTCGTCCATGCCGGCGATTCGCGCATCTATCACTTCCGCGCCGCCGAGATGGTGAGTCGCTCGATCGATCATTCGTACGTTCAGCGCCTCGTCGACGAACGCCAGATCACCGAGGAAGAAGCGAACAACCATCCGCAGTCGAACCTGCTGACCGGCTGCCTGGGCACCTTCCAGGACCCGCCGCTGTCGCAAAAGCACATCGACCGCCTCGAGATCGGCGACAGCGTGTTGTCGTGCAGCGACGGCCTGTGGCACTACTTCACGCCACGCGAGCTCGGCGCCATCGTGCACGCGTTGCCGCCGCGCGAAGCGACCGAGATGCTCGNNCCTAAGGACGCGATGCGGACTGCGCCGCAGCCGAAGGTGCACCCGAGGCGGCGCGCGGCACGGGCAATGGCGACGCGGGTGACTTCTGAGCCATGCGTTTGGTCGTTCGCTCGATCGCCTCTTCGCGGTGCTCGGCTGCCTCGGCCTTTCTTGCCTCGAAGGCGGCGCGGCTGGTCGCTTCGCGCTGAGCACGAAGCGCCTGCGATTCCTGTGCCTGCGGCTTAATGCCGATGCCCGTCCCGGACGAACGGGCACGTTGGTGCGGCCCGCTTGCCGCGGCCGGCGCGCCTTCGGGCCGCTGCAGCTCAAACGGCGGGGCACGACCGGGCAGCGCCGCGTCCGAGGCAGCGCTCGCTGCCGCATGCGCAGCGCGTGCGCTCTCTCGGCGCGCATCCTCGGCCGCCTTGTCTGCCAACTCGGCCTTTCGCTCCTCGCTGCGTTCGTGACGCCGTGCCTCGTCGATAACGAGCTGGCGTGCCCGCAGCCGATCGAGCGCCTGGCGCTGCTCGGCCTTCGCCTCGTCGAGACACGAGGTAACGATGAAGCGCTGGCGACACTCGCGCTCGCGGCTGACGAAGCGTGCCTCGACGGCGGCACGTTCCTTGGCGATTTGCGCTCTTTCCTCGGACGCCTGCGCGGCGGATGCAGCGGACGCCGCCGCATCGACCGCAGACGCAGGCCACGCGACACGCGCGGCGACGAGAAGGGCCAGCGGCGCCGCGCAGCAAAGCAGGAATAGCGAGAAGGCGGGACGAGGCGAAGTCATCAGGTGAGTCTCGTATCGACCGTCCGCCGGCCTTCGGCGAGGAATTCCCTCGAGCGCATCTCGCTCAGGCGGGAAACCGTACGCGGAAACTCGTGGACCAGCGGCCCTTCGGTGTACAGCGCCTCGGGCTCGACGGCGGCCGACACGATGAGCTTGACGCGCCGATCGTAGAGCACATCGACGAGCCAGGTGAATCGCCGCGCTTCCGACGCGAGACGCGGCGACATCTGCGGCACGCCCGAGAGCAGCAGCGTGTGGAATTGCGTCGCCACCTCGAGGTAGTCGTTCTGCGACCTCGGACCGCCGCAGAGCTCGCGGAAATCGAACCACACGATGCCGCCGGCACGCCGCCGCGACCGGATCTCGCGATGCTCGATCCTCAGGATCGGGCTGTCGTCCTTGGCCTCGGCGAGACGCTCGAACGCTTCGTCCATCGCCGCGTCGGCATCGGGCCCGAGCGGCGTGTGGTAGAGCTCGACTGACTGCAACGTCGATTGCCGGTAGTCGACACCGTAGTCGACGGCCACGACCTCGAGCTTTTCCTCGAGCAGCTCGACAGCGGGCAGGACGCGGTCGCGGTGCAGGCCGTGCGGGTAGAGCCCGTCGGGCGGGAAGTTCGAGGTCGTGACGATGCTGGCCCGATTCTCGAACAAGGATTCGAGCAGGCGATGCAGGATCATCGCGTCGGTGATGTCGGCAACATGGAATTCGTCGAGGCAAATGAGGCGAAAGCGCCGCGCGATTGATTGGCCGAGGTGCTGCAGCGGATCACTCATGCCGTGCAGTTCGGCCAGCTCGCGATGCACTTCGCGCATGAACTCGTGGAAGTGCAGGCGGGTCTTCCTCTGCAGCGGCACAGCGTTGAAGAAGCAATCCATGAGAAAGCTCTTGCCGCGGCCGACGCCGCCCCACAGGTAGACGCCGCGCGGGATCGGCGGCCGCGCGATCAGCTTGGAGATCGCGTTGCTGCGTTGCGCCTTGTAGTCGATCCATTCATTCTCGCAGCGCTCGAACGCATCGATGGCGCGCAGCTGCGCGGGATCGGACCGATAGCGGCGTTCGACGAGCGTGCCTTCGTAAAGCTCGCGGACGCCCACCGGAGCGCGATCTCAGAAATTCAGCGCGCGCTTGTCGACCGCGAGTGCTGCTTCCTTGGTCGCTTCGCTGAGGCTCGGATGGGCGTGGCAGATGCGGCCGATGTCTTCCGCCGAAGCGCGAAACTCCATCGCCACGCCGGCTTCGGCAATCAGCTCCGAGACCATCGGCCCGATCATGTGCACACCGAGGATCTCGTCGGTCTTCGCGTCGGCCAGCACCTTCACCATGCCGGTCGTGTCGCCGAGCGCCCGCGCCCGCCCGTTCGCCATGAACGGGAACGTTCCGGCGCGGTAGTCGCGGCCAGCCGCCTTGAGCTGCTGCTCGGTCTGCCCAACCCAGGCGATCTCCGGGCTCGTGTAGATGACCCAGGGCACGGTGTTGAAATCGACGTGCGGCTTTTGCCCGGCGATGCGTTCGGCGACGGCGACGCCCTCTTCCTCGGCCTTGTGCGCGAGCATGGGCCCGCGCACGACGTCACCGATCGCCCAGACGTCCTCGAGGTTGGTCTTGCAGTCGTCGTCGACCGTGACGAAGCCGCGCTCGTCGAGCGCGAGGCCGACCGCTCCGGCACCGAGCCCGATCGTGTTCGGAACGCGGCCGATCGAGACGATGAGCTTTTCGCAGGCGAGCGTCTGCGCGCTGCCGGCCGCATCGGTGTAGGCGACCGAGACACCCTCGCCGTGCGAGTCGACGCCAGTGATCTTGACGCCGAGGACGATCCTGAGCCCCTGGCGAGCGAACGCCTTGTGCGCCTCGACGGCGATCTGCGTATCGACGGCGCCGAGGAAGGCAGGCAGCGCCTCGAGAATCGTCACTTCGGCACCGAGGCGGCGCCAGACCGAGCCCATCTCGAGCCCGATGACGCCCGAGCCGACGATGCCGAGCGTCTTCGGCACGTGGTCGATGGCCAGGGCGCCGTCGTTCGAGAGGATGGCCTTCTCGTCAAAGGCGGCCCCGGGCAAGGCGCGCGGGTTGGAGCCGGTCGCGACGATCACATGCCTGGCTGTCAGGGCCTCGGCCCGGGTGCCGGCCACGGCAATCTCGTAGCCGTCCTCGCCTTTCTTCACGAACGAGCCGCGGCCGTGGAAGAACCGGACCTTGTTCTTCTTGAAGAGATAGATGATGCCGTCGTTGTTCTGCTTCACGACGGTCTTCTTGCGCGCCATCATCTTCGCCACGTCGATCGTCAGGTTCGCCATGCGGATGCCGTGATCGGCGAAATGATGGCCCGCGTCCTCGAAGTTCTCCGAAGACTGGAGCAGCGCCTTCGACGGGATGCAGCCGACGTTGGTGCAGGTGCCGCCCGGCGCCGGGCCGCCCTTCTCATTCTTCCACTCGTCGATGCAGGCGGTCGAAAAGCCCAGTTGCGCGGCGCGGATGGCGGCGATGTAGCCACCGGGGCCGGCGCCGATCACGACGACGTCGAACGCGTTGCCGGTCGCCATGTCAGATGTCGAAGAGAAGTCGCGCGGGATCCTCGAGCGCGTCTTTCATCGCCACCAGGCCGAGCACGGCTTCGCGGCCGTCGATGATGCGGTGGTCGTACGACATCGCCAGGTAGTTCATCGGCCGCACGACGACCTGGCCGTTCTCGACGACGGCGCGATCCTTGGTCGCGTGGACGCCGAGGATCGCTGCCTGCGGCGGGTTGATGATTGGCGTCGAGAGCATCGAGCCGAAAACGCCGCCGTTGGAGATTGAGAAGGTGCCGCCGGTCAGGTCGTCGAGCGAGAGCTTGCCGTCCGCAGCCTTCTTTCCGAATTCGGCGATCTTTTTCTCGATGTCGGCAAAACTCATCTGGTCGGCGTTGCGCAGGATCGGCACCACGAGGCCGCGCGGCGAACCGACGGCGATGCCGATATCGAAGTAGCCGTGATAGACGATATCGTTGCCGTCGACCGAGGCATTGATGATCGGGTNNCCTTCTCGAACTTCTCCTGGAAGCGCTTGCGCATTTCGATCACTGGCGCCATGTTCACTTCGTTGAACGTCGTGAGGATGGCATTGGTCGCTTGCGATTGCAGCAGCCGCTCGGCGATGCGCGCGCGCAGTCGGCTCATCGGCACGCGCTGCTCGGGCCGGTCGCCGTAACTCGCCGCGGGTGGTGCCGAAACGGGGGGCAACGCCCGGGTGCTGACGATGGCGGCCACGGCGGCGCCGCTGCGCACCGCAGTCGCCGGCGGTGGCGGCGGCGCGGCGGCGGCAGGGAGCGCGGACTTGGCGCCGCCCGCCGCTTGGGTATCGAGCGCTTCGAGCACGTCGCCCTTCGTCACCCGGCCGCCCTTGCCCGTCCCTTGCACCGAGCCGGCAGGCAGATCGTGCTCGGCCATCAACTTGGCGGCCGCCGGCATTGCCACTTCGCTCTTGGTCTCGGCCAGCAAGGCCACCTCGGGCGGCACGCCGGGCGTCTCGCCGGGCGCAGGCTCGGCCGGCGGAATGCTGCGAATCTGCATCGCACCCGACATCGCCTCCTGGCCCTCGGTATCGATCTTGGCGATTACCTCGTCGCTGATGCAGCTGTCGCCGTCGTTCTTGATGACTTGCGCCAGCACGCCGGCGGCGGGCGCCGGCACTTCGAGGACCACCTTGTCGGTCTCGATCTCAATCAGGATTTCGTCGAGCGCGACGGCCTGCCCAGGTTTCTTCTTCCACTGTAGAAGCGTCGCTTCCGCCACCGATTCCGATAGCTGCGGAACCTTTACTTCGATCAATGCCATCTTGTTTGCCTTGTTGGTGCGCCGCCAAGCAGCACGCGGCGCCCACCTGGCCGCCCCAAGGGTGCCGCCGCCCCTTCGCGGGCCAGCGACCGAAGTGAGGCGCCATCGGGCATCATTTCGTCAGCACGAAGCCCTTGAGCTTGGCGAATGCCTGCTCGAGCAGGGCCTTCTGCTGCTCCTGATGCAGGTGCGCGTAGCCGACGGCCGGCGACGCCGACGCCGCTCGCCCGGCATAGCCGAGGCGCTGCCCGTCGGTCATGTTCTCGTGGATGTAGTGCTGGACGAAGAACCACGCTCCCTGGTTCTGCGGCTCGTCCTGGCACCAGACGACCTCGGCCAGGCTCGGATATTTTTTCAGCTCCGTGGCGAATGCCTTGTGCGCGAACGGATAGAGCTGCTCGACGCGAATGATCGCGACGTCGGCGTTCTTGCGCTCGCCGCGCGCCCTGACGAGGTCGTAGTAGACCTTGCCGGAGCAAGCGATGATTCGCTTCACGCGCTCGGCATTCACCTCAGCGCCCTGCTCGCCGATGACGGTCTTGAACTCGCCCTTCGTGAAGTCGGTGAGCGGCGAGCCCGCGTCCTTGGCGCGAAGCAGCGACTTCGGCGTCATGATGATCAGGGGCTTGCGAAACATGCGCACCATCTGCCGGCGCAGCACGTGGAAGATCTGGCTCGCCGAGGTCGGCTGCACAACCTGCATGTTGTTGTCGGCCGAGAGCTGCATGAAGCGCTCGAGCCGCGCCGACGAGTGCTCCGGGCCTTGGCCTTCGTAGCCGTGCGGCAGCATCAGCGTCAGGCCGTTGGCGCGACCCCACTTGACCTCGCCCGAGGCGATGAACTGGTCGATGACGACCTGCGCACCATTGACGAAATCGCCGAACTGCGCTTCCCAGATGACGAGCGTGTTGGGCTCGGCGCTGGCGTAGCCGTATTCGAAGCCGAGCACGGCCTCTTCCGAGAGCAAGGAGTCGATGACGACGAAGGGCGCCTGCCCGTCGGCGACATGCTGCAGCGGCGTGTACGTGCCTTCGTCCCAGCGCTCCCGGTTCTGGTCGTGCAGCACGGCGTGGCGGTGCGTAAACGTGCCGCGCGCCGAGTCCTCGCCGGACAGGCGCACGGCGTAACCGCTTGCGACCAGCGATGCAAAGGCGAGGTGCTCGCCCATGCCCCAGTCGACCTTGATCTCGCCGCGGCCCATGGCGGCGCGGTCGGCAAGAACCTTCTCGACGAGCGGGTGCACCTTGAAGTTAGCAGGCACGGTCGTGATGCGCTCGGCGAGACGCTTGATCTCGGCGACGGGCAGCGCCGTGTCCGCCGCGTCGGTCCACTTCTTGCCGAGGAAGGGAGCCCAATCTACCGCGTACTTGCTTTTGTAGTTGGTGAGCACCGGGTCGTAGCTGCTCTTGCCCGCGTCGAGCGCGGCGCGCGTCGCCTTGACCATCGCGTCGGGGCCGTCGAGCGGGAGCACGCCCTGGGCGACGAGCTTGTCTCCGTAGAGCTTTCTCGTTCCCGGGTGCGCCGCGATCTTCTTGTACATCAGCGGCTGCGTCATCGCCGGCGTGTCCTGCTCGTTGTGCCCGAGCTTGCGAAAGCACACGATGTCGACAACGACGTCCTTGTTGAAATCCTGCCGGTAATCGAGCGCAATCTGAGTGCAGAGAACGACCGCCTCCGGGTCGTCGCCGTTCACGTGCAGCACCGGCGCTTCGATCATCTTGACGACGTCGGTGCAGTAGAGCGTCGAGCGCGAGTCGCGCGGATCGGAGGTCGTGAAGCCGATCTGGTTGTTGATGACGACGTGGACCGTGCCGCCCGTGTAGTAGCCGCGCGTCTGCGCCAGCGCCAGCGTTTCCATCACGACGCCCTGGCCGGCGAAGGCCGCGTCGCCGTGGACGATGATCGGCAGCACGGTGTCGCCTTCGGAATCGCCGCGCCGATCGAGCCGCGCCTTGACCGAGCCTTCGACGACCGGGTTGACGATCTCCAGATGCGAGGGATTGAACGCCAGGCTCAGATGCACCGGGCCGCCAGCGGTCGTGATGTCGCTCGAGAAGCCCTGGTGGTACTTCACGTCGCCGGAGGGCAGGCTTTCCGGAGCCGTGTGGTCGAACTCGGCGAACAGATCCTTCGGCATCTTGCCAAGCGTGTTGACGAGCACGTTGAGGCGCCCGCGATGCGCCATGCCGATGACGATCTCCTGCACGCCCTTGGCTCCGGCGCGCCGCACGAACTCGTCCATCGAGGCGATGAAGCTCTCGCCGCCCTCGAGCGAGAAGCGCTTCTGACCGACGTACTTGGTATGCAGATAGCGCTCGAGGCCTTCGGCCGCGGTCAGACGGTCGAGCACGTGCAGCTTTTCCTCGGCGCTGAAATTCGGCTTCGACCGGATCGACTCCAGCCGCTCCTGCCACCAGCGCTTCTCGGTCGGCTCGGTGACGTGCATGTACTCTGCGCCGATGGTGCCGCAATACGTCTCGCGCAGCGCCTGCACGATCTCGCGCAGCGTCATGTGCTCGGCGGCCGAGAAGTAGGTATTCGTCGCACTGAACGCCATGTCCATGTCGGCCTCGGTGAGGTCGTAGAACGCGGGCTCGAGCTCGGGGATCTTCGCCCGCTCGGTGCGCTTGAGCGGGTCGAGATCGGCCCAGCGCGAGCCGAGGACGCGGTAGGCCGCGATCAGCGACTGGACGTGGACCTGCTTCCTCGCGACGGCAAGGTCTTCGCTCGATGCCCGGGCACCGAAGGCGTTGGCCTTGGCGCGCTGGGCGAACGACTCGATGACCGGTGCATGGGCCATGTCACGCGCGGTCGAGCCATCGGCGGCCGGAACATGCTGAAGCGCGTCGAAGTACGTTCGCCATTTGTCGGGAACGGAGCCGGGATTGTCGAGGTAGGCCTCGTACAGCTCTTCGACATACGGCGCGTTGCCGCCGAACAGGTACGAGTTCGCCCTGTAATCCTGCATCATCTCGCTCACCTTTCACGCCGGTTTCCGGCGGTGCAGTGGGTTAGGAAACCTTCCGAGATTCGGCTTCACCGCCTCACGGATTGCGACCCGGCTCGCTCGCGAGTGCGAACGCGCGCACGGGAAGGACCTCAGTCGGCAACGACTGTAACACTGGGGGTGTGAACTCGTCGTTGCAAGAGGCGTGACGCTTGCCTCGATATCGCGCGCCGTGGCGCCGCGGCTGCGGTCCGGCCGCCCCGCCCGCCCGAACCCGAATCCGTGACTCGGGCATCGAGTCACTTGCTACGCCACGCGTCTCTTCGCTTCTTCGTATTCGCGCGTCAGTCGCTCGATCAGCTCGCGCGCCGGAACGATCTTCTTGATCGCGCCGATGCCCTGCCCGCAACCCCAGATGTCCTTCCAGGCCTTGCGCGCATCGCCCCCGAAGTTCATCTTCGTCGGATCGCTCTCGGGCAGGGCGTCGGGGTCAAGCCCGGCGTTGCGGATCGAGCCCTTCAGGTAGTTGCCGTGGACGCCCGTGAACAGGTTCGAGTAGACGATGTCGTCGCTCGTGCTCGCGACGATCATCTCCTTGTATGCCTGCGCGGCGCGCGCTTCGTCGGTGGCGATGAAGGCCGAGCCGATATAGGCGAAATCGGCGCCCATGGCTCGCGCCGCGAGCACGCCGCCGCCGGTCGAAATCGCGCCCGAGAGCGCGATCGGGCCATCGAACCATTCGCGGATCTCAGCGACGAGTGCGAACGGGCTTTTCACGCCGGCATGGCCGCCGGCGCCGGCGGCGACGGCGACGAGCCCGTCGGCGCCCTTCTCGATCGCCTTCTTTGCGAAGGCGTTGTTGATGATGTCGTGCATCACGATGCCACCCCAGCTGTGCACCGCGTCGTTGACGTCGGTGCGCGCGCCGAGCGAGGTGATGACGATGGGCACCTTGTACTTGGCACACATCTGCATGTCGTGATCGAGCCGGTCGTTGCTCTTGTGCACGATCTGGTTGATCGCGAAGGGAGCGGCCGGCCGCTCGGGATGATCCTGGTTCCACGCCGCCAGCGTCTCCGAGATCTCGGCGAGCCATTCGTCGAGCTGCTCGACGGGCCGCGCGTTGAGCGCCGGCATCGAGCCGACGACTCCCGCCCTGCACTGCTCGATCACGAGCTTAGGGTTGCTGATGATAAAGAGCGGCGCGCCGATGATCGGCAAGGGCAGCATGCGCAGGATGGCAGGCAGCGGCATGAATCTCCCTGTGGATGGATGAATGAAGGAGGCGGCGATCAGAATGCCTCGAGCGACAGGCCCGTCACGCTGTCGGCACCTTCGACGATGGCGTCGCGCAGGCCTGGCGCCTTGCTCAGCAGGTGCTCGGCGTAGAAGCGAGCCGTCGCGATCTTGGCCTCGAGGAAGGCGGTATCGCCCGCGCCGACGGCAAGCCCGTGCTCGGCGGCGAGGAGTGCCCGCGCCATCTGCCAGCCGGCCATGACGTTGCCGCCGAGCATGAGGTAGCTCACCGAGCCAGCGAACACGGCGTTGGGATTGGCGTTGCCCTCGCGCACGACGAAATCGATAACCTGCTCGAACGCCTCGCGCCCCGACTTCAGGCGCTTTTGCATCGAGCGCGCCGCGGCGCCCGCGCTGGCGCCGAGCTCCGATTCGGTCGCTGCAATCTGCGCTGCGATCGCCTTCGCGACGCGGCCGCCATCGCGTGCGGTCTTGCGGCCGACAAGGTCGTTAGCCTGGATCGCGGTCGTGCCCTCATAGATCGTCAGGATGCGCGCGTCGCGCAGGTATTGCGCCGCGCCGGTTTCCTCGATGAAGCCCATGCCGCCATGCACCTGAACGCCGAGGCTCGCCACCTCGAGGCTCATCTCGGTGCTGTAGCCCTTCACAAGCGGCACCATGAATTCGTAGAAGGCCTGGTTCTGCTTGCGCGTCTCCGCCACCGGGTGCCGATGCGCCGCATCGAACGCCGCCGCTGCGACGATCGCCATCGCACGGCAACCTTCGGTGTAGGCGCGCATCGTCATCAGCATGCGCCTGACGTCGGGGTGATGGATGATCGTCGCGCTGCCCGCAATCGAGCCGTCGACCGGCCGCGACTGCACGCGCTCCTTGGCGAACGCCGCCGCCTTCTGGTAGGCCCGCTCGGCCACCGCGATGCCTTGCATGCCGACCGCGTAGCGCGCCGCGTTCATCATGATGAACATGTACTCGAGGCCGCGGTTCTCCTGGCCCACGAGGGTGCCGATGGCGCCCGGACCGTCGAGGCCGAGGCCGCCCTTGTCGCCGAACTGGAGCACGGCGGTCGGGCTCGCCTTGATGCCGAGCTTGTGCTCGATGCTCACGCACCAGGCATCGTTGCGCGCGCCGAGTGTACCGTCGCCGTTGACGAGGAATTTCGGCACGATGAACAGGCTGATGCCCTTCACGCCCTCGGGCGCGCCGACGACGCGCCCGAGCACGAGATGGACGATGTTCTCCGCCATGTCGTGCTCGCCGTAGGTGATGAAAATCTTCGTGCCGAAGATCTTGTAGCGGCCGTCGCCGAGCGGCTCGGCGCGGGTGCGCACGAGCGCGAGATCGCTACCGGCCTGCGGCTCGGTGAGGTTCATCGTCCCGGTCCATTCGCCGGAGATCATTTTCGGAATGAACTGCCGTTGCTGTTCTGCCGTTCCCGCGATGAGTAGGGCTTCGATCGCGCCGTCGGTCAGCAGCGGGCAAAGCGCGAAGCTCAGGTTCGCGCTGTTGATCATCTCGATGCAGGCCGCGCCTATCGTCTTCGGCAGACCCTGGCCACCGAAGTCGCCCGGGTGCTGCAGGCCCTGCCAGCCGCCTTCGCCGAACTGGCGGAACGCCTGCCTGAAACCCGGAGTCGTCGTCACGACGCCGTCTTTCCACGACGAAGGATGGATGTCGCCTTCGCGATTGAGAGGCGCCAGCACCTCCTGGCTGAAGCGCGCGCATTCCTCGAGCACGGCCTGCGCCGTTTCGAGGCCGGCGTCGTCGAAGCCTGGCAGCTTCGCGATGGCTTCGAGGTCGGCCAGCTCCTTCATGCAGAAAAGCATGTCCTTGACGGGCGCGGTGTAGCTCATGGCGTTGTCTCCGAGAGCAAGCGGGAGAAGGCGAAGAAAAAGCTCATCGCCCGAAGCATCGGGCGGAAGGGCTCGTGCAGGGCGCGGCGGATCAGAGTGCGGCGACGAGTTCGGGCACGGCGGTGAACAGGTCCTGCACGAGCCCGTAGTCGGCAACGCTGAAGATCGGCGCCTCCTCGTCCTTGTTGATGGCGACGATGACCTTCGAATCCTTCATACCCGCAAGGTGCTGGATGGCACCGCTGATGCCGGCCGCGATGTAGAGCTGCGGCGCCACGATCTTGCCAGTCTGTCCGACCTGCCAATCGTTCGGCGCGTAGCCGGCATCGACAGCGGCGCGGCTCGCGCCGAGGGCGGCGCCAAGCTTGTCGGCGAGCGGCGTCAGCACTGCGTTGAACTTGTCGCTCGAGCCGAGCGCGCGGCCGCCGGAGACGATGATCTTGGCCGATGTGAGCTCGGGTCTGTCATTCTTCGCGATCTCGGAGCCGACAAAGCTCGACTTGCCGGAATCGGCGACCGGTGTCACGTTCTCGACGGCGGCCGAGCCGCCCGAAGCCGGCGCCGGATCGAAGCCCGTCGTCCGCACCGTGATGACCTTGACGGCGTCGAGGCTTTGCACCGTGGCGATCGCGTTGCCCGCGTAGATGGGCCGTTCGAAGGTGTCGGGCGAATCGACCTTGATGATGTCGGAGATCTGGCCGACGTCGAGCTTCGCCGCGACGCGAGGCGCGACGTTCTTGCCCGACGCCGTCGCCGCGAACAGGATGTGCGTATAGGCCGGCGCCAGCGCCAGCACCTGCGCCGCGACGTTTTCCGCCAGGCCGTGCGCAAAAACGTCGCTTTCGGCGTGCAGCACCTTGCCGACGCCGCCGATCGCCGCCGCTGCGGTCGCTGCGCCGGAGGAACCTGCACCCGCGACCAGCACGTGCACGTCACCGCCGAGCTTCGAGGCCGCGGTGACGGTGTTGAGCGTCGCCCGCCGCACGCTGGCGTTGTCGTGCTCGGCGACGACCAGAGCCTTGATTTCGCCAGCCATCTCAGATCACCTTCGCTTCGTTCTTCAGCTTTGCCACGAGGGTCGCCACGTCGGGCACCTTGACACCGGCGCCGCGCTTCGGTGGTTCGCTGACCTTCAACACCTTGAGGTGCGACTTGATGTCGACGCCGAGGTCGGCCGGCTTGAAGATGTCCATCTGCTTCTTCTTCGCCTTCATGATGTTCGGCAGCGTCACGTAGCGCGGCTCGTTGAGGCGAAGGTCGGTCGTGACGACCGCGGGCAGCTTGATCTTCAACGTCTCGAGACCGCCGTCGACCTCGCGCGTAACGCTCGCGAATCCGTCGGCCACCTCGACCTTCGACGCGAACGTCGCCTGCGGCAGGTCGGCGAGCGCGGCGAGCATCTGGCCGGTCTGGTTGCAATCGTCGTCGATCGCCTGCTTGCCGAGGATGACGAGGCCGGGGGCTTCCTTGTCGATGAGCGCCTTCAGAAGCTTCGCCACGGCGAGCGGCTGCAGCTCTTCGCTGGTCTCGACGAGGATGGCGCGATCGGCGCCGATCGCCATCGCCGTGCGCAGCGTTTCCTGGCACTGCGTGACGCCGCAGGAGACGGCGATCACCTCGGTCACGACGCCCTTTTCGCGGAGCCGGACGGCTTCCTCGACGGCGATCTCGTCGAAGGGGTTCATGCTCATCTTGACGTTGGCGATGTCGACCCCGCTGCCGTCGGACTTGACCCGCACTTTGACGTTGTAGTCGACGACGCGCTTGACGGGAACGAGAACTTTCATCGACGCGCTCCTGCAAGCGAAGGATCAATCGAACGATCGTGTTATTTTAGCCGGCCCTATGATGCGGCGGCCCGGCCCGGGTGACGAAATCGGTAGACGTAGCGGACTTAAAATCCGCGGCCGCAAGGCATGCGGGTTCGACCCCCGCCCTGGGCACCAAACGACATTGGAGGCGCGGGCCGGAGTCGAACCGACCTACTCGGATTTGCAATCCGGTGCATAACCGCTTTGCTACCGCGCCACTCTGTTTCTTCTTCCGGCCAGGGCGAAGCCCCATTCGCTTCGCCGCTACCGGCTCGATAAAAAGGGAAGCCACGGCTTCCCCTCTTGTTGTCTGGAGCGGGAGAAGAGTCTCGAACTCTCGACCTCAACCTTGGCAAGGTTGCGCTCTACCAACTGAGCTACTCCCGCTTCGCTCGCCGCAGCCCGAAAGCCGCGGCGACGAGGCCGGAAGTATAGCGGCACGGGTGAGGCGTCACCGCCTCGCCCGTGGCCGCGTTCAATGCGTAAGCACGTCTCCCGACGCGGGCGTCACCGGCGCACCGGATGTCGCCGCCACGGGCTCCGCAGCCTTGACCGGCTCGTCGTCAGGCAAGGGCTGCGGTACCCTCTCGAGCGCTATCTCGAGCACTTGGTCGATCCACTTGACGGGGACAATCTCGAGCTGGTTCTTCACGTTCTCGGGAATGTCCTGCAGGTCCTTGACGTTGTCCTGCGGAATCAACACCGTCTTGATGCCGCCACGGCGCGCCGCGAGCAGCTTTTCCTTCAGGCCGCCGATCGCCGTGACCTCGCCGCGAAGCGTGATCTCGCCCGTCATCGCCACGTGCGCGCGCACCGGAATTCCGGTGAGCGCCGAGACGAAGGCCGTCGTCATCGCCGCGCCGGCGCTCGGCCCGTCTTTCGGCGTCGCACCGTCGGGAACGTGGATGTGCACGTCGCGCTTCTCGAACATGTCGTCCCTGATGCCGAGACGCCGGGCGCGGCTACGCACGACCGAGCGTGCCGCCTCGACCGATTCCTTCATCACGTCGCCGAGTTGGCCAGTGCGGATGATGTTGCCCTTGCCGGGCATCACCGCCGCCTCGATGGTGAGCAGGTCGCCGCCCACTTCGGTCCAGGCCAGGCCGACGACCTGGCCGACCTGGTTCTCCTTCTCGGCCTGGCCGTAGTCGAACTTGCGAACGCCGAGGTAGTCGTTGAGGTTGTCTTCGACGACCGTGATCTTCTCGGTGACCTGCTTCAGCTGGATCGCCTTCACGACCTTGCGGCAGATCTTCGAGATCTCGCGTTCGAGCGAGCGAACGCCGGCTTCGCGCGTGTAGTAGCGCACGATGCCGCGCACCGCCGACTCGGTGACCTCGAGTTCGCCGTCGCGAATGCCGTTGTTCTTAGCCTGCTTCGGCAACAGATAACGCAGCGCGATGTTGACTTTCTCGTCCTCGGTGTAACCGGCGAGACGGATGACTTCCATCCGGTCGAGCAAGGCCGGAGGAATGTTCATCGAGTTCGAGGTCGCGATGAACATCGTGTCCGACAGGTCGAAGTCGACCTCGACATAGTGGTCGCTGAACGTGTGGTTCTGCTCCGGATCGAGGACCTCGAGCAAGGCCGACGACGGATCGCCGCGGAAATCCATGCCGAGTTTGTCGATCTCGTCAAGGAGGAAGAGAGGATTTCTCGTGCCGATCTTCGTCAGGCTCTGCAGCACCTTGCCGGGCATCGAGCCGATGTAGGTGCGGCGGTGGCCG
>PLZH01000264.1:100499-100644 GCA_003152055.1 Burkholderiales bacterium
TTCTCGAGGCCGTAGTGGTCTTCGTCGAGCACGTGCGCGGCGAAGGCGAGATCGTGCTTGATCTTCGTACGCTTGGACCACGGCAGGTTGACCAGCGTGTCGATGTAGTTGCGGACCACGGTTGCCTCGGCCGACATCGGCGACA
>PLZH01000163.1 GCA_003152055.1 Burkholderiales bacterium
GTCGCGGGTGCCGGCTTGGGTGCGGGGGCCGGCGGCGGAGGCGCCGCGGCGACGACGACAGGCGCCGGCGGCGTCACCGGTCGCGCCGTCGTCGAAGGCGGCACGACGGCCGGAGCAGGCGCAGTGGCCGCAGGCACCGCCGCCGAGCCCTGGATCTTTTTCAGGTCGTTGAGGTTCTTGTTCAGCTCCGCGACCCGCGTCTCGGCCGCCAGGCGCTCGCGCTCCTTCGACAGACGATCCTCGGCAATGGTCGGCGCGGCGCCTGGTGCGCTGCCTTTGCTCAGGGTCAGCTTGTCGGGTGTCGCCGCGGCGGCGGTCTTGCGATCCTCGACCGAAGCCTGGACCTTGCCGGTGGACTGGCGCGCACTTGGCTCGGTCTTGGCCGGCAGCGTCGAGCTGGCCAGGCGCTGCCGATAGGCGCCGAAATCTGCGCTTTGCGCGACGATCGTCTTGCGCGCTTCCGGATTCGCCACCGCCTGCGCCGTCTCGGCCGACGGCACCGACAGCACGACGCCCGCCTTCAGGCGGTTCATGTTCTCGCCCATGAAGGCGCTCGGGTTGGCGCGGAACAGCGCGACGAGCATCTGGTCGAGCGACACGCCCTGGCGCTGCGTGCGCGAGGCGATCCTCGAAAGCGTGTCGCCGGAGCGAACCTGAACTTCATCGACGCCGGCGCCGCGGGCGCCTTGCGCCGCGTTGCCTTCAGCGCGGCTCTCCGCCGCGGCGGCGCGGGCGGCCTCGCGGCGTTCGCGCGCGGTCTGGCGGGCGGTCTCGCGGGCCTCGCGTGCCGAAGTCACGGGCGGCGTGGCAGGCGGCAGCGACTCCGCAGCGGGCGGCGCCGCCGAGATGACGGGCGAGGTCGTCGTTCCTGCAGGGGGCGGCGCCGCAGCCCGAATTGCGGCCGGCGGGTCGAAGAGCAAGGTGTACTCGCGAACGAGCCGGCCGGTCGCCCAGGAGATCTCGAGGATCACGTCGACGAAGGGCTCTTGCACGCCACGGTCGCTGACCAGACGCACGAAGAGACGGCCATCGGGGCGGCGCTGCAGCGTCGCGCGCGTCGTCGGAAGGACCGGGTTGTAGTCGACGTTGGCGGTGCGATAGGCCTCGGGCGGCGCGACGCGGATCTTGAGGTTGGCCTGCTCCTCGGCCGTCATGTCGGTAACGTCGATCTCGGCCTGCATCGCTTCGCCGAGGGCCGACTTCACCGTGAGGCGGCCGAGGCCGAGCGCCGAAGCCAATGGAGACGTGAGAACGAGCGCCGCGAAAGCAACGCTCGTCAGCGCGAAGCGCCCCGAGAACTTCAATTTTCTTTTCAAGGCGTCTCCCGAATGGACAGTACCGGCTCGCAATCGAGCGTGCCGATCTCGATGAGGCCCTTCACGCGGCCTCAGAAACGGCGGGTCGCAAAGACGGAAAAGACCATAACATCAGCGAGATACGGTAGCAAGCTCATGCAATGGCTGACATTCTCTGAAGCGTCGGTTCCGAGTCTTCTGCACGCCGATGTTGCAGACAGACAACGCGGTATTGGAAGCGAGAGGGCATGGCTCACGTTTCCAGAAGTATCCGAAGCATGCGCCGGAGCGGCTCGGCCGCTCCCCAAAGCAGCTGATCGCCGATCGTGAACGCCCCGAGATAGCTCGGGCCCATCGCGAGCTTGCGCAGCCTGCCGACCGGGATGTTCATGGTGCCCGTCACCGCCACCGGCGTCAGCGAACGGAGCGTCGCTTCGCGCGTATTGGGAACGACGCTCACCCATTCGTTGTCGCTGGCGATCATCGCCTCGATATCGGCGAGCGGCACGTCTCGCTTGAGCTTGATCGTCAGCGCCTGGCTGTGGCAGCGCATCGCGCCGACGCGCACGCAGATCGAATCGATCGGCACCGGCGCAGCGCCGCCCGCGAAGCCGCGGCCGAGGATCTTGTTCGTCTCGGCGCCGCCCTTCCACTCTTCGAGGCTGGTGCCGTCGCCGCGATCGGCGTCGATCCAGGGGATCAGGCTGCCACCGAGCGGGACACCGAAGTTCGCCGTCTCCTTTTCCGACATCGCGCGCTGGCGATCGACGATCCTTTTGTCGATCTCGAGGATCGCCGACTTCGGGTCGTCGAGGAGAGCCTTCACCTCGGCGTTGAGCGCACCGTACTGCGCGAGCAGTTCGCGCATGTGCTGCGCACCACCGCCCGACGCGGCCTGGTACGTCGTGCACGTCATCCACTCGACGAGATCGGCCTTGAACAGCGCCCCGACACCCATCAACATGCAGCTCACGGTGCAGTTGCCGCCGATGTAGTTGCGCACGCCGCGCCGCATCGCATCGCGGATGACGTCGGCGTTCACCGGGTCGAGGACGATCACCGCGTCGTCTTGCATGCGCAGCGTCTTCGCCGCGTCGATCCAGGTGCCCTTCCACCCGGCGCCACGCAGGCGCGGATAGACCTCTTTCGTGTAGTCGCCGCCCTGCGCCGTGATGACGATGGCGCAGCGCTTCAGCGCCTCGAGGTCGTATGCATCCTGCAAGCGCCTTTCGTTCTTCGCCTGCTTCGGCGCCCGGCCGCCCTTGTCGCTGGTGCTGAAGAAAAGCGGCTCGATGAGATCGAAGTCGCCTTCGGCCTCCATGCGCTCGAGCAGCACGGAGCCAACCATGCCTCGCCAGCCGATCAATCCTGTGAGTTCCATCGCCTTGCCCTGCCTTGAAGTGATCGAGTTTCCTTCGGTTCCGCCGGCCGTCAGGCCGGGGAAAGGGCGCGACGAACCTGCAGCTTCCTAGCTCTTGGCGATCGCCGTTTTCCTGGTGCCGAGCGCGGCCACGACCGCGTCGCCCATCTGCCGCGTGCCGACCTTCGTGCACCCTTCGGACCAGATATCGGCCGTGCGCAACCCACCGGCAAGCACGGACCGGACCGCCTGCTCGATGCGAGCGGCGGCTTCAGGCTGGTTCAGGGAAAAACGAAGCATCATGGCAGCGGACAGGATTGTAGCCAACGGATTCGCGAGATCCTTGCCGGCGATGTCCGGGGCGCTGCCGTGGCTAGGCTCGTAGAGGCCCTTGCCGTTCGCATCGAGCGAGGCCGAGGGCAGCATGCCGATCGAGCCGGTGAGCATCGCCGCCTCATCGGAGAGGATGTCGCCGAACATGTTCTCNNAGCACGTTGGCCTTGTCGACGCTGGTGAGCCGCTTGCTGCGCTTCTGCGCCGCCTGGAAAGCGACGTGGGCGATCCGCTCGATTTCCGGTCGCGCGTAGCGCATGGTGTCGAAAGCCTCCTCGGCGCCGGCGAATGCACCGTCGGGCGCGGCGCGTCGGCCGCGCGGCTGGCCGAAATAGATGTCGCCGGTGAGCTCGCGGATGATGAGGATGTCGAGGCCGGCCACGAGTTCGGGCCTGAGGCTCGAGGCGCTCGTCAGCTCCGGGTAGCAGATCGCCGGGCGGAAGTTGGCAAAGAGGCCCAGCGACTTGCGCAGGCCGAGGATCGCCTGCTCCGGACGCAAGGTGCGCTCGAGCTTGTCGTACTTCCAGTCGCCGACGGCGCCGAAGAGAATGGCGTCGGCCGCCTTCGCAAGGGCCAGCGTCGATTCCGGCAGTGGGCGGCCATGCGCTTCGTAAGCCGCGCCGCCGACGAGCGCGTGCTCGGTCTCGAGGCGGAGGTCGAGCGCGGCCAGGACACGCTCGGCCTGGGCGACGATCTCGGTGCCGATGCCGTCGCCGGGAAGAACCGCGATCTTCATCTCCGCGCGCGCCGGGCCGCCTCAAGGGTGCCGCGCGCCCGCTCGGGCGGCAGCGAACGAGATGAGCATGGGGGCATCATCGGATCGTGGCCGCGAGCCAGGGCTGCTTCAGCAGGCGCTCGGCCTCGAAAGTCTTGATCTTTTCCGCGTGCTGCAGGGTCAGTGCGATGTCGTCGTAGCCGCCGAGCAGGCAGTACTTGCGAAACGGCTCGACCTCGAAAGCGATCGCCTCGCCGCCCGGCCGCACGACGACCTGCCGCTCGAGGTCGATCGTCAGCCGATAGCCGACAAAAGCCGCTGTCTCGTCGAACAGCGAGCTCATCTGGAACTCGCTCAGGACGATCGGCAAGAGGCCGTTCTTGAAGCAGTTGTTGAAGAAGATGTCGGCATAGCTGGGCGCCAGGATCGCGCGAAAGCCGAACTGCTGTAGCGCCCAGGGTGCGTGCTCGCGCGACGAGCCGCAGCCGAAGTTCTTGCGCGCCAGGAGGATCGAGGCGCCGCGATAGCGCGGCTGGTTCAGCACGAAGTCGGGATTGGGCCGGCGCGAGGCCGGATCCTGCCCGGGCTCGCCGTGGTCAAGGTAGCGCCACTCGTCGAAAAGGTTGGGCCCGAAGCCAGACTTCTTGATCGACTTCAGGAATTGCTTGGGGATGATCGCGTCCGTGTCGACGTTCTCGCGATCCATCGGCGCAACGAGGCCGCTGTGAACTCGAAACGGTTCCATGACGTTCAGCTCAGTCGGCGGACGTCGACGAAGTGGCCTTCGATGGCCGCCGCCGCGGCCATCGCCGGGCTGACGAGATGCGTACGCCCGCCCGCGCCTTGCCGGCCTTCGAAATTGCGGTTGCTCGTCGAGGCGCAGCGCTCGCCCGGCTCGAGCCGATCGGCGTTCATGGCCAGGCACATCGAACAACCGGGCTCGCGCCACTCGAAGCCCGCACTGCGAAACACGGCGTCGAGGCCTTCCAGTTCCGCCTGCTTCTTGACCAGCCCCGAGCCGGGAACGACGAGGGCGAGCTTGACGTTGCCGGCGATGCGCCGGCCGAGGCGGCGGACGATGCCAGCCGCCTCGCGAAGATCCTCGATCCGCGAGTTCGTGCACGAGCCGATGAAGACCTTGTCGATGCGGATGTCGTCGATACGCTGGTTCGGTTCGAGCGCCATGTACTGCAGGGCGCGCTCCATCGCGTTGCGCTTGCCAGCGTCCTTTTCGCGCTCGGGGTCGGGAACTCGATCTTCGATCGATACGACCATCTCGGGCGAGGTCCCCCACGTCACCTGCGGCACCAGCGTGCTCGCGTCGAGCTCGACGACGCGGTCCCAGTTCGCGTCGGCGTCCGAATGCAGCGTCTTCCAGTAGCGCACCGCGGCCTCCCACACGAGCCCTGCAGGCGAATACGGCCGGCCCTTGACATAGGCGATCGTCGTCTCGTCGACACCGACGAGGCCGGCGCGCGCGCCGGCTTCAATCGCCATGTTGCATACCGTCATGCGCCCTTCCATCGAGAGCGCGCGAATGGCCGCGCCGGCGAATTCGATCGTGTGGCCCGTGCCGCCCGCCGTGCCGATCCTGCCGATGACGGCGAGCACGATGTCCTTTGCGGTACAGCCGCGCGGCAGCCGGCCTTCGACGCGAACGAGCATGTTCCTGGCCTTGCGCGCCAGCAGCGTCTGCGTCGCGAGCACGTGCTCGACCTCGCTCGTGCCGANNGATGACGTGGACGATGCCCTGGCGCAAATCGTTCATCTTGAATTGCGTGACGCCGTGGCGGTCGCAGTTGGCATCGAGCGTATCGACCTGCAGCTTCGAGATCGGGTCGGCAATGCCGTGCGAACGATCCGTCGTCGGCACGTTGTGGTCGCTCACCGCGAGATTGGCAGACAGGCGCCAGACCTTGCGCCCGGCCTGGTCGANNCCCAGAGCTTGTCGTAGAGCGTGCGCCGCATCACCGTCCTGTCTCGGTCTCAGACGCGCTGCGAAATCGGCATGACCTTGCGCGGCGCCGCGCCCGTGAAAAGCTGGCGCGGCCGGCCGATCT
>PLZH01000089.1:0-1733 GCA_003152055.1 Burkholderiales bacterium
GGCGCGGTCCCCCAACTGGTGGATCAACTGGGCGGCAACCTCTTTGCCGACGCCGGACTCACCGGTCAACAGCACCGACACGCGCTGCTTTGCGACCTTTCGGACGAGAGTCTCGACGCGTCGCATCGCCGGCGAGATGCCCAGCACTGCATCGTCAGGTTCGGGCTCAGACGGAGAGCTGGCCTCCTGCACCAGAATCACCAGGCGCTCGATATCGAACGGTTTGGTGAGGTACTCGCGAGCCCCGGCGCGGATCGTCGCTACCGCGTCGTTGACACTGCCGTAGCCGGTCAGGAAGAACCATGGCATCGTCCGCTGCGCTTCGGACAGCTCCACGAACCAGTGGGTCACCAGTCCGTCGACCAGCCGCACATCGCTGACCACGGCACCGAACGCGGTACGCAGCGCGTCGGTGGCCTCGGCGAGGCTGCGGCACCAGCGCACCTCGAAGCCTTCGAGTTCGAATCGCTGAACCAGCGACTCGCCCATGATCGGGTCGTCTTCAATGAGCAACAGGCTCTTCATGCGCTTCCCGGTTGGGCATCCAGAACACAAGGCGAGTGCCTTGCCCGTGTCGGCTGTCGACGTCGAAGCCGCCACCGTATTGCGTTGCGATCTCACGGCACACCCACAGGCCGAAGCCGCGGGGGTCATCACCGCTCTCCGCAGCGACGATCGCTTCCAAGGCGTCCTGCGTCAACGCCCGACCGGCATGCGCCACGCTGAACACGAGCCGGTCGGCGTCGGCGCGCAACTCCGCGTGCATGGTGCCTGGCTCGCCTGCGGCTGATGCAGCGTTCAGCAGCATGTTCAGCATCACCTGCCGCAAGACGGCCGAGGGCACGCGCATCGCTGATTCGACTTCGACCCGGGTTGTCAGTCGCAAGTTGCGACGGTCATCATCCGGGTGTGCCAGCGTGATCACGTCGGCGAAGTCGTCGATCTCCAGGGCGCGATCCTCGACGCGAGCCTGGGGCAGCAACGCAGCCACCGTGGTCTGAATCTGGTTCAGGCCGCGGCGCAGCAGGTCGAGCGTGCGTTTGCGTGTTTCCTCTGACCCGCCATGCAAGCTGAGGGTTTGCGTCGCCGTGAGCAGGCCACCAAGGGGGTTGTTGATCTCGTGTGCCACCGCGGCGGTGATGCGTCCGATGGCCGCCATGCGCTCGGCCGACAGGGCGCGGAGCTCGGCCTGCTCGCGCGCCTGCAGCGCATCGATGAGCTGCCCCACGGCGGCGCTGACGCGGCCGAGTTCGGGGTCGCGCGTGCGCGGCAGTTGCGCGCGCAGCGTCGCCGCGTCGGTGCGTCCGATGCGCTCGATCACCTGCACGACATCGGTCACCGGTGCCGTCATGCGGCGGCCGATCCACCAGCCCGCCGGCACGAGCACCAACACCGCGAGCGCGACACCGATCAGGGCCGGCCGCAGCAACGCCGCCCATTGCGGCGCGAACACCGGGCCCTCGATCTCGATGTAGGTGAAGCCCAGCTGCGCGCCGTCTTCGCTCAGAATCGGCTCGATCAGCACGCTGCCGCCGTCGNNGCTCGGTGGCCAGGCGGGCCGGCGCCGAACTGGCGAAGACGCGGCCGCGGCGGTCGAGCACCGCCACACGCGCATGGCCGGCGGCGGCGCCAGGCAGCAGCGCCGCGGTGCTGCGCAGCAGCGCGAACACGAGCCAGGTGTCGTCGGCATCGAGCATCGGCAAGGCCTGCGCGCCGACCAGCCGCGCCGCGCG
>PLZH01000089.1:1852-2166 GCA_003152055.1 Burkholderiales bacterium
TCATCCGCTCGCATCACGAGCGGCGGAAAGCCATGCAGGCGCGACTTCCAGACGACTTCGGTGCGCAGCGCGGCCGTCATTCCCTGCAGGCGCATCGTCTCCCAGACGTAGCCGTCGATCGAGCCGGCGTCGGCGAGCTGCACCGCCGCCGCCTCGGCGACGTTGCGATGGCCATGGGCGAAGAAAGTCCGCTTCAGGTCGCGCGACGGAACGAGACCGACGTTCTGGAATTCACCCTGCGCGACCAGCCAACCGGAATTCGACAGCGGGTCGGAGTACGCGAAAACCTTGCCTCGCAGGTCTGCGTAGCCGCC
>PLZH01000089.1:2182-3474 GCA_003152055.1 Burkholderiales bacterium
TGGTACTGGTCGCGCGTCGCGAAGCTGATGCCGGCCTGCAGTCGATCCGAGAGGTACGCCGCCCAACGTGCCAGGAATGCCGCCTGGTCGGCGAGCATCACCGCGGTCAGCCCGATACGCAGCCGCGCCTGCGCCCACGCTGGTGGCGCCAGCGCGGCCGCGGCGATACAGGCGGCGTGTGCCGCGACCCATGTTCTGCGCTTCAACGCCGGCTCCTGCGTTACGGAAGTGAAACGTATCGCACCGGCACCGCGTTACGCAATCCGGACAAGTCCGCAGGACACCGCGCCAAGTCCTTGATTCACAACACTCCGGGCCGTGGCACGGCGATTGCGCTGTGATGTCGCTCTCAAGCCATCACAACGGGAGACAGCATGCAAGAGCTCAAACTCGGCCGCCGCATATTCCTCAAGTCGGCCGGCGGTGTCGCCGCCGCCGTCGGCACGGGCGGGGTGGCCCTCGTGCCCGGCGCCGCCCAGGCCGCGGCAGCGCCCGGCAGCACCGGCACGACGCTGACGTACCCGCGCCGCGGCGTCGGCAAGGCAGCCGGCATGCCGGTGAATACCGCCGTCAGCTTCAGTTATCCCGACCCGAGTTCGCCCTGCGTGGCGCTGCGCATGGGCAGCGCCGTCGCTGGCGGCGTGGGCCCGAACGGCGACATCGTGGCCTACAGCTCGCTGTGTACGCACATGGGCTGCCCGGTGCTGTACCACGCCGAGAGCAAGACCTTCAAGTGCGGCTGTCACTTCTCGATGTTCGACGCCGAGCACAGCGGCCAGATGATCTGCGGCCAGGCCACCGAGAACCTGCCGCGCGTGCTGCTCGACTACGACCCGGCCAGCGACACCGTGAACGCCGTCGGCATCGACGGCCTGATCTACGGCCGCCAGGCCAACATCCTTTGAAGGGGCCGCGACCATGAGCACGCAAGCCAACGACCGCATCGCCCTGCCGCCCAAGGATGCAGCGAAGACGAACATGACCTGCCACTTCTGCATCGTGGGCTGCGGCTACCACGTGTACAAGTGGGACGCCACCCGCGAAGGCGGCCGCGCCGCCGGCCAGAACGCGCTCGGCGTGGACTTCACGCGCCAGTTGCCGCCGCTCGCGATCACGATGACGCGCGCCATGACGAACACGATCACCGACAAGGCCGGCAAGCGCTGGAACATCATGGTCGTGCCGGACAAGGAATGCGTCGTCAACGGCGGCCTGTCCTCGACCCGCGGCGGCAAGATGGCGTCGTACATGTACGCCCACGACGGCATCAGCCGCGAGCGGCTGAAGAACCC
>PLZH01000089.1:3492-3671 GCA_003152055.1 Burkholderiales bacterium
ATCCAGACGCCGATGGTGCGCATCCACAACCGGCCGGCCTACAACTCGGAGTGCCACGCCACGCGCGACATGGGCATCGGCGAGCTGAACAACAGCTACGAGGACGCGCAGCTCGCCGACTGCATCGTCGCCACCGGCTGCAATTCGTACGAGACGCAGACCAACTACTTCCTCAACCA
>PLZH01000089.1:3691-5239 GCA_003152055.1 Burkholderiales bacterium
GTCGTCGAGCAGGGCTGGCACGACAAGGCCTTCATCGCCGAGCACACCAGCGGCTTCGACGACGCCGTCAAGACCAACCGCATGTCGCTCGAGGATGCCGAGAAGGCGACCGGCGTGCCGGCAGCGAAGATTCGCCAGGCCGCCGAGTGGGCCTACAAGCCCAAGACAAGCGGCCACCGCCCGCGCAGCTTCCATGCCTACGAGAAAGGCATCATCTGGGGCAACGACAACTACGTCATCCAGAGCGCGCTGGTCAGCCTGGCGATTGCCACGCACAACGTCGGTCGCCGCGGCGCCGGCGTCTGCCGCATGGGTGGCCACCAGGAAGGCTACACGCGGCCCCCCTACCCGGGCGACCACAAGATCTACATCGACCAGGAGGTCATTGCCGGGCGCGGCCTGATGTACACGCTGTGGGGCACGAACCCGTTCCAGACCACGCTCAACGCCGAGCAGCACCAGCAGGTGCTGCACCGGCGCGCCGAGATCGTCAGCGAGGCGATGGCCAAGGCGCGCGGCGTGACTGCCGAGCAGATGGTCGATGTCATCTACGACGCCTGCAAGAACAAGGGCGGCATGTTCGTGGCCGCGATGAACCTCTACCCGACGACGATCGCCGAAGAGGCGCACCTGATGTTCCCGGCGGCGCAGCCGGGCGAGATGAACCTGACCTCGATGAACGGCGAGCGGCGGCTGCGCCTGTCGGAGAAATTCATGGACCCGCCGGGCTCGGCCAAGCCGGATTGCCTGATCGCCGCCGACATCGCCAACACGCTGAAGGCGATGTACACGAAGGAAGGCAACGCGGCGATGGCCAAGCGTTTCGAGGGCTTCGACTGGAAGACCGAGGAGGACGCCTTCGACGACGGCTTTCGCCGCGCGGGGCGTCCCGGCGTCGGCCCGATCGACAGCCAGGGCGGCGACACCGGGTATCTCGCCACCTATGCGCTGCTGCGCAAGGCCGGCACGAACGGCGTGCAGTTGCCGATCAAGGAGGTCCAGGGCGACAAGCTCGTCGGCACCGAGATGATCTACACCGACAACAAGTTCAGCACCGCGGACGGCCGCGCGTACTTCAAGCCCGCTCCCTGGAACGGCTTGCCGGAGATGGTGGCCGGGCAGAAGGCCAAATACAAATTCTGGATCAACGGCGGCCGCGCCAACGAGGTCTGGCAGACCGCCTACCACGACGAGTTCAACAGCTTCGTGCGCGACCGCTTCCCGCTGGCCTTCCTGGAGATNNACCTTCATGCTCTTCGGCTACATCAAGGGCGTGCACGGCCATGTCGTCACCTCGTGGGTGGACCGCAACGTGGTGCCCTACTACAAGGGCACCTGGGGCGACATCCGCCGCGTCGGCACGGTGGACGAATGGAAGCGGACGGTCAGCCTGAAGGACCGCCGCATCACTTGAGCCGAGGCAAGCAACAATGTCTCCACCCGGCGCGGCGCTCCGGGTTTATAGGGGTGCCCGCGGGCACCCCTTCTTTGCGAGGATTGCGAACTTATGAACCTCGAGCGTGCTCGTGTTCCTGACGCCAATGGCGA
>PLZH01000191.1 GCA_003152055.1 Burkholderiales bacterium
CCCGTAGCGAATGACGCCTAGATTCAACGAGCAAGTGCAAGACTGATTAATGCTCGTGGTATAGCTCAGCTGGTGTGCTGACGTCACATCGATTGCGGAAGACCCGGAAATGTGATCCAAACGTGCCGGTAAAAGTGATACTCGGCCTTTGCAGATGCGCGCAACCGGTCACCAGGCCGCATCTAGCAAGGGTTTGGGTGGTTTGCAAAGAAGAAGTGATACCGGCTGGCCGCAGGAGAGCGTGCAAAACTTGAGGAGGCCCAGGCGATCACCGAGCGCAGCCCGTCCTGGACGGGGCGGCGCGGATTTACGCTGAACGGCATCTCAACTGCCGGGGCAGAACATGCGCTGGATCATCGAGGCGCGCCTGGACGACGGAGTCCGTGAGGCAAGCCACAAAGGTGGTGAGGTTTTGGCGGTCTTCGAACGGCGCGATCGATGTCTGTCGCAGCTCGGCCTCACTCTCGCTGAAGGGCGATCTCTTCTGGCCAAGGTTCAGAGCGATTTGCTTTCGCAACAAGTGGCGGCGTGGCTGCCAAGCGCCAAGCGAGACCGCCTGCCGTTATTGCGGTTCGACCTTGCGTCACAAAGACAGTCGTTCCACCGTGCTGCGCACCGTGTTCGGCAAGGTGAAGGTCACGAGCCCACGGCTGTGGTCTTGTGCCTGCCGAAAGGCGCGGCGCCACTGCACGCATCCATTGGCCAAGGCGCTGCCCAAACGCGTCACGCCGGAGTTGGAATATATGCAGGTCAAGTGGGCCGCCCACCTGCCGTACAGGATAGCCACGGCTTTGCTGAAGGAGGTGCTGCTGGCTGGACACGGCGATCTCGTTCAGCGGCACCCGGGACAAACAAACTCCCCATGCCGGTGCTGGCCATCGGCGGTGTCAAGTCCGTTGGTGCCAACGAAGCGGTTGTCATGCGTAATGCCGCTACCAATGTGACCGAACTGGTGATACTCAACTCCGGGCATTGGCTCATGGAAGAGCAACCCGATGCCACCATAAGCGCGGTCCGGGAGTTTCTGAACCGGCAACCCTAGCAAGACACCCGTCGATCTGCCGCGGGGATTGCCGAAACCGGTAGCACCGTCGGCGCTGGTGGGTACAGCGATGCTTCACGACATTCAGCGATTGGCCAAGCGCAAGCCGCGATCCTGCGAAGGGCGGGATTACCTCATCTGTAGGGGGCGGCCCTTCGCCCATGATCGCGGGCGTTCGGGCGGGCTGGTCTGGGTGCCTGTTGAATGAGGTCGCATCCCTTCCCGCGGGACCGAAGGGCCGACGATTCCAGATCGAAGTTTGTCCCCCGGAACGGTGCAAAAGGCTGTGGAAAAGAGTCCTTCCGATCGAAGGATCGCTGCGCAGACGCGGTGTTCCTGACCGCGCCGAAAAAAGTGGCAGCAGGAGGATAGGCATGAGATAGCACGGCAGCATCTATCACAATCTGAAATGCCACGACGTTTCGGGCCGAGGCGGGTACGCGGTAGGATACTTGTTCCACCCGAAGGGGCACAAAGCGAGGAGCGCACCTTGACAAGCCTTGTCCGCTCGATCTACCTTGAATCGGAGATCGGCGTTCCGACCGATCTCGATGCCGCTGGAACGACGCTGGAAAACCCCTACGTCTACGACAGCGCCGCCCGCGACCTCAAAGCGATGGCCGACGAGGGCTTGGTCAAGATCGTGCGCGAACAAGTGCGCCATGGGCTGCCGGATCGGCTGATCGGCCACATCAGCTTCGCAAGGCTGCGATAGATTTTCCGCCCCTACTCGTGCGGCGTCGGTGCAGTGAATCCCCGATGTCCTTTGGCAATGCCCGCAGCAAGCGCCGAAAATCGAGCTGCGGCTTCGCCGCACCAAGTTCTCCACGGGGCGCGTGAAGCTTGCCATGCCGGCGTTTCGGTGTCCGACGCGTCGCCCGCGTCGCTGACGACCTGGCGAAGGAACGCGGGGTCCATCAGCACATAACTCACCTGGAGGAGCTTCACTGCTTGCATCGATTGCTCCTCAAACGTTGAACAAAGAGTGCGGTAGTTTGGTGACGCAGCGGGCAGTGCGCTCCGTTCCGTCGCTTCGCGTAGGCCGCTCTTCACTCACCCGCAGGGCTCGTCGACTTCAATAGCTCAAAATTCAATATAAACTATATATACCGTATAAACCTTGAAGTCAACTAAATGACCGAGGCAAAGATCGCCAGAAAAACACGCGGCCCGGCAAGAGTCGCCATCCCCGTCGCTGGCGAGCCGCGGCCCGGGACGGCGTCAAAGGCTTCGGCCGCCAATTCGAATGGCAACGCCGGGTCCACGCTGGTGGCTTCCAAGGCCAAGCAAAAACTGGTGCGAGATAGCTTCACCATTCCGAAAACTGAATACGCAGTACTCGAGGGCTTGAAAGATCGCGCCGCCAATCTGAAGCGGCCGACCAAAAAGAGCGAGCTGCTGCGGGCCGGCGTCTTGGCGCTGCAAGCCATGACAGACAAGGCGTTCCTATCGGTCTTGAACGGCGTGCCGAGCCTCAAGACCGGACGCCCGAAGGGAACAAGCGCCGAGAAAAGGACGACAACCGGCGCCGGCGCCGACGCCGGCGCCGGCGCCGACGCATAGGCCTAGCCCCCCGCTCCGGTACGACGTGACGGACGTCGTCACCCGGGCGAGGGCGCCGCACCGCCCCTGCCGGGTCGCGCTTGCGCATTCGATCTCGTACACGATGACCCTTGATCGCGGCTTGCAGCACGGTATTGCCTGCTGTTTTCACGCTGCCGCTGGTTCTTCGGCTCGCGGTAGGCGTGAGCGCCGCTCGCGACGCCGCGATGGCGCAGGTCTTCAAGAACGGGCTGAACTGCGCCCGAGTTTCTCAAGTCAAGGCATTCCTCGAAGGTCTCGGCGTTGGCACTCGATTCGAGGACTATGGCGTTTCACCGGCCGAGTCCGAGCGCATGATCGCATCGGCGATGCAAGGCGTGCGCGCAAGAATCTTCATCGGCGCGAAACGTCGTAGCCGAGTCAATGCGGCCAGATGGGTCGACCTGCCGGATCTTTGAATCGCTCATGCCAGAGAGCCTCGATCGACGAGAACGAGGCCTCGAGCCAACGGTCTCCCTGGATTTCGCCGGCAGCGCCGCCTCGCGCCGTGACGTCCACGAACACTTCGGCGAAGACCTCAGATTCAGCCGCCGCATCAGATTTTTGCATCGCGACCTGAGTCCGCCTCGGAAAGACGGGGCGAGGCCGATGACGCTCATGACTGCTCTCTGCCCGCGACGTGAAGCGGATCTGGCCGGTTGTTCCAGGTCAAGAACTTACTCGCGCCAGACAGTTTTGCCACATGGCTGTCATGCAGGGACCCAAGACTGAACAACGTCCTGACTGGAACGAACCCATGCAAAAGACCCAAGCGGTAGCCTCACTCGGCCAGCACAGACTGATGCTGCCGGCCTGGGTCAAGGCGGCCCTCTCCGCCAACGACCGCCTCAAGGTCTACCTCACGGTTGTGCAGGCGGCGTCGACACACGCTTCACATCCGGATCGCGAGCTTCTCGATCTTTCGAAGGAGATCGCCTCTGTGGGGCTGAACACAGCGTGGCTCCATGACGCCGCCGCTGCGGCGCGTCGGATCGACGAAGACCTTCTCGTCCCGGACATGCCGAGGCTGCTCAGGTGCATCGAGGACGACCTGGCGACCATGGCTCGGCCAGTACTCGAGACCACGGCAGACGGAGCGGAGCCTTCTCCCCGGGTGAAGCGCTGGCTCGACTGGCTCCTCGCACTGCCTTCGGATCGGCTGAGCGACAAACAGGTCGAAGCACTCACCCATGGGCGTCGCGGCGAGGCAGACAGCCTGCATTTGCTCGTGATGGACCTTCACAAGCAGATCAACAAACTATCGGGCGAGTTGGCCAGCGAGGTCATCGACGGCGCGAACGTGTGGGAACTGCAACCGCAGGACCGGGCGCGCGTTGCCGCCTTCATGCGCGGGTTGAACCGCACTGCGGTGCTGAAGTTCGACCACCCCGGCCTGGACACTGCCGCCACGCGAGATGGCGAACGACTGCTGCTGCAGAACGATATCGGCACCAACGACGCTCATGTGCTGGTGCTGCAGGTGACCGGCCATGTCATCACGCTGAGCTATTCAGATCTCCATTGTGCTCGTCTTGAATTCTTCCAGGCGCTCCTGGCGCCGTTCGGGGCAAAGTGGTCGGGACTGGAGTCGCGCACGAACGCCGAGCTGAACCAGGGTGATGCCTATTCGGTGGGAACGGCCCGGTTCGATTGCGTGGACGACGCTGCCGTCGACGCGGCGCTGGAGGGCATTGGGTCGCGCATCGTTTTTCTGATCGACTGGAACCGCGCCCGCAAGCGTTTGCAGGCTTTCGTCGACAAGGATGACGCGATCGCTGTGCTGGCCGAGGTGGCCAGGCTCGACGTCGGTCACCGCGCCTGGCTGCAGATGGGCGGTGAGCGCCTGATCTTTGCCGCGATGCAGGCGGCGGGTGAAGGCGCGTTCCGGATCGGCGACCGGCTCGACGAAGTCATCGGCGTCGCCGATGCCCATGCCTTTCTGGTTGCGGTGATGCGGCTGGCCTGCGATGCCATGCGCCGGAGTCAACCGGCCGCGCTAGTGGCCGACGAAACTCGCATGCTGCTGGCGCAGCACGTGCGCCAGCGCACCAGCGAGTTCGACCTGCTGGCCGAGCATGCGTCATATTGCCAAGCGCTAGCGCAAGCGGTCAGTGACGGTCTGGCGCATGGCGCCGAGCGTTCGGGCAAGGCTTCGCGCGAACTCGCTGCACGTTCGAAGGCGTGGGAGCGCAAGGCTGACCACCTGGTGATGCAGGCGCGAGAGAAGGCGGAACACCAGCCCCGCTGGCGGCCCGTAGCCAGGCTGATCGAGCAGTCGGACGACGTGGCCGACGCGCTGGAGGAGGCAGCGTTCCTGATTAGCTTGATTGCCGATCACCACCTCAAGGGCTGGAATGACGACGTCCACAAAGTGCTCGCACAGCTGGCGGCCACGGTGCTGCAGGCGACCCAGGACCAGGTGAAAGCGCTGGCGATCGCGCGTACGCTGGGTTCCAACAGCGAAGCAGTGGACAACGACGCCTTTCTCGGCGCAACCTGGCGGGTTCTTCAGGCGGAGCGGCAATGCGACGCGTTGTTGCGCGACGCGCGCCGCGTGATCCTCGGGGTGGTGCAGGACGCAGCGTCGCTGATGCTCGCCAATGACCTGGCGGGCGCCCTGGAGCTGGCCTCGGACCGCCTGCTGACCGCCGCCTACGCGCTTCGCGATCTGGCCTTCGACAAGGCCGGGGTGCGAGGATGAGTTCGCACCGACGCCACCATGGCCACGCGGGGCATGGAGCCGACTCAGCCGGAAGCGAACCGCTGGACATCCCGTTGCAGCGAGGTGCGGACCGAGGCAGGGCGACGCCCGCGGCACCTGCTCCCATGCGAGCGCTCGTGCAGCGGCGGCCGGCGGAATCGACAGCGTTGCCTCCCGATGTTTTCCTGATCGGATGCGGCGGTGATGCAGCGGCTGCCGGTCAACCGTCGGCACAAACCATGGGCTTCAAGGCATGGAACCTGCTGCGCATGGCCGAGCTGTCGCTGCCTGTGCCTCCTGCCTTCGCGATTGGCACGCTCTACTGCGTGGACCCGGCTGCTCGTGCGCTGGCCGCCGATCCGGATCTGTGGAGGGGGGCTCTGCGGGCGCTGGAACGTTCGACCGGACTGGCCCTGGGCGACGTCCGTCGCCCTTTGCTCGTCTCGGTCCGCTCCGGCGCCCCGGTCTCGATGCCCGGCATGATGGAGACGCTGCTGAACATCGGGCTGTGTGACGCGACCGTCGGCGGCCTGCTGCGTCAGACGGGCAATCCGCGCTTAGTCTGGGATGCCTATCGGCATCTCGTGGCTACGTACGGTGAAGTCGTGGCGCACGTGCCGGCGCAGCGCTTCGACGACGCCGCTATCGCGCTGCTGGGTGCACACGACGAGCGGGACTTTGACTTTGCGGATCTTCGCTCGCTCACGCATCGATTTCTCGAGGTCTATGCACAGGGCGCAGAGCAGCCGTTTCCGCAAGATCCGGCTGTGCAACTCGCTGGTGCGATCGAGGCCGTCTTTGCGTCTTGGCAGTCCCCCAAGGCCTGCGAGTACCGGCGCCTGAACCGCATCTCCGATGCGATCGGGACGGCGGTGACAGTGCAATGCATGGTGTTCGGCAACGCCGGCGGGAAGTCGGGCGCCGGCGTTGGATTCACGCGCGACCCCGCTACTGGCGAGCCGGCGCTGTGGGTGGATTTCCTGTTCAACGCGCAGGGCGAAGACGTGGTGTCAGGACGGCGCAGCGCGAACGGACACGACGAGCTGGCGGCCTTTCTGCCGGAGGTCTGGCAGGCACTCACAGACGCCGCCGAGCAGCTCGAGCACGCCCTCGGCGACATGCAGGACTTCGAATTCACGGTGCAGGAAGGCCGGCTCTTCATGCTGCAGACCCGGTCCGGAAAGCGTACGCCGCAGGCTGTTGCGCGCATAGCGATGGACATGCTTGACGAAGGGCTCATCGGGCGCACGCTGGCTCTGGAACGTACCGCCGGGCTGGACCGGGAGGCGCTGGCACGGCCACGCGTCGTCGCTCGAAGTGGCGCTGCGATGCTGCCACTGGGCCGCGCGGCGACTGCGAGCAGCGGCGTCGCCGTCGGCGAAATCGCCCTCGACGAAGCACGCGCTGTCGCGCGCCACAGTGCCGGCGTGCCGGTGGTTCTCGTGCGTCGTGACGCTGAAACCAGCGACATTGCCGCGCTTGAATCGGCCACGGGATTGCTCACGCAGCATGGAGCGCGTACATCGCATGCGGCGGTCGTGGCACGGCAGCTGGGCAAGGTCTGTCTCGTCGGTTGCTCGGAACTGTTGATCGACGAGACCGCGCGCACCATCAGGGTTGGTGACGCGACACTGCACGAGGGTGAAATGCTCACGCTCGACGGCAACGAAGGGGTCTTCTACGCGGGCGCTGCGCAAGTCGAGATCGAATACCCGGAGGAGCTCCTGGTGCGCTTGGACTCACTGAGGGCCGAAGTTGCTCAGCCAGTTGTTGGGCGGCCCGGTCGTTCGCGCCGCGACCGCGCCAAGGACTCGCCGCAGTAGTACATCGGCTCGGGTGGGGGTCACCAGCCCATCGGTGCACGCTCGACCACCGAGTGCTGTCGGGCGGACGCCCTATTGACGCGGCCGGCCCTTGACAGCTTCGCATGGTCTTGCCTCGAAATGACTTCAATCG
>PLZH01000174.1 GCA_003152055.1 Burkholderiales bacterium
CGCGAGCGGCGCGGTCGGATCGATCGCGACGCCGGGCCCGGGTCCGGCCAGGCCGGTGACGGTCGCCGGGCTCGTGCTCACCGGCCCCGACGCCATCGACTACTCGATCCTGCCGACGCCGATCGGGCCGTCGGGCGCCGGCCTGACGGTACGGATCCTCAGCGTCGCCGAAGGCAATTTCGACGCCATCCGCTTCAAGGAATACCTGCAGGGTGTCGCCGATGCGCAGGAGCCGTTCCGGCGGGCGATGCTGGAAGCGCTGCTTTCCGGCTTCGGCAAGGAAAACATCAGGAAGCAGTTGCAGCGCGGCCTCGTCTTCGAAACCGGCCTGGCGCCGCCGGCCGTCGACATCATCGATTCGGCCAAGCCTGCGGAGTCGTGCGCGCTGGCCAGCGGATCCGAGCTGAACTGTGGCCACTGACGGCGCGCCGCGCTTCGGCCGGCGCAGCCTGCTGCGATCGGCGCTCGCCGCTCTTTCGCTGTTCGTCGCCTGGCCGCACTGGGCCCGGGCGCAATCGCCGCGCAAAGGCTATGCGCTCCTGGTCGGCAACACCTCGTACAACCCGGCCGAGGAGAACCTGCCGCCGGCCGAGAAATGCCTTCGCGACCTCGAGCCGCAGCTCAAGCGCTTCGGCTTCGACGTCGCGACCTTTCACGACATCCCGGCGGCGCAGGTTCAGAGCGAGGTCGCCAAGCTGCAGCGCGCCGTCGCGTCCGACCCCGACATGCCCGCAGTGTTCTATTTCGTCGGCCATGGCTTCCAGTCGAACGCCGAGAACTTTCTCGTCCCGGCCGGCAGCGACCTGAACGCCGTGCCGGCGCAGCTCTCGAAGACCTGCATCTCGCTGGAGCGCGAGATCTTCTCGCGGCTGAAGCGCCCGGTCGGACCGGCGGCCACGGTGATCATGGTCGACGCCTGCCGCACCCCCGACCGGCCGCGCTCGCCAGGCGAGGGCTACAACCAGACGCTGCCGCCCGAGGGCTGCCATGTCGCCTTCGCCACCGGCCCCGGCAAGCGCGCCTTCGCGCCGAACGATCCGCAACGCGACACCCTGTTCGCGGAGGTGCTGGTCGCCGAGCTCGCGAGCTCGCCGCCCGATCGCTCGATCCTGCTGACGCTCGAAAGCGTGCGCGCCAAAGTCGCCAATCGCGTCAATGCGATTCCGACCATCGTCCGCGTCTTCGGTCCGAACGCGCAGCAGCCCGAGCTCGCCTCCAACGTCACCGGCGATCCGCCGTGGGCGCCGGGTGCGGCATCGGCGCCGGCATCGGCCACGCCCGCTGCGTCCGCCACGCCGCCGACTGCAGCGAGCGGCGAGCTTGCCGCCGTACGGGCCATCGATTCACCCGAGGAAGCAGCCAATCGCCTGCGCGCGTTGCTGCAGAAGACGCCGGACGGCGACGACGCCGACATCGCGCGACTTCGCCTCAAGGAGCTCGAGACGGTGCTGAGCGCAGCGCGGACCGCACGGCTCGATCTCGACGCGTCCAGGCTCACCGCAAATCAGCCGCCCCGCGTCGTCGAAGACATGCGCCGCGCCTTGCAGGGCGACAAGTACGCGGCGCTTCGCGTGGCCGAGACCTTGCCCCAGCCGAGCGCCGGCGGCGAGCTCATCGAGCGCACGGACTACGGCCGCTGGATGATCTTCGCGGCCCATCTCGGCAACGGCATCGCGGCATATCGGCTGAGCCTCTACTTCAGGAACGTCGATCGGCGCGATGCCGAGGCTTCGCGCTATCTGGCGCTGGCCCGCGCCAATCAATACACGCCGCCGCGCCAGCTCGATTCGGGCCGTTGAGGCCGGCCGGCGCGGGCTCGGGCCCGGGCGGTCAGCGTCGGCGCTCGCGAAAGGCGGCGAACGAGAGGCCAGCCGCGTCCCTCGGCGAAACGATGGGCCTCCGGCCGAGGTCGGGCCAGGCGATCGCGAGATCGCGATCGTCCCAGCGGATCGTGCGCTCTGCGGCCGGTGGCGTAGTACGTCGTCGTCTTGTACAGGAGATCCGCCGAATCGCTGAGCACGAGAAAGCCGTGCGCGAGACCGGGTGTGATCCAGACCTGGAGCTGGTTTTCGCCGCTGAGAGCCGTGCCGACCCGGCGGCCGAAGCTCGGCGAATCGAAACGAGTGTCGACGACGACATCGAACACGGCGCCATGGCTGATCCGCACGAGCTTGCCCTGCGCAGGCGGCGGCTCCTGCTGGTGCAGGCCACGCAGGACGCGGCGCGCCGAGCGCGAATGGTTGTCCTGGACGAAGGTGACGCGCTCGCCGATGGCAGCGGCGAATGCCTGCTCGTTGAAGCTCTCGAACACGAAGCCGCGGGCGTCGGCGAAGACCTTCGGCTCGAGGACGAGCATGGGTCGGGGTCGCCTTCATCCGGGCCTCATGGCGCGGATTGTCCGGGATGGTCCGCCGCGAGGTGGCCGGCGCGGGTGACGCCGCCACCCCGGTGCCTACAATCCGCGCATGCTCGAAGCAATGAAAGCGCTCGCGGAAAGATCGGTGATGGAGCGCGTCGTGCTCCTCGTCAACCATGTGATCTCAGCCGAGCCTCAGGCCATGGAGCGGCTCCGAGCGCATGCCTCGCGCACGATCCGGATCGAGGTCGTCGGCTGGCCGGCCATGCTGCGGGCGCCTTCTCCGCTCAGCTTTCGCATCACGCCGCCGGGGCTCGTCGAATGGATCGAGGAGCCGGGCCCGATCACGCCCGATCTGCGCGTCGGCGTCGCGGTCTCGAATCCCGCGCTCGCCTTGGCCAGGCTCGTCGTCGGCGAGCGGCCGGCGATCAGCGTCGACGGCGATGCCACGTTCGCGAGCGACGTCAACTGGCTGATCGAAAACCTGCGCTGGGACATGCAGGACGACCTCGCGCGAATCGTCGGAGCCGCGCCGGCGCGCGCGATCGCCCGCTTCGGCAGCGCCGTCGCGAAGGCGTTGCGTGAAGGCGCGAAGAAGCTCGACGCGTTCGCGCGGCGCGCCGAGCCGCGCGACGTGCCGCCGGCCGCGGAGCCGCCGCGACGATGAGGCACGTCGCCCGGCTCGTCGTCATCTGGGTCACGGTTTTTCGCTTCGGGCTCGACGAGCTGGCGCTCTCGAGCTTTCGCCAGCGCTGGGTTCGCCTCTTCGTCCGCGTCATCACCTTCGGCCGGCGCCTTTCGACGCCACGCGGCGAGCGCCTGCGCCTGGGTCTCGAGCGGCTCGGCCCCATCTTCGTCAAGTTCGGCCAGGTGCTCTCGACGCGGCGCGACCTCCTGCCCGCCGACATCGCCGACGAGCTGGCCAGGCTGCAGGATCGCGTCCCGCCGTTTCCCGACGCCGTGGCGCGCACCATCGTTGAGCACGCGTTCGGCCAGCCGATCGACGCCATCTTCTCGAGCTTCGATGCTGCGCCGGTGGCGAGCGCGTCGATCGCTCAGGTCCATTTCGCAGTGCTGAAAGACGGCCGCGAGGTCGCCGTCAAGGTGCTGCGGCCCGGCATGCTCGCGGCGATCGACGACGATATCGCCCTCATGCGCCAGCTCGCCCGGGTCGTCGAGCGCCTCTTCGCCGACGGCAAGCGCCTGAAGCCGCGCCAGGTCGTCGCCGAGTTCGACAACTATCTGCACGACGAGCTCGATCTGGTCCGCGAAGCGGCCAACGCGGCGCAGCTGCGCCGCAACATGCAAGGGCTCGGCCTCGTTCTCGTGCCCGAGATGGTCTGGGACCTGTGTACTTCCAACGTCATCGTCATGGAGCGTATGAACGGCGTGCCGATCAGTCACGTGCAGCGCCTGCGCGATGCCGGTGTCGACATTCCCAAGCTCGCGCGCGACGGCGTCACGATCTTTTTCACCCAGGTCTTTCGCGACGGCTTCTTTCACGCCGACATGCACCCGGGCAACATCCAGGTGTCAATCGCGCCCGAGACCTTCGGCCGCTACATCTCGCTCGACTTCGGCATCGTCGGCACGCTCACCGAGTTCGACAAGGAATACCTGGCGCAGAACTTCATCGCCTTCTTCCATCGCGACTACAAACGCGTCGCCGAGCTGCACGTCGAAAGCGGCTGGGTGCCGCATTCGACCCGGATCGACGAGCTCGAAGGCGCGATCCGCGCCGTCTGCGAGCCGCAGTTCGACCGGCCGCTCAAGGATATCTCGCTCGGCCAGGTGCTATTGCGGCTGTTCCAGACCTCGCGCCGCTTCAACGTCGAGATCCAGCCGCAGCTCGTGCTGCTGCAAAAGACGCTGCTCAACGTCGAAGGCCTCGGCCGCGACCTCGACCCCGAGCTCGACCTGTGGAGCACCGCCAAGCCTTTTCTCGAGCGCTGGATGCAAGAACAGGTCGGCTGGCAAGGCTTGGCCCTGCAACTGCGCAAGGAAGCGCCGCGCTACGTCTATCTGCTGCCGCAGCTGCCGCGCCTCATCCACGCTGCGCTGCAGCCGCCGCCGGCCGGACAACAGCGCGCGCTCGAAGCGCTGCTTGCCGAGCAGCGGCGCACCAATCGGCTGCTCACGGCGGTGATCATTGCAGCGATCGGTTTCGTCGCCGGGCTCGTGATCGCGCAGTTCGCCGGGTATCTCCGCTTTCACTAGCGGGTGGCCGATTCCCGCCGCGGCGGGCCCCGAGATTTATACTGTCAGGTTGTCCTTTTACGACCCCCGAAGGGGCCTGCGATGCCGATCTATGCCTATCGTTGCTCGAACTGCGGCCACGCGCAGGACGTGCTGCAGAAAATCTCCGACCCCGTGCTCACGGTTTGCGCGGCGTGCGGCCAGCCGACCTACGTCAAGCAGGTGACCGCGGCGGGCTTCCAGCTCAAGGGCTCGGGCTGGTACGCCACCGACTACGCCA
>PLZH01000140.1 GCA_003152055.1 Burkholderiales bacterium
CTGGCCCCCGAAATTGGCCACTCTCGAATGGGTATCGTCACGCACCTGTTCGTGATGATGAGAGGAATACGCTCGCTCTCGATGCCGAGCTCCCGCAGCAGCACATTCACGGCCTAGCCTGCGACGCCGGATCGAGATGCTGGTCGCGCTTCCCATCCGCAGTCTCGACGAACTCTCGATTCAACGGGAAATACGAGAGATCGGACGTCGATAGGGTCTGCGAACGACTGCAACAAGGAAGCACCTGTGAGCAGCCCGATCCCGGGTACGGACATGATCAGTTCCAGACCGACCTGACCCTCTGGAAGCGCCGGCTGCACGGCGAACATCCGCAACACCTGGGCCGCGGCGGATCGCGAGTCGATGTCGCGGGGGCGGGTCGCAGCGCTGAAGAGCGAGCTGTTGACGATCCCGCTCGGCGCAGGCGGCGAAGCGGCACCGGCTGGCATGAGCGCGACCGAGCAGGGCGAGCGGACGGTGTTGCACGCCTTCACCCCTGCAACCCAGTCCTTCGACCGGCGCACGCAGCGGCTCCAGCAGACCGATTAGCGCCTGCATGTCGAGATGGATCCTGGTGACCGGCTCCTTCTGGTCAGCGCGATTCGCGAGGAATTGGCCGCGGTGTCTTGACAAATGGCGCTTGCGGCAGACAGCGAACCTCCTGACCAGTCCAAGGCAGGCCTCCGAGAGACCGCCGGCGCCGTGGGGCTGGCCCGTGTGAGCCTCAAAGCCGTCGCACGCTGCCCAGTCCGCGATCCGCTCGACAGCAGCGCGGGTGCAGCAAAGGCGCATTCGCAGAGTGCGCTCTGAACCGGCGAGCCGAGTGAAGCACGACCTGCCATGTGTGCTGCAGCAGAGATCCGGTCGATCGGCAGACCGCGGCCTCGCTGCTCGCAATGTGTGGGTCTCGTCGAAGTTGATCCATGACGCCTTCCTCAAGCAACTGTTAGGCAAGCATCTGTGATGCGAAGTGAGGACCTACCGCGAGCAGCAGGTTGGCGGGCAACAGCTTGCAGGCTTTTCGGCTCGAATGAAGGCGCTCACAAACTTGCCGTCAACCTCCTTGGCAATCGCGTCAGCATCGAGGCCGGTCGCGGACAGGAATTCACGGGCATCCTCGCCGTCGTACACGCGGGTGACTTCGATATTGATCCCGGTGAATCCAGCCGTGGCGAGCTTGTTCATATAGTCGGTTTCGGACAGGGCACCGGCGACACAACCGACCCAGAGCTCCATGCTCCTGCGAACAGCGGCCGGTACTTCACCGCGCACGACCACATCGGAGACGGCGAAGCGACCGCCGGGCCTCAGCACCCGGAACGCCTCCCTGAGTACCTGGTCCTTGTCGCCCGAGAGGTTGATGACGCAGTTCGAGATGATCACGTCGATGGAGTTGCCCGGCAACGGGATGTTCTCGATCTCGCCTTTCAGGAACTCGACGTTGGTTAGGCCGCTGATTCGCCGGTTCTCCTCGGCGAGAGCAAGCATTTCATCGGTCATGTCCAGACCGTAGGCTTTTCCTGTCGAACCGACCCGCTTTGCAGACAAGAGTACGTCGATGCCACCCCCCGACCCGAGGTCGAGCACGGTTTCGCCGGCCTTCAATTCGGCAAGCGCGGTCGGGTTACCGCAACCCAACGACGCTTTCAGTGCAGCATCAGGCACTTGGCCTGCCTGCCCGGCGTCGTAGAGATTCGAGGTGATCGGATCGCAGCCGCCCATCGAGCTGGGTGCAGTGCCGCAACAACTACTTCCTCCGGCCTTGGCGCGGAGCGCAGCTTGACCGTACCTCTGACGGACGACTTCTTTCACATTGTTCAGTGCATTCATGGTCGGACCTTTCTCTAGGGGTGGGGACAATCTTCGGGGCTCGAGCGCCGATTGGGATACGGCAGTCGCAAGAGTGAATACGGTTCATCTTCTGGGAGGTGCTCTATAAGCCTTCGACACTTCTATAATAGTCGAAACAAAGAGCATGTCAAGCAGCCGCGAGCACTTCGACCGGGAACGAGGCAGAGGAGTCATCGCGAAGATTGCGTCACCGACGTGCAGCCCGAGTCCTTGCATCAGCGGATCGGCTTCATCTTCGGATCGTCGCAGGAAGTGGAGCGGATCGAGGCCTATCACCGCGACGAGCCGCTGGAGACCTACCGAGCGCCCCTGTTCGGCAAGCGCGGCCTGTTCGTCGTCGCCGACTGACCGCGCGTTCGATCGTCACGAGGTCGCCATGTCCGTGAAGAATCCCATCACGCCAGGCTTTCTCCAACTTTCGATGCTCGCCTTGGCTGGCCGCGTACTGACCCGCAACGGTCACGCCTGGACCTCCGACAATGGAAGAGCTGGGCACGCGGCATCGAGCACTTCGATTCCAAAGCGTCTGGCTCCCCCTCCCCCCGACTTGAGGGGTGTGCAGGACAGTCTGTTCAGACTACGCTCAAACATCGAGCATCGCTTGCAACCGCGACAAAGGTGGACTATGAAAAATCTGTTCGCTTCAGGCCTCACCGCCTTTGCTTTGGCCACTGTTGCGTCGCTGGCGGCGGTAACGCCTGCCGAAGCAGTCACGGTCGCCACGATCAGCGGTTGCTATGACTGCGGCGTGTTTGACACGCCGTCCCTGATTTTCAACAACACGACCGGCGGGACGCTGACGAGCGCCCAGATGGTCCTGAACGGCTTCCAAGGGCAAAACAACGGCTTGGCCGCGACAGTTGACTTGGGCACCCTGAGCGCGGGGAGCACTCAGTTTTTCTGGGGCACTTTGCCCGGAGTCCCCTCGGGCACCACCCCAGGAAATCTGACTGCTTATGACTACGACGATCAGTACATCAATACGAGCGCGATCATCAACGATCCGACTTGCGGCGGCGCTGGCTGCGCAGCGGGCGGCGGTCCCCAGTGGTATGCGCAAGTGGGAAACTTCAGTGTTACTTTCACTGCTCTCGTATCGGGAGGCACCTTCAACGGACAGTCCGTGTTTTCTGTGTTCAGCCCGGTTACCAACGCGACGGGTAGCTTCGTGGGATGGGAGGGTTTGGATCCGAACGGCTTCTCCGAGTCCCCGGCGTGGGACGTCCATACGGGGATCGTGACCGGTGACCTCGCCAATATCGACCTCGGCGTGCCACCGCCCGTGCCTGAACCTGAAAGCTATGCGCTGATGCTGGCCGGTTTCGCAGCAATGGGCTTTGTGGCGCGTCGGCGTAAGGTTGCGGGCGCGCGCAAGGCGCATTGACTCGGAATTCGGGACACTGCCTCCGCGCCGATTTTTCTCTGGCGCAGCGGGCAATTTCAGCAGCGTCGCCGAACCCTGAATGGCAACCAACGGGCTGCGCAAGTCGTGGCCGACGACGCCCAGAAAGGTCGCCAAGTCGGAGGAATAACGATCGACGGACACCGCGACCGCCTCGTCGATCGCTTCATTGAATCGAGTGATCTCGTCGATCGCCATAGCGGCTGTCTCTGTGAGCGTCGTTCGCCGCCAAAGGCCGAGGACGCTCGCCCCCAGGGCACGAAACTCTGTGACCACCTGGGCGAGATCGAAAACCCGCCAGGTGACGGATGGCGCCGTGGGCCGTTGAAATCGTCCTCGTCGCCTCAGAGCCCGAGTGGGCCCATTGAGTTCGGCTTAGCCCATGCCTAGCCGCCCGAGCGCGTAAGCGCTCGGGCTGGCCCTTGCGAGCCGGCGACGCGCGGCTAGGCGTTGAGCTTCCTCATTTCCTCGGCCAGCACCCAGAGTGAACCGGCCGTCCGTGGATAACGCTCTTCGTGCTTCGTGGCGTCCGCTGAACGGGAACCGGTTCACATTGCTGCGCGGCAAGGTCGTGCCGGCAACCGGACCGAACCAGCACTGGAGCATGGATTTTGTGCACGACCAGATGCACGACGGGCGCAAGTTCCGCATCCTGACCGTGATCGATCAATGGAGTCGCGAGAGCGTGTCACTGGAGGCCAACTTCCGGCTCACCGGCAGGAACTCGACCTCTGGCAACGCTCGCTGGAACCGCCCGACCTCCGCCGCGTCGAGCGGATGAAGGAAGGCGAAGGTCGACAAGCCCATCAGGTCCATGGCAGGGAATACGTCTTGATGTTGGTGAAGCTCTTGACCGCTTCCTGCACGCCTTCCTTGTAGCCGAGACCGGAGTCCTTGATGCCGCCAAACGGCGTCAGCTCCAGTCGGTAACCGGGCACCTCGCGGACGTTGACGGAGCCGACTTCGAGCTCGGACACGAAGCGCGAGATGTAGTCGAGCCGGTTGGTGCACACCGCCGACGACAGGCCGAAGGCGGTGAAATTCGAGAGGCGGATCGCTTCGTCGATCGTGTCGAAGCGGATCACCGGCGAGACCGGGCCGAACGTTTCCTGCAGCACCAGCGGCATGTCCTGGCGGACGTGGTCGACGACGGTTGGGGAATAGAGCGCGCCGAGTCGCTGGTTGCCGATCAGCACCCTGGCACCGAGCGAGACCGCCTCGTCAACCTTGTCTTCACAGTAGCGCGCCGCGGTCTCGTCGATGACCGTGCCCATGTCGAGTTTGGAGTCCATCGGGTCGCCGTAGCTCCACGCCTTCGTCTTGGCGACGAGCAACTCGACGAACCGGTCGGCCAGCGACGAGTGCACCAGCATCCGCTTGACGGCGGTGCAGCGCTGGCCGGAATTCTTGTACGAGCCGGCGGCGGCGAGGGTGGCGGCTTCCTCGATGTCGGCATCTTCCATGACGATGATCGGATCGTTGCCGCCGAGCTCGAGCACCATGCGCCGGTAGCCGGCCTTCGAGGCGATCGTCTTGCCGATGGCGACGCCGCCGGTGAAGGTGACGAGGTCAACGTGCGGGTTCGTGATCAGCTCGTCGGCGAGCTCCCTCGGATCGCCCGTGACCACCTGAAGCATCTCTGGCGGTAGCCCGGCTTCGTAGAGCACGTCGGCGAGCGCGATCGCCGACAGCGGCACCTTCTCGGAAGGCTTCAGGACCATCCGGTTGTTGGTGACGATAGCCGGCACGACCTTGTGCGCGACCTGGTTCATCGGGTGGTTGAACGGCGTGATGGCGCAGATGACGCCGAGCAAGGGATCGCGCTGCGTGTAGACGCGCCGCTTCTTGCCGTGCGGCGTGAGATCGCAGGAAAAGATCTGGCCGTCGTCCTTCATGCATTCGTTGGCGCCGAAGAGGAGCACGTCGCTGACTCGGCCGATCTCGTAGAGCGAATCTTTCTTGCAAAGGCCGCTTTCGGCGGTGATGAGGTTCGCGAACTCCTCGGTACGGCTGCGCACGATCGCCGCCGCCTTGTTCAGGATCGCCGAGCGCTCGAAGCGGGTCAGCTTCGATTTGAAGGCCCGGGCGATCGCGAAGGCGTGCTGCACGTCCTCGACCGTGGCCTTCGGCACGCTGCCGATCAGCCGCTCGGTGTACGGATTGAAGACCTCGATGAGGCGGTCGCGATGAACGTGCTCGCCACCGATTCGCATCGCCTCGCGGTGGAAGTCGCGCGCGTTCATGCCTGTGCTCCTGTCGTCGTCTGGCCGGCGGCGGCGCCGATGAAGTTCTTGCCGCGCACGCCGTCGAGCGCGTTCGCGACCATTCGCGCTGATTCAGCATCGGAGACGCCGTAGTCCTCGAAGCGGGTGCTGACCCCCAGCCCTTCGAGGAACTCGTTCAGCAGGCTCGGCGCGCGTGCCAGAGGCACGTCGAAGACCCTTGCCAGCACAGCGTCTCGTTCCGCGCTCGCACCGATCGCGCGCTGCAGCACCATGCCGAGCGTGAACGAGCAGGCGATGCCGTGCGGCAGACCGTGCTGCATCGTCATGTCGTACGAGATCGAGTGCGCCAGCGCGGTGCGCGTGTTCGAGAATGCCAGGCCAGCGGTCAGCGCAGCCAGCGACATGCGCCGGCGCAGCTCGATGTCGGTCGGGTTCTTCATCAGCGCCGGCAAGGTCGTGAGTACGAGCCGTGCAGCGTCGACGGCGTGGTGGTCCGACAGCGGATTGGCGTTGATGTTCCAGATCGACTCGAGCGAATGCGAAAGCGCGTCGAGGCCGGCGGCGAGGGTCGGGCCCGAAGGCAGCGAGAGCGTGAGCTCGGGATCGACCAGCGCCGCCTCGGGCCAGGTCTCGGGCAGGTGCAGCGAATATTTCTTGCCGGCGGCGCGGTTCCAGATCGTCGCCCAACCGGTCACCTCGCTGCCGGTGCCCGAGGTGGTGGGCACGGCGATCAGCGACTTGACGCGATGCGGCCTGAAGGGCTTGCCGGTCGCCAGCAGCGCGACCAGGGCATCGAACTCGCCGCTCTCGGTGCCGATCATCATGGCCTTCGCGGTATCGAGGGCGCTGCCGCCGCCCACGGCGACGATCACCTCGCTCGCCGTCTGCTCGCGCCAGAAGGCGCGGTAGAGCTCGGCAAGTCCGGCGACATCGGGATTGGGTTGGGTCTTGTCGATCACGCCGCCGAGCGACGCGCCGACCAGCGCGCGAAGTCGCGGCAACAGCCCGAGGCCTTCCGCTTCCGGGAAGGTGACGATGCTGGCCTTGCGGCCGCGCAGCAGTGTCGGCAGCGTGTCGAGGACACCGGCGCCGAAATGGATGGCGACCGGGTTGTGATATTGCCAAAGCGTCATGGCTGGCTCCTGGGCTGCGAGGCGATCAGGCCGCGTGGTTGAGGGCGAGATCGAAGATGTCGAAGTTGCGCAGGCGCCGCTGCGGATCGACGTCGCTCAAGGGACGGTTGAGGAGCAGGGGCACCAGCTGCTCGGAGACGCCGCCATGCGAGCGCAGCGGCGCGTCAAGGCCCGAGAGGTCGTGACGCGACGGGCTGGTGCCGATCACGAACAGGCGCTCCGAGACGACCACGACGTCGCCGATGCGGTCGGGCGGCAGCTCGAACTGCTGTGCCGCCTCGGCCCGCGTCAGCACGAGCTCGATGCCGCGCACCTTTCTCAGCTTCGCGGCCAGCCCCGCGAAGTCGGCATTCGCCGGCAGGTAGGCGGTCGCGAAGGAGCCGAGCGAGCCGTGATGCGCCACGTACGGGTCGGTCACCGGCAGGATGACCCGCACGGCGCCCTTGCCGATCTGCGCGTCGTACCAGTCCTGCAGGTAGATGATCTGCGGCGCCCCGGCGGCGTCGGTCTTGGCATTCATTCCGTGGTCGGCGGTGAGCGCGATGGTCACGCGCATCTGGTCGAGCTGCGCCAGGTAGCTGCTCATCATCCGGTAGAAATCGTTGGCCACCGGCGTGCCCGGCGCGTGCTTGTGCTGTACGTAGTCGGTGGTCGACAGGTACATCAGGTCGGGCCGGTCGCGCGCCATGACCTTCACGCCAGCGGCGAACACGAACTCGGAGAGATCGGCGCTGTAGACCTTGGGCAATGGCTTGCCGACGAGCTCGAGCACGCCGGTGATGCCGTTGGCTTCCATCGACAGCTGGTCGGCCTTCTCAGCCGAGAAGCAGACCGCCTTCATGCCCTTGCCGAGCAGGGTGCGCAGCTTGTCCTTGGCGGTGATGACCACGACCTTGGCGCCGGCGTTCGAAAAGCCGGCGAGCAGCGTCTCGCAACGCAGGTACTTGGCGTCGTTCATCATCACTTCTTCGTCGGCCTCGCGGTCGTAGAAGTAGTTGCCGCAGATGCCGTGGACCGAAGGCGGCACTCCGGTGACGATCGAGATGTTGTTCGGGTTGGTGAAGCTCGGCACCACGCATTCGCCGAGCAGCGAGGCACCCTTGGCGCACATCTCGGCCAGGTAGGGCGCGACGCCGGCCTGGATCGCCTGGTTGATGTAGTCGGCCTCGCAGCCGTCGACGCAGACGACCACCAGCGGCCGGTCCATCCAGCGATAGCCGCGTCCGTTCGCGAAGACCGAGCGGCGCGAGGTGTTGTTCATTGGCATTCCTTGTTGTGTTCGCAGGGCGCTAGGCGACGGCCCTGGCGATATACGTGCGCAGCCAGGCCGAGAGCAGTTCCGACAGCACGACGAAGACGATGATGGAAAGCAGGATCGCGGCGACGTCGTGCGAGGCCACGCGCTGCACGCTCTCGCGCAGGTACCAGCCCATGCCGCCGGCGCCGAAAAAGCCGACCACGGTGGCGGCGCGGAAGCTGACGTCCCAGGTGTAGATCGAGATGCCGGTCCAGGCGACCCGCACCTGGGGCAGCACGGCATAGACGAAGACCTGCATCTGGTTCGCGCCGACCGAGCGGATCGCTTCCACCTGGCCGGGCCTGATCGCCTCGATCGCCTCGGAGAAAAGCTTGCCCGCGAAGCCGATGCAGTACAGCGTCAGGGCCAGCGCGCCAGGCAGCATGCCGAAGCCCAGCACCATGACGAGCAGGATGGTCCAGATCATCTCGTGGACCGAGCGGCAGGCCATGATGACGAGTCGCGCCGGCTTGTACAGAAAGCGTCGGCTCGGCGTGATGTTGTGGGCGGCGAACCAGGCCAGCGGCACCGCCGCGGCGAGGCCCAGCACGGTCGCGAAGTACGACATCTGCAGCGTCTCGACCACCGCGTGCCAGTAGTCGGCGTTGACGATGTGGCCGATGTTCGGCGGAAAGTAGCGACGACCTAGGCTCTCGCCCATCCGACCGAGCAGACCGGGCAAGCGGCCGAGGTCGATGTCGAGGTAGTCGACGGAGAAGGCGAGAAAGGCCAGCGAGCCGAGCAGGGCGGCGTACTTGTAGAGGCTTTGGGGGTAGCGAAACCGGCTCCAGCTCGCCGGCGACGCATTGGCGGCACGCGCTGTCGCACCGACCCTCGCTACCTCCGGTTCGGCCATCGCAGTCGCCGGGCGGGCCTCGCACTCGGCGAGGCGGCGCGTCAGCAACTCAGATGACGGCTCGGCGCGCATAGTGCGAGACCACTTCGCCGAGGACGATGAGGGCGAGCACGGCCATGATGACCACGGCGATGCCGCCGTAGTTCGACATCGCCATCTGCCGGAACAGCAGCAGGCCCAGGCCGCCGGCGCCGACCAGCCCCATGATGGTCGAGCGCCGGATGTTGATGTCCCACTCGAAGATGATGTTGCCGACGAAGACCGGGATGATCTGCGGCAGGATCGCGAACCAGAGGATCTGGAACTTGGTGCCGCCGGCGGCGCGGATCGCATCGAGAGGCTTCGGGTCGACGTCCTCGATGGCCTCGGCGATGGTCTTCGAGATGAAGCCGACCGAGCGCGCCGCCATCGCCAGCACGCCGGCGAGCGCGCCGAGGCCGACCGCCGAGACGAAGATCAGGCCCCAGACGATCTCGTGCACCGAGCGCGACATCGTCATCAGGAATCGGCCGAAGGCGTACGACGATTTGCCGAGCGGCGTGATGTTGGCAGCGCCGAGCCAGGCGACCGGGATCGAGAGCAGCAGGCCCACCAGCGTCGCCAGCGTCGCCATCACGACGGTCTCGAGCGCCGGCCGCCAGAGCTCGGACACGACGCTGGTGTCGAGATCGGCGAAGCGCCTGAAGGTATCGAGCAGCGAAGCGAGGGTGATGCGGCTCCAGTCGGTGTCCTTGACGACGATGGCCTCGATGCTCCAGGCCACCACCGCGATGATCACGGCGTAGGCCAGGTAGCGGGTGCGCCGGCTCCGCTGCCTCGCGACGGCGATGCTGGCGACGCGCATCTCCAGGGTCGCGGCGTTCACAGCACCTCCATCGCGTAGATGTCCTGCAGGGCGGCTTTGTCGAGCTTGGCCGGCGGCCCTTCGAACTTCTTGATGCCATCCTGCAGGCCGATCACGTGGGTGCAGAAATCGCAGGCGAGATCGACGTCGTGGATGTTGCAGAGCACGGGGATGCGGAACTCGGTGGCCATCTCGCGGATGAGCGTCATCACCTCGCGCGAGATCTTGGGATCGAGGCTCGACGTGGGCTCGTCGACGAGCAGCAGCTTCGGGTTCTGGATCAGCGCGCGGGCGATGCCGACGCGCTGTCGTTGGCCGCCGGAGAGCCGGTCGGCCCGCTTGTCGATGTGATCGCTCAGGCCCACGCGATCGAGCAGCCGCAGCGCCTCGGCGATGTCGTCCTTGGTGAACATGCGCAGGATGCTGCGCAGCGTGCCGGTGTAGCCCAGGCGGCCGCTCAGCACGTTGTCCATCACCGACAGCCGCTCGATCAGATTGAACTCCTGGAAGATCATGCCGATGTTGCGACGCTGCACGCGCATCTCGGGATACGAAAGCTTCGTCAGGTCGACGCCGTTGAACAGCACCTGGCCGCCCTTCGGTTCGACCAGACGGTTAATGCAGCGGATCAGCGTCGACTTGCCGGCGCCGCTCGGGCCAATGATCGCGAAGAAGTCGTCGGGCCCGAGGGAGAAGCTGACGCCCTTGAGAATCTCGCGCTCGGCGTAGCCGGCGCGAAGATTCCTCACTTCCAGGACGGCTTGCATCCCGAGGCTCCTACTTGACGCCCGCCTCGCGGATGACGTTGTAGTCGGCGTCCTTCATCTCGACGAACTTGTCGGAATCGACGTTTTCGAGGAACTTCTTTCCTTCGGGGGTCTGATCGAGCTTGAGGAAGGTTTGCAGGATCTGCACCTTCAGCTCAGGGCAGAGCGTCGAGCGATACACGAAGGGATCCTGCGGAAGCAGTGTCGACGACCAGAGGATGTTGAAGTCCCCCATGTTCATGCGACCCTTGCTCGCTTCGATCGCGTTCATGTAGCGATGCGAGGCGACGAAGGCGGCATCGGCCTTGCCGTCGAAGACCGCAATCGTGGACAGGTCGTGCCCGCCCGAAAAGGCGACCCGGCTGAAGTACTGCTTCAGCGGCATCTTGATCACGTTGGCGCCGAACTGCGTTTCCGGGATCAGGCCGCCCGAGGTGCTGGCCGGATCGACCAGGAGCATCACCGAGCCCTTGAGCGAATCGACGGTGGTGAATTTCGAGCCTTTCTTGGTGATCAGCATCGATTTGTAGCCGGGGCCGGCTTCCTGCACGCCGTCCTTCTTCTTCGAGTAGGTCGTGAAGACGTCGATCACGGCGCCCTGGTTCTTGGCTATCACGTACGACTCGGGCCCGAGCATGGCCACGTCGACCCACTTGCCGAGCAGCGCCTCGACCACCGACGAGTATGAGGTGGGCATGTAGAACTCGATCTTCTTGCCGGTGTTCTTCGACAGGAGGTCGATCACCGGCTTGTAGAGCGTGAGCTCGCGCACCGATTCCTGGGTCGGAATCATCGAAAAGCGAAGAACCTTCGGGTTCTCGCAGGTCTGCGCCAGGGCGAGCCCGGGCAGGAACAGCGCGGCGCATGCCGCAACCAGAGCGGCTGATATGCGAGCCCGGAAAGAGAAGAGTTGCCGGGTGCGGGCTGAGGAAGTCTGGTGCATGAGGGTCTCCGTTTCCTGTTTGCGTGATGACTGTGCCGGCGCGATGTGACAAGACAACGTCTTTTCATCGCGCTGACACGGTTCCGTCGGCTTGGGTCTGGCCTCTTCCGCTCGCGTTCCTTCTCAAAAAATCGTTATTGGTTGCTCGCCAGTCGGACCTCCGGCGTTGCCGCGCCCGCCGCCGCGAGCGTGTGCATTCGCGTCCGGCTCGCCATGGCGTGCTCGTAGAGCCTTTCTCCCGCCGCTTCGACGTCGCCCGATGCAATGAGGCTCAGGATCTTCTTGTGCTCGAGCGTCGACTTCTTCAGGCGGCGCGGCCCGGACAGGGTGTGACGGCGGAAGAGGCTCAGTTCGTTGACGAGGCGCCGGTACATCTGCAGCAGCTTGGAATTGCCGGCGAATTCGACCAGCAAATCGTGGAAGCGCAGGTTCGCCGCGTGGTAAGCCTCATGGTCGTCTCGACCGGCGGCGGCATCCATGCGCGTCACCAGTGCGCGCAGTTCGGCCAGCTGCTCCGGCTGGATCGATGCGGCCAGCTTGCGCCCGGCGGTCGGTCGAACACAGCGCGAACCTCGTAGATCTCGTCGGCCTCGACTACGGAAACTTCGCGGACGAAAACGCCGCGGTTTTTCTCGAGACGGACCAGCCCGGGTTCCGCCAGCGCGCGGACCGCCTCTCGGACGGGCCCACGCGAAACGCCGAGGCGACTCGCCAGCGCGAACTCGTTCAGCTTTTCGCCGACCGCCAGCTCGCCGGCGAGAACCATCCGTTCGAGCTCGCGCTGGACGAGCATCGTCAACGAGTACTCCTGCAGGATCGCGATGCTCAGCGGCCGCTGGGTCACCAACAAATTCTGGAAGAGATCTGCCTATTGTCAACAATCTTTTTCCTGGAGATTCCTCCCGTTGCGGACTTCACGGGCCAGCGGCGTCACACAAAGTGCGGAAGGCCCGACTTTGGCGCCCGCCAGGAAAAATCGATAGTCGAAGATCGCGTGGCGAGCAAGACTAGCGGCACCCCAGCCGTACCGCCTCCGGACGTGCGACGGTTACTCCAAACGATCTTGTGTCGTCGGATCCATTTCGACACAATGAAGAGCAAGGGAGGACAACAAGTGGATCCAAGAGACAGCCCACGGGCGCTTCAGCACAATTTGCTGCCCTTGTCCGCTGCTCCTGCGACGGGCGACAGCGCTCCTCTTCACGCTTCCGCAGATAAACCGCTCGAGCCGAAGGTTCTTCAAGTCGTTAGAGAGAGCGAGGCCAACTGGCAGCAATCGTCCTTCGATCTCGCCCAAGGGCTCGATATCAAGGTGATGAAATCCAAGCATTCGGTGGAAACCCTCGACCGGTTGTTCGGACGCTGCTGATCGCCGTCTCGGCGGGCGAGCCGGCCCCCTTCGTTCATAGCGAGGCGAGTCATCAGGTGGTCGCGAACTGCTCGTAAGGTCGGCGCATGGCCCGTCGCGCGACATACTCTGCCGATCCGGATTCAGGCAAGCTGCTCGCGGAGATTGACCGGTTACTCGAGGCCATCCAGGCCGGCGCTTCGGCGAGGCGCGCGTCGTGGCCGCGAGTTGGCAAAGAGTTCGAGGCGAGCGCAAACAATCTAGCAGCCTATCTGGCGTTGAGGCAGCAGGACCTGCGACCTCTGCAAGACAGCCTGATGGTGCTGGGACTCTCCTCGCTGGGGCGAATAGAAAG
>PLZH01000018.1 GCA_003152055.1 Burkholderiales bacterium
CGCCATAGGCCGACGGCCGCTCGAAGGTGCTCATGCTCCAAAGCAGCCGCTCACGGTCTTGCGGCGCTAGTCGGCAACCGGCAGCTTCTTCGTCGTGATGCCGGCCTCGCCCTCGAGACTGTCGATGAAAGGGACCCCGATAGCGATTCCTTCTTCGCGCCGCTCTAAAGGAGGGACCGCGTAGCGCTCAGGCAAGTACGTCGGTAACCCACCGCGCGATCGCCACAGGCTTCGTAAATTCATCGACCGATCGCGCTGGTACCGCCGGATATCGAGCGTTCCAGAGTCGACTCAATGTAGTCCCGGGTCCTATTTCGAGTACGCAGGACGTACCCCGCTCAGCGACCTCGGTCATGCACTCGTCCCATCGGATCGTCGTGGCCAGTTGTGCTGAGAGCGCACGCCTGAGATCTTGGGCGTCCCAGAGCACGCGCGCTTGGTTGTCGGTGACGAGCGGAAAGCGTGGGCGCTCGAAAGTCACAGTTTCAAGAAGGTCTGCAAATGGCTTCACTGCGGCGAACATCCAAGGCGTGTGGGACGCGATCGTCAGATTAAGCTGCGTCACTGTCGCGCCTGCGCGTTCGGACTCTGCCGCAGCACGGGCGAGCGCGACCTTTGCTCCGCCCAGAACGACATGATCACGAGCGAATTGGATAGCGAGCGTGACGTCATATTCATCGCAGAGCCGCCTGACAAGTTCACAAGGTGCGCCGGCCAGCGCCATCAGACCAGTTGCTACCTTGCCGGCGCTCTCGTCCATCAGCTCGGCTCTTCGTCTAGCTAGCGCCATAGCATCCTGGGCGGCGAAGACCCCAGCTGCATGGAAGGCTGCCAACTCGCCAACGCTGTATCCCGCTACGACAGCCGGTCGAGGCAAAAGCCCGGCAAGCGCATGCCAAGCGGCGATGCACAGTCCCGTTATCAACGGCTGGGCGACGTCGTTGCGCTGGGCCCATTCGGCATCTGCGACCCGCGAGCGCCAATCGGCCCCGAGTGCATCGACTAGCGGCTGCACCGCTCGGGGGTTCGCACCATCGAGCCACCTCAGCATTCCGGGATGCTGTGTGCCTTGGCCAGGGAAAAGAACCGCGAGACTCACGCGCAAATCCGGACAACGAAGCACGCTGCCGCGAGCAGGTCCGCGCTGCCGCCAGGGGATAGCCGTCGCGCTACGAAATCTCGGTGGATGGCTTCGGCACGCGAGATGGCCTCGGGGCGTCGCACGCCACCTCCTGCGAGGAAGCGATGCGCCTGCTGCTGGGCGTGGCGCAAGCCCGTGATGCCACCGCGATGAACAAGGTTCGTGTCGTCGAGAGACTCCATCGCCGCGAAGAAGGTTTGAAGCAGCGCACGTCGGCGATCGAGGCCGCCGTCCAGGGCCGCGCGCAAGGTCGGGACGGCCACGTTGAAGAGGACGGGGAATCCGGCCGCCGCTTCGTTCCGTGCGCCGCGCAGCGCGTGACGGCGGCAGGCGCGCTGGCCGTTGGATTCGGCGCCATCATCGGCGCGCGCGGCGAGCGCTGCGCCCCAGCTCGCGACGAGGCGTGCGCGCAGCGCTGCAGGCGAGAGCGCCTGTGCGCGTAGGTCGCTGCACCCCGCCGCGGCGGCGCACAGCAGGCCGAGCGTGAAGATCGCGCCGCGATGCGTGTTGACGCCCCCCGTCGCTTGCAGCATCCGCCGCTCGGCGGCAAGGCCAAGGCGTTCGAGATCGGTGAACGGCACATCGGCGGCACCGAGGGCAGCGATCTGACGGAAATAGTCGCGCAAAGAGAAGATGCTGCGCAGGAAGGTGCGCGCCGTCATGTCGTCGTGGCTGCCGTTGTCGACGAAGGACACGAGGCCCGGCTTCGGATAGAGCGCGAGCTCGTCGTGAAGAGCGTGCGTCGCGGCGCGTGCGAATCGAGCGGCTTCGAGGTCTACGTCGAACGCTGTGCTCGGGCGAGTCTCCGCGGGAGCGAACGAGAGGGTGCCGCGTGAAAGGGCGTTCACGCCGCAGCCACAACAACGGCTGGCATCGCGGTCGCGTGCCAACCCGTGTCGGTCTCCAAAGACGCTCCGCGCAATCGCTTGACGAGGATCGTGCTCACCCGCCCAGCGCGCCACGCCGCCCACTCGCACCAGGCGACGGCGCTGCCGTCGTTGAAGCAAAGCTCGCCGTCGAGGCGCCACGTCTCTACGTCCCAACGCGCCAGCACCGCGACGACTTTGTCGGCCCGCTCGGCATCAGCAACCGGCAACAGCAGGTCGAGGTCGGAGTGCTCGCGAACGTACGAGAGGCCTGTCAGATGCTGCCAGCCGAAGCTGCCGTAAACGCGAGTGCCGGGCGACAGTCTCGACAGCGAAATGCGCAGGTCCACGAATCGGGGCGACACGTGCCGCAAGGCGCTCTCGCATTCGACGAGTAAGGGAAACGCTTGTAACCCGGGATTCACATCGGAGAGCGGTACGCGCAGCGCGAAGCGCTTGCGCCTCCAGGCTGTCGGCGACGGCAGTCCGAGCGAGACAATGCTGGCATTGCCCGCCGCGGTTTGTGTCGCGACGACCAGGGGCAAGTCGTTGGCGGCCCAATGCGCGAAGCACTGATGCGCTTCTGGATCCCCTTCCGCCATCGCGCGCCGCCAGCCGACGGCCGTGAGGCGCAAGAGCTCGTGCCGGCGCAGCTCCATCGCAGATCAGGACGCGTTGAGCACGCGCTGCGCGACGGCGGCGGCTAAGCGCCGGCCGCCGCGGGCAGCTCCATCGATGGCGCGCTCGTCGTGTGTCGGTGCGCTTACGAGCGAATCTCGCAGCGCCGCCGCCAAGTCGCCCGACCAGAGGGCGCGCACTCCACCCATGGCGACGTAATTTTCGACTCCAGGCGCAAAGACCGGACTCGATTTCGACAGTTCCGCGAGGCGCTCTTCCGAGATTTTCGTCACTCGCGCCATCGCCGGGATGCCCATGACGCGGATCTCGGCGTCGGGCAGGGCATAGCACGCATCGGCGATCAGCCCGGACGTGATGAAGCCGCCCGACAGGGCTTGGTCGTAGACGAGGCCGATGACGCGGTGGCCTCGGCGCCTGGCCAGGTCGATGCAGCAACCGAGGTGCGCCATCGCCCGGTTGATGCCTAGCAACTCGTCACGCCGACGCAGCTGTTGGCCCTGCGTATCAATCAGCAGCAGAATCGACCGACCCGGATGCTTCGCGACGGTGTCTAGAACGACACGCGCCTGATTGAGTGCGAGGCCAATGCCAATCGGTGCGTGGTTCGTGGTGCCCAGCACGGCGACCTGTTTGCCATCGACTGAGCCGGTTCCGTTCAACAGGTCGCCGTGGGCGACGATGCTGTGCGATTGCGGAAACAGTTGGTCGGCGAGGGTCTGCCAGTTCATGATCGTCAAGGGCTCACGTCGGCATCGACGCGCAGCTCGCGCAGGTCCTCTGCATCCAGATCGGGGATTTGTTCCGGTTGAGCGATGCCCAGTTGACGCCAAAACGCAACCGCGTCCGCGCCAAGCGGTGCAGCGTGCAGACGCTCCGAAAGCAGCGCGTGCTCTGCCTCGAGGGCCTCCACGGTCAAGGGGCGGCTAAGGCTCAACGAAGCAATCGTCGCAGTGCGGAAGGCCTCTACGTCATCGCCCACCAGTGCGTCGCAATCGCCGCTCAGCCATCGGTGTTTGCCGCCGGTCGTTCGCCAGACCAGAGCGCGGTCGCGCGAGTCGAACTCGTCGACACCGTGCGAGGCCTCGATCACCTCGGGACCCGACATGGCGAGCCGGCCGATGTCACTCATCACCACCGTGTCGGCGCAGCACGCGACAATGCCCATGCCGCCGAAGCAGCCGTTGGCGCCGCCGATGAGGACGATCACCGGGATGCCGGCAGCGCGCACGTCGAGAACCGCACGCATCACCTCAGAGACGCCAATCAGGCCGGCGTTGGCCTCGTGCAGGCGAACGCCACCGGATTCGGCGAGCAGCACGAGTGCGTCGGGCCGGTCGCGCAGCGCCCGCTGCAGAAGGCCGACGAGCTTGGCGCCGTGCACCTCGCCGACGCCGCCCCCCATGAACTCGCCCTCTTGGGCGGCGACGAATACTGGATGGCCATCGAGCTTGGCGCGGCCGACGGCGATGCCGTCGTCGAAGGCGCAGGGAACGCCGAGCTGCGCCAGGTGCGGGCTCCTCACGCGCGCGGCCGGCGACAGCCATTCGTGGAAGCTGCCAGCGTCGAACAGCCGCTCAATGCGCTGCCGCGCAGAGCACTCGGCGTAGCTTGCGTTCACGGCCGCGCGTCCGCGATCTGCGCGACCGCCTGGTCGAGGCGCAGGCCAACAACGGCCGGGGTCGCACCCATGTCGTTGATCGAGACCCGCACACCGGCCAGCGAATGGCGCTCATGGAAGTCGTTCAAGACGGCTTCCCAGATGTGGCCGAAGCCGCGTGCCGAGGTCTCCACCTCTACCGTGCACAGCGCGTCCTCGCGCGATTCGACCAACACTTCCAGATTGCCCGAGCCGACGACGCCGACGAGCGTGGGCGCGAAGGCTCCCGCCGACTTGCCGCCCTCGAACGCGAATTGCAACCGCTCCATTCCCGTGGACATGCCCATCGATCCGTTACCAGTTGCGAAAGCGCTTTGGCGGCCGGTAGAGGCCGCCCGAGGCGCGCACGAGATCACGCATGGAACGTGCCGCGAGCAGATTTCGCGTCGCGTCGCGCTGGTCGATTCCGAGATCTTCCGGGCGGCGGATGACGCCACGCTCGCGCAGCGCCGCGACCGCCTTGCGGTCGCGCGCAAGCCCGACCGCCGTGTATCCGGCGACGCCGCGGATTGCCTGCTCACGTTCTTCGTCGTTGCGGCAGAGCAGGAGGTTGGCGATGCCTTCCTCGGTGAGGACGTGGGTGACGTCGTCGCCATAGATCATGATCGGCGGCAGTGGCAGGTCGGCTCGCTCGGCGAGCGCCCAGGCGTCGAGCGTCTCGACAAAGGCCGGCTCCATGTGCTCGCGGAAAGTCTCGACCATCTGCACGACGAGCTTCTGGCCGCGCGGCGTGCCGCGTACACCGCTGAGGCCGATGCGCGCTTCCCGACCCGCCTTCAGCCATGCTTCGCTCGCATGGCGCCGGCCGCGAGCGTCCGCGCCCAGGTTGGGCGCGCCGCCAAAGCCAGTGATACGACCGACGGTCGCCGTCGAGCTGTTGCCCGCGAGGTCGATCTGCAGCGTCGAGCCGATGAAGAGGTCGCAGGCGTAGTGACCGGCCGCCTGGCAGAAGGCGCGATTGCTGCGCAGGGACCCGTCTCGGCCCGTAAAGAAGACGTCAGCCCGGGCGCTCACGTACTCTTCCATGCCGAGCTCGGAGCCGAACGAATGGACGGATTCGACCCACCCTGCCTCGATCGCCGGGATCAGAGCCGGATGCGGATTGAGGGCCCAGTGCTTGCAGATCTTGCCGCGCAGGCCGAGGGATTCGCCATAGGTCGGCAGCAGCAGCTCGATTGCAGCGGTGTCGTAGCCGATGCCGTGGTTCAGGCGCTGGACGCCGTACTCGGCGTAGATCCCTTTGATCGCCATCATCGCCATCAGGACCTGGATCTCGGAGATCTGCGCCGGGTCGCGGGTGAAGAGCGGCTCGACTAAAGCGGGCGACGGCGCTTGAGCGACAAAGTCGACCCAGTCGGCAGGGATGTCGACCCGCGGCACGGTCTCGACGATCTCGTTGACTTGGGCGATGACGATGCCGCCGCTGAACGCGGTCGCCTCGACGATCGCCGGCGTGTCCTCGGTGTTGGGGCCAGTGAACAGATTGCCGTGCCGGTCGGCCGACTGCGCCGCAACGAGCGCCACCTGCGGCGTCAGGTCGACGAAGTAGCGGCCGAAGAGCTCGAGGTAAGTGTGGATCGCGCCGATCTGGATGCGTCGCTCGGCCACCAGCTTGGCGAGGCGGCCTCCTTGCGGACCGGAGAAGGAGAAGTCGAGCCTGGTCGCGATGCCTTTCTCGAAGACGTCAAGATGCTCCGGGAGCGCCAACACCGACTGCACCATGTGCAGGTGATGCACGGCCCGGACATCGACCGCGGCGAGCGAGCGGGCGAGAAAATCGGCCTGCTTCTGGTTGTTGCCTTCGAGGCAGACGCGATCGAAGGGGGCGATCACGGCCTCGAGCAAGCGCACCGCCGCGTCGGTATCAACACATTTGCCGTCAAGAGTCCCCTCGAGCGAGGCGGCAGCACGGTCGAGTCGCCGCGCGCGTTCGATTGCGCGGCGATTCCAGACCCTTCCTGTGGGTGCATCCATCGCAAGTTGACGTCTGCTCACCGGGCCGGTACGACGCCCATCACCTGATCCGGCAACTGCGTGGCGATGCCCGGAAAGATGCAGATGAGAACGACCGACAGCAGCATCAGCCCGACAAAGGGCATCACGCCCCAGATGATGTCGCGCAGAGAGATGTCCGGAGCAATGTTCTTGATGACGAAGAGGTTGAGTCCGACCGGTGGATGGATGAGCCCGGTCTCCATGACGATCGTCATCAGCATGCCAAACCAGATCAGGTCGAACCCCGCCGCCTTAAGCGGCGGCAGGATGATCGGCGCCATCAGGCGGATGATGCGAAACGCCGGGTCAAGGGTCATGGGGTCGGCGTCAGGGACCAGGCACGTAGAGGGCGACGAAACCCCGTGCCGAGGCTGGTGCGCCGCTCGCCGGCGTGCCGCTCTGGACGAATACGACGTGCCCGGTCGCATCGGCATAGGCACGCAGCAAGAGTTGAAGAGGTCGCAGTGGGTCGTCCAGCGTGAGCAGGCCGCCTGACGAAAGCATTGCGGCGACCTCTATGGGAGTGACGTTGCGCCGAATTGCCTGAAAGGTTGTTCCAGGATTGCCGTCATACACGTCTTCCGTGTAGCCGCCCGCTGCCGTCGGAACGAGGCGCGAAGACGGCGATGGCGCGCCTTCGGGCTTTACGCCGCAGTTTTCCCAACCCAACCACGCACCACCACTCGCGACGGCAGTGCTCCAGGTTCCCATCGCGTCGACCGAGTGCCAGCCGGTGTCGAACAGGACTGCGGCGCTCTCGGCGATGACACCAAGGTTGACGTCGGGCACGACGTTGGTGGTCTCCCCGTGGCCTGAGACGCACACCACGCGCAGACCCGGCAAGGACGCGTCGACATGCTCTGCGAGGACTGGTGTCGTGCCGAGTGGCAGCAGGGGCGACGCAACGGTGTTTGTCACAGTCGCTTGACTGGCGGCTGTCGCGGCGGCGTACATGATGGATTGGGGTGCCGTGGCGCCGACCACGATGCTGTTTGCGTAGGTCGTCGTATCTGGTGTCGTCGGAGTAGTGCCGGCGGGTGATGACGACCCACCGCCGCCGCAGGATGCGAGCAGCCCAGCGACCGCGACCGCCCAGCCCAAGCGCGTTCGCCCGGCGCTCATCGAAGGAAGCTTCTTGCAGGCGCGCTGCAGGTCAGTGCGAAGTGCCGGGCCGCACTGCAGCCCGGCACGACTCCTGTCAGGGCGCCGGGATAAGCGCGGCAGAGATGGTGGCCGTTCCCGCCTTGTAGACGTTGGTCGCGTCGAGGGCGGTGAGGTAGCCCTGCGTAACGAGAGCATCGGCTGCCGCACCGAACTGGCTCTGGTAGTCAGCGCGGCCGATGTACAGCGCTGCCAGCGTCGTACGCGGGTCGGTGGCCGCCTTCGTCACCGGACTCACTGCGAATGGGATCGCCGAGCCTGTAGAGCTGCAACCTTCGCCGACGGCGTGGCCGTTGCCGCGCAGGTTCCAGCCCATATACGTCGCTACCGGCACGGCGAGCTCGGGCATGCGGATGCCCGAGGTCTCGTTGCCGTTGGCGTCGACCTTCGGAACGAGCACCGTGTATTGCTTGTTCAGGTTGGCCACCGGAACGGCATTGCTGTAATCGGTCACGAAGAGCTGATTGACGTTGCCCGTGTAGGTCAGGCTGAGCGGGGTCGGCGTCGCCAAGGCGCCGCTCGGCACGGTCACGTTGCTCAGGTTGGGAAAGCCAACCGACACCTGATCGCTCGCCACCAGTTGCCCCGACGCGACCGTCGGGTACTGCGACGGCGGTGGCGTCGTGTTCTTCACGACCCAGTTCTCGAGCGCCGGAATCAGCGCCCGCTCGACCGGCGTCTCGGAGACCGGGCTCGACGCGAACTGGCACATCGATCCGGCCGCCGGCACGGTGACCACGCCTGTCGTGACGCCTGCGCCGCCGCCGTGCTGCGTTCCCGCGACGAGGTAGTAGCGGACGTTGTCGGGCAGGGTGATGTCGTGCCCGGCACCATCGGTAACGACCAGCGCCGCCCGCCCGCCCCACCACTCGAAGCTGCCGTCGATCTGCATGATCTTCGGGCAGGTGCTCGACGCCAGGCAGCTCTTCAGCAGGCCGTCCGTGGCCCCGCTTATGGGGTCGGTGAGAACGCCGTAGGTGAACGGGAACTGGTCGCCCGGCATCCAGTGGTCTTCGTGCTGCTTCGACCAGCGCCCGCCTTGCGCGAAGCGCCAGTTGACCCATGTCTTCCGGCTCGCCGGGATGTTGGGCATCATGCCGTCGAAGACATTGTTGCCGCTGCCGTCCTTGTTGAAGCCTTGATAGAGGAAATCGCGCATGAAGCGACCCGACTGCGAGATGCCCTCGCCGAGGGCGACGTCGAAGTTCGTCGTCGGGTTGGCCGCACACGAGGTTCCCGCGGCGCAGGCTGCCTGCTTCATGTCGTTGAGCGGATTGGCCGTGCCCTTTGCATCGGCCGTCGAGTTCCGCAGGAAAGACACGAGGTCGCGGACGGCTGCGAAGCCGACGCCCATCACGATCGGGTCCTTGGCGCGGTAGACGAAGCTGTAGATCGTTCCGGCGTCTGCGGGCACCATCGCGCCGCTCGGCGTCGGCACCGCTGCTGGCGGCGTGAACTGCACCGACACCGTGCCGTTGGCGTTGCTGACGTAGCTCCAAGTCGGCACCGGAACCGAAGGGGTCGTGTAGTCCTGCTTGCCCGCGCCATTGAGCCACGACTGGCGGGCGGTGAAGGTGACCTCCGACTTGTCGGTCAACGATGCCGGAACGTAGGTCAGCGGGATCAGGTTGGCGGTACCGCCGGCGTAGTCCTGGATGTATTCCTCGCGGCTGAGGCCCGTGATTGACGTGCCGTCTTTGTTCGTCGCGACTGGGAAGCTGACTCCGACCGAGCCCGTCGCGCCGGCGCCCGTCTGCGCAATGTTGCCTTGCCAGCCGCTCCACACCACCGTGTAGCCGTAGCGAAGCAGCGACGGGAAGGTCGCGTCGGGCGCAGTGCCCGCAATAAGCGCTCCGCCGCCAACGAAGCTCGCCTGGGCGAGCTTGTTGCCGCGGTTGACCACGTCGTAGAAGAGAACGCGGCGTGCATTGGCGGCGGCTTTCGGGCGCAGGATGACGACGTCGGTCGTGTACGAGACGTAGCCGTCGGCGCCGACCGGCGCGTTAGCGAGATCGACGATGCCGGCGTTGTCCGGGTGGCTGGGATTGAGTTTCCCGTGGACGATGCCGGTGATGACTGAGTACGGCCCGGCCGCACCGGCAGGCGTCGCGCCGCTGTAGGCATCAACGGTCGACACGATCTCGAGCTGGTCGATCATGCCCGCAGGTGCCGACGGCGGGTTGATGTCGCCGCCGCCGCAGGCGCAGAGCAGTGCGGCCGTGGCCGTGGTCGCCAGGGTGATGATAGTCTTCAACGCTTGTCTCCTCGACTTGGCCATTGCCTGTCATCTCCAAGGTCGGATGAATAACCTGGAGCCCAATTTGTATACATCCTATAGGTAAGTTGTGCGCCCAGATATCTCGTATTAACCCTAGATCGTGCAATCATGGATACGGCGCAGCATCGATACGGCGCCCATCGGCCCATAGAATCGCGCCGCCATGCCCCGTCTGTCTGATCGCCTACGCGAAGCCATCGAGGAAGAGATCGCTACGGGCAAGCTCCTGCCGGGGAGCCGCCTCGACGAGATCGAGCTTGCCGCGCGGTTCGCGGTTTCGCGAACGCCAATCCGGGAGGCGCTGAACCTGCTTCTCGGCGAGGGCCTCATCGAGATGCGGCCCCGGCGCGGCGCGGTCGTCGCGCGCGTGTCGCCACAGCGTCTCATCGAGATGTTCGAGGTGATGGCCGAGCTCGAGGCGATGTGCGCCCAATTGGCGACGCGGCGCATGTCGGAAGCCGAGTTCGCTGCTATCGAGACGGCACACGCGGCGTGCCAGGGCGCCGTCGCCGCGCGCGACGCCGACGCTTATTTCTACGCCAACGAGCGCTTCCACTACGCTATCTACTCAGCCTCGCACAACACCTTTCTGTCCGAGCAGGCTGCTGCGCTACAGCGCAAGCTGCGCCCATACCGACGGTTGCAGCTGCGCGTTCGCAACCGGATTCAGCGATCGTATGAGGAGCACCAAGCGATCGTCGCTGCCCTACGCGACGGCAACGCCGAGCAGGCCGTGCTCAGCGTCCGCAATCATGTGATCGTGCAGGGCGAGCGCTTCGCTGATCTGGTCTCCAGCCTCTCGCGGCTGGAAGCGCCGAGTTTTGCTGCCGAACATGATGTCGGCCTCACTCCGACTCTCTAACGCCGCGCGTATTTCGAGAGCTATCGAAAACCTGGGGTCAGGTGCGCAACTGCAGCGCTGCTTCGGCGAAGGTCAAGTTCCAAGGCGGACCGGACATTCATCCAGAAAACCGCCACAGGCCCCTTTGGGTCGCGAGCGCCAGGTCGCGACTTTCGGATGCAGCCGTTCAGCCGCGATCTTGTCCCAAACGTCGGTTGACACCCGCGAATGACTGCTGTCGCCGAACTCTGATTTGCTCGACGAGTTCAGCGAACGTCAGGTTCTAAGGTGAACCGGTCAGTCGACCAGAAGATCACCACGGGCTCCTTCGGGTCGTGGGCTGCCGGTCACCGGCATTCACTGAACGACGGCTGTCAGTCTGTTCCGGTCGTTGGACCGAGGGCCACGAAGGACAGCAGATGGCCGACTCCGGGTACCAACGACAGGCGGCTTTCCGGCAGCCTGATTTCGATGCCGACACGTGCGGCAACGGCTACCTGATCGCGCGAGAGCTCAGATTCAGCGCGGTCTGTGGCGCGTCAATCTGGCTGAGAGGCGCGCGACAATCTGGATGAGAACCGTGTCGCGGCTCGGCGATGATGCCCGACATTTGATTGTCGCCTCTCATCTTGATTGACGCGCCCCAGCTGTCGGTCTCCTTCGAACAAGGTGGCTAAGACAGTACGCCCGTTCGCAGTTTGTCGAGATGATCCGCCCATGCCTGCATCATCTTTCTGCGCTTTGGCAGATGCTCGGCGTGGTTGTAGGCCGCCTTGACTTCATTGCGTTCACCGTGAGCAAGTTGCCGCTCGATGACGTCTGACGGCCACCCTAGCTCGTGAAGGATCGTAGACGCCATGCCGCGAAAGCCGTGTGCTGTCATGCGCTTTCGCTCGTAGCCGAGGCCGCGAAGAGCCGCGTTCAACGTGTTCTCGCTCATCGAGTGGCCATCCGCACGGACGCTCGGGAAAAGCCATCGATCGCGTCCCGTAACCTTGTGCAGGTCGCGAACAATCGCGAGGGCCTGGCGTGAAAGCGGCACGATATGAAGGGTACGTCCCTTCATCTTCGAAGCTGGAATGCGCCACTCGGCTGCCGCGAAATTAATTTCCAACCATTCCGCCTGCCGCAACTCACCAGGACGAACGAACAGGAGCGGCGCCAGCTGCAGCGCACATCGTGTCGGGTAGCTACCTTGATATCCGCTGATTGCTCGAAGAAGGACGCCGACTTCCCGTGATTCTGTGATGGTTGGATAGTGCTGCGGCTTCCAAGGCGTAAGCGCGCCACGAAGGTCTCGGCTCGGATCGCTTTCAGCCAAGCCAGTCGCCACCGCGAATCGGAAGACTTGACTGCAGTTTTGCTGCACGCGATGAGTCGTCTCGATCGCGCCCCGCGCTTCAACCCGCCTCAGCAACGCAAGCACCTCCCGTGGCTTGATCCCCGAGATGCCGCGAGAACCGATCCAGGGAAAGACGTCGCGCTCAAGGCGCGCCAGAATCTTTTCGGCATGGGAAGCAGCCCAAGCGCCAGAGTTCTTCGCGTACCAATCTCTTGCCACAGCTTCGAATGAACCCAAGGGCGCGGGAGCCCCGCCGAGGCTCTCTGCCGAGCAGAGCGATCGTTTGCCGTAACCGCTCTGGCTTCGCGACGTTGCGCACTCGGGTCAATGCCTTCGGCCAACTGCTGCCGAAGTTCGTCGGCCTTCCTCCGCGCGAGTGCAAGGCCCGTGTCCGGGTACGTGCCCAAACTCAGGATGTTGCGTCTGCCTTGGTGCGAGTAGGCGAGTCGCCAACCGTGCGAGCCGCCATTGACGAACAACTGCAGGAACAGGCCATCGCCGTCGCTCAAGCGGAGCACATCGGTGCCGCGCTTGACGTTCCGTATCTCCAGATCGCCTTTGATGAGGTGACGCGCCACTGCAAGAACTTTTTCGGCCGGTATGCCGATATTTTGAGTTCTTGCAAAAGTTCTTGCAATGTGGCCCGGACCAGTATGGATTTGGGCGGACTCTCCCGGACCCTACTTCCTCGTAACTTATTGATTTATATGTACTTCTGGACGTTGGCGGACGTCTAAGAACAATCGAGTGGTGGAGAGGAGGAGGATCGAAC
>PLZH01000297.1:0-470 GCA_003152055.1 Burkholderiales bacterium
GGCAAACCCGCTGAAGCCTTCAGCGCCTGCTCGAACATCCGCACCAGCGCATCGAAGTGGCCTTCGTCGTCCATGCCGACGTCGGCGTAGAACCCGGCAGCTTGCTGGCAATAAAACACCATCAGCTCAGCCAGCCCCTGCGATTGGCCAACCGCCTTTTTGTAGTCGGCAATCGCCTTCTTTGCTTTGGCAACCGACGTGTCCTGGTTCTTGAACACGTCGGGCCACAGCCAGCGGCTGATCGTCGCCTTGTAGGGCGCGAGCACGTCATCACCCAAGCCAAACCGGGTGTGCAGGAAGAGCTGGTTGTCCTTGATTGCCGTGTAGAGGTCTTGTACCAGCTTGAGCAAGTCATCGCGGTCCAAGCCGGCCAAGCTGGCCTTGACGTCGCTCCAATGAGCCCTGCTCCTTGCGCTGCGTCCTGCCATGGCTCAAACCCGCCCCACATCTGGCGGCTGGGAAGCGTCGGG
>PLZH01000297.1:491-4132 GCA_003152055.1 Burkholderiales bacterium
CTTGCCGCGGGGGCAGCACCGGAGCGACGCGGGGGGCCGACATTTCAGTGCGCAAGCTCCGGGGTCGCAACGCCTGCTGCGCCCATCACCGCCCGCAGCGTCTTGTCTTGCGTGGCCAGCGGCAACGCACGGCGCAGCGCGAGTTCGAGGTAGGTGGCGTCATAGGTAGTCAGGCCGTGGCGCGAGGCCAGCGCGTCGAGGTCGACCATGGAGACCGGCTCGCGGTCTACACGCAAGCGCAGCGCCGAGGCGGCGGCGACGAGTTCGCGGCGCTTGGACTCATTGATGCGCTTGCGCCGCTGCGCGTTCAGCATGAGGTTGCCGATCTCAAGCAACCACAGCGCTGGCACCCAGACGTCGGTGATGGCGGTAGCCTGCAACGCGGCCTCGGTGAACGGCGTGGCCTCGTTGGGCAGGAACCAGGCTGCGCTGACCGATGCATCGACCACGATGCCCGGCATCAGCGACGACCCTCGGCAACAAGGTCACGGCTTTTCAAGCGGCCCAGGCTGACACCCTGCCTGCTGGTCCGCAGACCGGCGATGGCGTCAGAGGCGCGCTGCGCGGCGTCGCTGGCCTCGGGCAGCGCCAGGCGCGCGACCGCCCTGCCGCGACGCGTGATGACGAACTCCTCGCCGGACTGCACGCGGTCGATCAACTCCGAAAGGCGGTTCTTGGCCTCGAACAATGCAATGGCAGTCATGGGGCCTCCTGCGTCAATTCACACGCGTCAAAGTATAGCTAGATAGCTAGATCGATGCAAATGTCCCGAGTCGCTCGTGCGGAAGGCGCCAAACAGGGGTTCGTTCAAGCCGGCGATCAGCGTTTTGCCAGGTCGATGCCTTGTAAGACGAGTGCACGTGCCTTGGTGTGTTCTTACCTCGGCTCACATTGAACAGGAAGATCGGGCGGCGACCCGCGTCGGTATTTGATGCCCTTGTCGAACCTTCCCTCCTTCCGGGATTCGGCAGTGAAGTACTTCGACAAACGGTTCGGCCTTGATCGTGTGCGCCACGACATCGCATGTCTGCGACACGACAACGAGCCAATCGTCCGCTGTCACGTTGGCGGGCTGGGCCATGCTCGGATGAGTCAGGCAAGCCGAAAAGGATTCAGCGACCGGGTGCTGGATCACGCGACCGGCGCACCCAACCGCGCGCGGCAACCTGCGCACCGAGGGGCGCCGGCTGCGATCCACAACCTCACTCGTCCAACGGCAACGCACGGCGCGAGGGGCGTCGCGTGTAGCCGGCCTCGATCATCCGTTGCGTCTCGGTCTTCGGGGTGCCCGACAGGCGCTCGGCAAGCTCATGGAACGCGCGCTCGACACGGCCTTCCTCGATCACTGCCGCGCTCAAAAGTTGCAGCACCGTGCCGCCGTTGGACAATGGTTCGCGAGCGACCCGGCTCAGACGTTGAACAGGAAGTTCAGTACGTCGCCGTCCTTGACGATGTAGTCCTTGCCTTCGGCACGCATCCGTCCTGCCTCCTTCGCCCCGTGCTCGCCGCCGTAGGCGACGAAGTCGTCGTAGGCGATCGTCTGGGCGCGGATGAAGCCGCGTTCGAAATCGGTGTGGATGACGCCGGCCGCCTGCGGCGCCGTATCGCCTGCGTGGATCGTCCAGGCGCGCACTTCCTTGACGCCTGCCGTGAAGTAGGTCTGCAGACCGAGCAGGGCAAACGCGGCGCGGATCAGTCGCGCCAGGCCCGATTCGCTCTGGCCCATCTCGGCGAGAAACATCTGCCGGTCGGCCTCGTCCATGTCGACGAGCTCGGCCTCGGTCTTGGCGGAAATGGCGACGACCGGCGCGTGCTGCCGGGCCGCGACCTCGCGCAAGCGGTCGAGGTGCGGGTTGTCCGCGAAGCCATTCTCGGCGACGTTGGCGACGAACATCGCCGGCTTTGCGGTGATGAGGCAAAGCGGCTTCAGCACCGCGAGCTCTTCCTTGCTGAAGGCGATCGAGCGGACCGGCCGCGCCTCGTCGAGCGCGGCGTTGCACTTCTCGAGGACGGCGACGAGGCGTTTGGCTTCCTTGTCGTTGCCGGCCTTGGCGACCTTGGTGTAGCGGACGAGGCTTTTTTCCACCGTCGCGAGGTCGGCGAGACAGAGCTCGGTCTGGATCACCTCGATGTCGGCGACCGGATCGACCTTGCCGGCGACGTGGATCACGTTGTCGTCGTCGAAGCAGCGCACGACGTTGACGATCGCGTCGGTCTCGCGGACGTGGGCGAGAAACTGGTTGCCCAGGCCTTCACCCTTCGACGCGCCGGCGACGAGCCCGGCGATATCGACGAACTCGACGATCGCCGGGACGATGCGCTCGGGCTTGACGATGGCCGCCAGCTTGTTGAGGCGCGGGTCGGGAAGCTCGACGATGCCGACGTTCGGCTCGATCGTGCAGAACGGGTAGTTCTCGGCGGCGATGCCGGCTTTCGTGAGCGCGTTGAAGAGAGTGGACTTGCCGACGTTAGGCAGGCCCACGATGCCGCATTTCAGGCTCATGGAGGGGTTTCGCAGCGGTGAGCCGGCGATTTTAGTCGGCGGTGCTCGAGCACTCCTGCGTCGGGCGACCGTTCGTCGCGACGCAGAGCGCCGCCCCGACGATGAATACGTCGAAATGTTCCGCCGTCATCACGGCCCATCGGCTTGCCGGATCCGCAAAGCGTACGAGGAGCAGGCTCAGGCACCGGGAAGTCACAGGTCGGCCGCGGGCTTGGCGAGAATACGCACGATGGCGCCACGCAGGGGACTCTTCCAGGCCGAAGACGGCATGCTGCGTTGCGGCTGGTGCCAGGCAAGCGCCGCCTACTGCCACTATCACGACCACGAGTGGGGCTTCCCGGTCACCGACGATCGTCGCCTCTTCGAAAAGCTCTGCCTCGAAGGCTTCCAGGCCGGTCTCAGCTGGCTCACGATCCTCAACAAGCGCGAGGCGTTTCGCAGCGCCTTTGCGGCTTTCGACGCCCGGCGCGTCGCCCGATTTCGCGAGCCCGACGTGGCGCGGCTGCTCGCCGATGCGGGCATCGTGCGGCATCGCGGCAAGATCGAATCGACGATCAACAACGCCAGGCGGGTCCTCGAACTGCGCGACGAATTCGGCTCGCTCTCGGCGTACGCATGGCGCTTCGAGCCGACCCCGCGCGCGCGACCCAAGCGCATGACGCTCGCGGTGTTGAAGGCAACGAGCACGTCGGCGGAGTCGATCGCGATGTCGAAGGACCTGAAGCGGCGCGGCTGGAGCTTCGTCGGACCGACCACGGTGTATGCCTTCATGCAGGCGATGGGGCTGGTCAACGACCATCTCGAGGGCTGTCACGTCCGCGAGCTCGCCGCGCAGGCGCCGAGGCCATCGTCCGCCGCCTGAGCACCCTCGCTCACGCTCGCCGATCGGGTGCGGCCGGCGCTGCCTACACTGCCTGCCATCGCACAAGGAGGCCCGCATGGCGGCATTGCAGACGCTCGTTCCGCACGCCAGGGATCTCGGCGGCGGCTTCAACGTGCGCCGCCTGCTGCCGCAGGCCGACCGGCGCGCCGTCGGGCCCTTCGTCTTCTTCGATCACTTCGGGCCGATCGACGTCGAGCCGGGATCGAACCACGACGTGCGCCCGCATCCGCACATCGGCCTGGCGACCCTGACCTA
>PLZH01000297.1:4212-11604 GCA_003152055.1 Burkholderiales bacterium
GGTTCGGCGTTCGGTGCAACCTCGCCGGTCAAGACGCGTTCGCCGACCCTCGCCGTCGTTCTCGATTTCGACGCCGCGAGCGGCAGCACGGTCGAGCTGCCGGAGCTCGCTTGCGAGGTGGCGCTCTACTCGACCGACCACCCGTTCGAGGTCGATGGCGAGAAGGTCGACGAGTTCACGATGGCCATCCTTGCGCCCGGGGCGACGCCGAAGGTCGCGGCGCCGCGCGGCGGCCACGTCGTCGTCATCGGCGGCGAGCCGCTCGGCCACCGCTTCGTCTCCTGGAACTTCGTGTCGAGCCGGCGCGAGCTGATCCTGGCGGCCGAGGACAGGTGGCAGGCGCAACGCTTCGATCGCATTCCCGGCGAAACCGAGTTCATTGCGCTGCCGGCGCGCCACGCATAGGCGGCGACAGCAGCGCCGGCCGAAGCATCATCGCGTTGCCGCTCACCGCGAGCGCCGCGCCGAGCGCAGTCAGCGCATCGCGGCGAAAGCCCTCGAAGAGCAGCGAGAAGACCAGGGCGAGCAGCGGCGTCATCACGCCGATCGTCGCCGCCGGGCCGGGGCCGAGGCGATCCTGCAAGCTCAGGAAACAGGCGAAGGTGAGCGCCGATCCGGCGAAGGCCAGGTCTTGAAGCGAGCCAAGCTTTCCCTCGGCGGCAAACTCAGTCGAAGGCGTAGCCGGCGCGACCGGCCAGGCCGGCGCGCAGGCGCCGGTCGATGCCCTCGACGACGACGGCGTTCATGCCGAAGGTGAGCGCGCCGTCGAGGCGCGGATCGGCGCGATATTGCTGCAGCACGTCGCCGACGGCGTGGCCCGCAACGCCGGTCGCCGGGTCGACGTCGGGAACCGGGCAGCGGCCGCAGGGCTTGACGAGCTTCAGGCGGACCGGCCCCTCGGCCGTCTCGAAAACGATCTCGTCGAGGTGATCCTCGCCGTGCGCATCCAGCCCGCCGAGCACGAGGCTGGGCCGAAAGCGCGCCATGGTCACCGGCGGCTCGCCGGCGGCGCCAAGGCGCCGGTTCACTTCGCCGAGCGAGGCGCTCGAGGCGACGAGCAAGGGGTAGCCGTCCTGGAACGCCGTTTGCGCTTCGATCGCGCCCGTCCAGGCGCGATCGGCGAGGCGCCTGTGCTCCGGATCGAAGCGAACGAAGCGGAGCGCCCGGCCGAGGAAGTCGCTGAACCACTGCGCGCAGAGCGCTCCCATGTCGTAGGCCTCGACGCGGTCGTCCCAGACGCGAGCCTGGCAGCGCTCCTCGACGCGGTCGAGCGCGATGTGCAGCGCCAGCATGCCGGGCGCGCGCAGGATCATCTCCTCGCTCTTCAGCGTCGGTTGCACGAGCGCCAGGCGCGGCAGCTCGCGCTGCGTCACGAACTCGAAATCGCCGTCCGTCACCATCCAGGCGCGGTCGAGATCGAAGCCGGTCTCGACGAGCAGCGCTTCGCCAGGCGTCGTGCCGGCGCACGATTTCACCGGATAGACGTGCACCGATTCCAGGGTCAGCGCCACGTCGTTCGCGTCGTTCACGTGTCTTCTCGCGGTCTCATCGGGCGGCGATTGTCGCGCGGCCGCTGCCTACAATCTTCGCGATGCACTCCTTCGACGTGCGCGTCTGCGGTGCCGGCATCGTCGGCAAGACCCTGGCGCTCGCGCTTTCCGGCCTCGGTCTGTCGGTCGCCCTGCGCCCGGGACCGGCCCCCGCGGCGCCGCGCGAAGACGTTCGCGCCTACGCGCTCAGTGCCGCGTCGATCGCCTTGCTGCGACGTCTGAAGGTCTGGGACACGCTGCCGCCGGATGCAACGACTGCCGTTTACGACATGCGCGTGCACGGCGACGCGGCCGGCGCGTCGCTCGAGTTCTCGGCCTGGGAACAGCGCGTCGGCGAGCTTGCCGTGATCACCGACGCCGCCGAGCTCGAACGCCAGCTCGCGCAGGCGCTTCGCTTCGCCCCGCACGTGAGCAACGTCGACAGCGACGTGCCGGCCACCCTCGTCGCGCACTGCGAAGGCCGTGCCGCGGCGGCACTGCGATCGCTCGGCGCCGGCTTCGAGCGGCGCTCCTACGGGCAGCGTGCGATCGCGGCGCGCCTGGTCGCGTCGCGGCCGCACGCTCACGTCGCAAGACAGTGGTTCCAGGCGCCCGACGTGCTCGCGCTGCTGCCTTTTGCGCGGCCCGAGCCGGGCCGCTCGTACGCGCTCGTCTGGTCGCTCGGCGAAGACCGGGCGGCCGAATTGCTCGCTGCGGGAAGTGCCGAATTCGAGCGCGAGCTGGCGCTCGCGACGGGCGGCGAAGTCGGCGAGCTGAAGCTCGCTTCGGAACGCGCCGCATGGCCCTTGATCCTCGGCCGTGCGGCGGCGTGGTGCGGTCCCGGCTGGGTGCTCGTCGGCGACGCTGCGCACGTCATCCACCCGCTCGCCGGCCAGGGGCTCAACCTCGGGCTCGCCGACGTCGCCGCGCTGATCGGCGCGATCGAAACGCGCGAGCCCTGGCGCGGCGTGGGCGACGAGCGGTTGCTTCGGCGGTATGTGCGGCAGCGCGCCGCGCCCACCTGGGCGATGCTGCGCATTACCGACGGATTGCTGCGATTGTTCTCGGCCGCGCCTGCACCGATCCGCGAACTCCGCAACAATGGCATGAATCTCGTCAATCGCGTCTCGCCGCTGAAGCGCTGGCTCACGGCGCGGGCGCTCGACTCCTGATGGCTGCCATGACCAAGACCTTGCGCATCCTCGCCGCCTTTGCGCTCGCGGCCGGTCTCGTTTCGCCTGCGTTCGCCGACGAGGCCGCGATCAGGAAGAACATCGCCGAACGCCTGCCCGATTTCCCGAAGATCGACGAAGTCACCCGGACGGCGATCCCGAGCGTCTACGAGATCCGCATCGGCAACGACATCCTCTACACCGACGAGCAGGGCAACTACCTGATCGAAGGCCAGATGATCGAGACGAAGTCGCGCCGGAACCTCACCGAGGAACGCATCGGCAAGCTCACGGCGATCGACTTCAAGACCCTGCCGCTCAAGGACGCCATGGTCTGGAAGCAGGGCAACGGCGAAAGAAAGCTCGTCGTCTTCGCCGATCCGAACTGCGGCTTCTGCAAGAAGTTCGAGCACGACCTGCAGACGATGAACAACGTCACCGTCTACACCTTCCTCTATCCCATCCTCGGCGGCGACTCGCCGGAGAAGTCGAAGGCGATCTGGTGCGCCAAGGACAACACCAAGGCCTGGCGTGAATGGATGATCAAGGGCACGCCGGTCACCGGCAGCCCGAGCTGCGATACGTCGGTGCTGCAGCGCAACGTCGCGCTCGGCCGCAAGTACCGCATCAACGGCACGCCGGGCCTCGTCTTCGAAGACGGCCGCAAGCTCGCCGGGGCGATGGGCAACGAGGAGCTTGAGAAGCAACTCGCCATCGCCCGCGCCAAGAATCCGGGCTGAGCGCGCCCGGCACCGCGGCTACATGCGGTAGCTCGGGTCCTGCCGATCGACCCGCCGCTGCAAGGCGGCGAAAGAGTCCTCTCCGGCGCCGTACTTCGGGTTGAAGTTGAGCGAATCGGCGACGCACTTCTCGAGCACGGGGCGGGCAATCGGAATCGTCTCGCCCATCGCATGCGTCGCGAGCTGGATCTCGCAGGCGCGGTTCAGCAGCCACATCAGCGAAAGCGCCTGCGGCAGCGTCTGGCCGATCGTCACCGGACCGTGGTTGCGCAGCAGCAGCACCGGCCGCCCTTCGGCGCTCTTCAGGATGCGCTCGCCTTCGTCCTCGTGCACCGTGATGCCCTCGAAGTCGTGGTACGCGACCTTGCCGTAGAGCTGCGCCGCGTAGAAGTTCGAGAACGAGAGCCCTTCCTTCAGGCAGCAGACGGCCTGCGTCGCCGTCGTGTGCACGTGCATGACGCAATGCGCCTCGGGCAGCGTCGCGTGGATGGCGCCATGAAACGTGATGCCGGCCGGGTTGATCGGCCAATCGGAATGACCGACGACGTTGCCGTCGAGATCGACTTTCACGAGGTTCGATGCGCAGACCTCGCCATAGTGCAGGCCGAACGGGTTGATGAGGTAGTGCCTGCTTTCGCCGGGGACGCGCAGCGAGATGTGGTTGTAGATCAGCTCCGTCCAGCCGAGGTGATCGAAGATGCGATAGGCGGCGGCGAGCTGCACGCGCGCCTCCCACTCCTCGGGGCCGAAACGGGTCGGGCGGATGTAGGCGTCGGTATTGCTGCGAGTGCTCATCTGTATTTTCCGCTTGCGCGGGTCCGGCCAAGGCTGGGTCAAGCGTACTTCAACTCGCCCGTCTTGCCCCGGAACACCCGGTACGAATAGATCGTGTATCCGGCGATCGCCGGCACCGAGATGCAGACGCCGACGAGGATGAACTTCAGCGCTTCGGGGCTGCTCGCCGCCTGCCAGACCGTGAGCCGGTCGATGACGACGAAAGGATAGATGCTGTAGGCCAGGCCGAGGAAGCCGAGCACGAAGACGCCGATCATGAGCGCGAAGGGCAGCCAGCACAGCGGGCCGCGGACGATGCGCGTGTTGAGCAGCGCCCGAACCGTGTAGAGCGCGACGCCGGTCGTCAGCGGAATCGCCGAGAGAGCGATGAATTCGGGAAGTACGAACCAGCGGTGGCGCACCGTTTCGCTGACCCACGGCGTCGCCATCGAGATGAGGACCATGCCGACGACGACCGGCGGCCACGCCAGCCTGGCCCAGCGCACGGCTTTTTCCTGCAGGCCGCCCTCCATCTTCATGATCAGCCAGCAGGCGCCCATGAGCACGTAGGCCATCGGCAGCGTGGCGGCGATCGCCGCCGCGAAGACGGGATAGTTCCAGCCTTCGCCGAAGCCGCTGACGTAGCGCCCCAGCATCCAGCCCTGCGAAACCGAGGTGAGCGCGGAGCCGGCGAAGAAGAGTCGATCCCAGCTCGCCTTGTGCGCCTTTTTCGCCTTGGCGCGAAAGTCCAAGGCGACGCCGCGCAGCACGAGCCCGATGAGCATGAGCGCGACTGGCAGGTAGAGCGCCTGCAGGACGATGCCGTTGGCCTTCGGAAAGGCAATCAGCAGCACGCCGATTCCGAGCACCAGCCAGGTCTCGTTGGCGTCCCAGTAGGGGCCGATCGAGGCGACGAGCATGTCTTTTTCGGCCGGCGTGGCACGATGCATCAGCATGCCGACCCCGAGGTCGTAGCCATCGCTGACGACGTAGACCAGCATCGCCACGCCCATCAGGGCCATGAAGATCAGCGGCAGGGCCGCGTCGAAGCTGAAGAGCGTCATGTCGGGCACCTCACGTCGCCGCAGCCTTGCCGGCCGCCGGCGAGGGCGCGACGCCCACCGGCGGCGTGGCGTGCTTCGCTGCCTCGGCATCGAGCACGTCCTCGGGCTTTTCGGCCATGTACTTGAGCACGCCGACGTAGGCGAGCACGAGCGCGATGTAGAGCGTGACGTAGAGCGCGAGCGTCAGCGCGATCAGCGGCGCCGGCACCGTCGATGCGACGTCGGCGGTGCGGATGAGGCCGTAGACGATGAAGGGCTGGCGGCCGATCTCGGTGACGTACCAGCCGCAGACGGTGGCGAGCCAGCCGGCAAAGGTCATCGCCGCGAAGACGCCGAGCAGCTTTCGCGGCAGCTTGGAGGCATCCCATCCCGCTCGGCGGTAGAGCCACCAGCCGGCCCAGCTCGTCGCCAGCATCAGCACGCCGACGCCAACCATCGCGCGAAAGGCGAAGAACAGCGGCGCCACCGGCGGGCGCCGGCCTTCGAACTCGTTCAGGCCCTGGACCTCGCCGTCGCTCGAGTGCGTGAGGATGAGGCTGCCGAGCCTGGGGATCGCGATTTCGAAACGGTTGCTGTGCGTCTTCTCGTCGGGAATGGCGAACAGGCGCAAGGCGGCGCCGCGCTCGGTCTGCCAGATGCCTTCCATCGCCGCGATCTTCTGCGGCTGGTACTCGAGCGTGTTGAGCCCCTGCGCATCGCCGGCGAGGATCTGCAGCGGCGCGGCGATCGCCGCCACCGTGAGGCCGACGCGCAGCACCTTCGGCGCCGAGCGCGCCGCGACGCCGCGCAGGAGCTGCCAGGCGCTCAGGCCGATCATGAGGAACGACACCGTGAGCGCCGACGCGAGCAGCATGTGCGTGAAGTGATACGGAAACGAGGGATTGAAGATGACGCCGAGCCAGCTCGTCGCGTGATAGGAGCCCGCGGCATCGATGGTGTAGGCCGCAGGCGTCTGCATCCACGAGTTGAGGGCGAGGATCCAGAAGGCGCTGAGCGTCGTGCCGATGGCGACGAGCACGGTCGCTGCTAGGTGCACGCGCTCGCTGACGCGGCCGTGGCCGAACAGCATGATGCCGAGAAAGCCTGCCTCGAGGAAGAACGCGGTCAGGACCTCGTAGCCGAGCAGCGGCCCGGCGATGTTGCCGACGCGCTCCATGTAGCCCGGCCAGTTGGTGCCGAACTGGAAGCTCATGGTGATGCCGCTCACCACGCCAAGCGCGAAGCTGAGGGCGAAGACCTTGGTCCAGAAGCGGTAGGCGTCGAGCCAGCCTTGCCCCTGGGTCGCGAGCCAGCGCACGCGAAAGAAGAGCAGCATCCAGCCGAGGCCGATGCTCACCGTCGGAAACAGGATGTGGAAGGTGATGTTGGCGGCGAATTGCATCCGCGCCATCAGCAGGGCGTCCATCGAATCGCGCGGGTCTTCGCCGCAGTGTCGTGGCTGAGCCCTGCATCTTGCACTCGATCAGGGCTTCGCGTCGGGCGGCGACAATCCGCGGACGATGATTCGCTACGTGATCGATGCCTCGGCGGCGCCGAGCCACACCTTCGCCGTCACGCTGACGGTGCCCCGGCCGGCGGCCGAGCAGCGGCTCAGCCTGCCGGTCTGGATTCCGGGCAGCTATCTGGTTCGCGAGTTCGCGCGCCATCTCTCGGGCGTCGCGGCCGAGCAGGGCGGCCGCGCGGTGGCGATCCGCCAGCTCGACAAGGCGAGCTGGGCCGCGCACTGCGAAGGCGAGGCNNGGCTGGCGCTGACCGGCTTGCTGGCGGGATGGGAGATCGCGACGACGCTCGCGCCGCAAGGCCATGTCAGCGGCCACGAGTTCATCGCTTGCGACTACGACGAGCTCGTCGACCACCCGGTCGAGCTCGGCCGCTTCTGGCGCGGCCGGCTCGATGCCGCAGGCATCGCCCACGAGTTCGTGGTCGCCGGCGCCTTGCCCGATTTCGACGGCGAGCGGCTCCTCGCCGACACGAAGCGGATCTGCGAGACCGCGATCGCGTTCTGGCACGGCGCCGCGGGCAAGCCTCCGTTCGATCGCTACGTGTTCCTCCTCAATGCCGTCGACGAAGGTCGCGGCGGCCTCGAGCATCGCTCGAGCAGCGCGCTCGTCTC
>PLZH01000063.1 GCA_003152055.1 Burkholderiales bacterium
CAGCGTGAAGGAACATAGCCCGCGAGCCCCGGGCACGGGAACGAGCCGCGTTGATTAATACCGCCGCCAAAGGCGGCCTGCTCGTAAGCGGCTAGGGTGACCTGGAAGGTGTCCGCCGCGGCCGACAGTCGCCTCTGGCGACCGAGCGCGAGCGTGCCTGCAAGGGCATCCCGGTTTCGCTAGCGAAAAGCCCCGGACGTTTGGGAGTGGGATTGGTGATAGTTGGCACAGCCTGGACACTGCCGTGCAATGCAACCCTTTACGAATGCCTGTCACGAGTGAGGGCTCTGAATGTCGACGATCGGGCTGGTGCAGTTGCTGTATGCAGCCTTGGCCGTCGTGATGGCGGGGCTCGGTCTCTCGCTCCGTCTGTCGGACTTCGCCGGCTTGCGCCGTCATGGATCGTCCGAGTGCAGGTACACGAAAGTGGTGGACAAGGACGCCTGCCGCAGGTTGTCGCGCACCGTCGTCAGCTCGGCGCCGTGTCTGCCGCCGTGGCCGACCTCGAGTCTGATCGGATCGCCGCTGCGCCGCCGGCGAACGACCGCAATGGCATGTACACCGGACCTACGATTGAACCCGCTGACGGGCAGGAGCCGGGCCAGAAGCGGACGCCCGCCAGCGTCTGCTTTCGTCGCTGCCGGCAAGAGCGCCGTGCGATCCACTTAGATCCAGTTGCGCGGGCTAGGCAAGTCGAGCGACAACGAAAATAAATCCCGCGCCGAGCGCAGTCAGTCCGATGAGCCTGATAGCGGTGTTCGGGCGGGCCCCTGAATGCGCCTCGGGCAAGATATCCGAGACGCCGATATACAGAAGGAACCCGGCGAAGAAGCCGAGGTAGAGGACCAGCCCGGACGCTGGCATCTGGAAGAGCAAAGTCGAGGCCGCCCCGAGCACCGGGGCTGCGGCATCCAGGACAAGCATTGCCGTCGCGTGGCGCGTGGTATTGCGGTGGGTCAGCATGAGTCCGACCGTGTTGAGACCGTCGCAAAAGTCGTGCGCAATCACCGCGATGGCGACCGAAATTCCAACAGCTTGCGAGGCCTGAAACGCCAGTCCGATCGCGACACCGTCCAGCAGGCTGTGCCCGACCAGCGCCAGCGCCGATATGACACCGACCTGCGGGTGATGATGCTCCGCATAGTCGGCCTCGTGCGCATGGTGAATCAACACGAACTTCTCGAGACTGTGAAAGAACAGAAAGCCGACCACAAGCGCAACCATCGCCCTCGTGGCGTCCAGCGAGTGCTCACGCGCCAGCTCGAAGATCTCGGGAAGCACCTCGAAACTGACGACCCCCAGCAGCACGCCGGCAGTGAAGCTGAGAAGGTAGTGCAGCCTGTCTCGGTACCTCAGCGCGAACAGGCCGCCGCACAACGTCGAGCCGAACGTGGCGAGAGACAACAAGACTGCGGTCATGGAGGGTAGATGTTCGCGATTCGAACGCTGAACTCTATCCGCGTCGTCGATACAGCAAGTTTCTCGAAAGGCGAGTCAGATATCCCACGCGACACCCGGCTGTGGCACCATACCGCCCGCGTCCTCTTCAATCATGCGCAAGCTCTATTGGGTCCTGCTCCCATTGCTCCTGCTGTTCGCGCAGCAGGGCGAGCTGACGCACGAGTTCAGTCACTACGGCAAGCCGCCGTCTGACTCCCAGAAGAAGGCCCCGGTCGATCCCGACCATTGCCCGGTTTGCCAGGCCTACGCCCATCTCTCGGGCGCCGCCAAGACCGAAGTCCAGGCGCCGGTGCTCCTGTCGCACCTGGCCTTTCACTACGCGCCTTCGTTCGAAGTCGCCAGCGCCGACACCGAAGTCGCCACCCCGCGCAGCCGCGGTCCTCCCCTCCTCTGAGTTTCGGCTCGTCGTAGTCGGCCGCCGTGCGCCAAGGCGCAGCGCGGTCGACCGTGTTCGCCGTCACCAGAGGCTTTCCCATGACTCGTTTTCGACGTGTGCGTGTGGCAAGTGCCACCGCCTTTCTTGCCACGCTATGCACCCTTGCATGGCTCGACGCCTATGCGGCGGCCAGCGCGCCAGCGGTCGATGCGCCGGCTCACGTGCACCAACACGCGCATGTGCACGGTGTCGCCAAGCTCGGCGTCGCGGTTCAGGATAAGACCGTCACGATCTCGCTCGAGTCGCCGCTCGACAGCGTCATCGGCTTCGAGCATGCCGCCAACACTCCAGCGCAAAAGGCCATGGTCGACGCCTTGCAGGCCCGCATGAAGGCGCCGCAGGACTTGTTCCGGTTCGATGCCGCAGCCACCTGCACCTTCAGCAAGAGCGAAGCGGAATCGGCAATCTTCCAGCCCGCGCCGGCGAATAGCGCTGCGCAGGAACACGCCGATCTCGACGCCAGCTTCGAGTTCACTTGCGCGTACCCGGACAAGCTCACGACGCTCGATGTCGCCCTGTTTCAGGTCTATCCGAGGCTGAAGAAGCTCGACGTCGCCGTGGCAACCGGCAAGGGCCAGTTCAAACGCGACCTCGCCAGCCCGCAGCGAACGATTTCGCTGATTCGCTAGAGGCGGACTGTTCATGAGTCCGAGTGCAAGCGAGACGCAGCGCGCCGGCCCTTCGGAGACGGTAGCGCTGCGAGACGTCCGCTTCAGATATGACGGTGCGACCGAGGATGCATTGCGCGTCGACGCCTTCACTGTCGACGCCGGCGAGCATGTTTTCGTGCGCGGTCCCAGCGGTTGCGGCAAGACGACCCTTCTCTCCCTGATCGCCGGCGTGCTGGTCGCCAGCGACGGAGTGGTGCGTCTTCAAGGTCGAGAGTGGGCGAGTCTCTCCTCGTCGGCCCGCGACCACCTTCGAGCCGAGCACATCGGCTACATCTTTCAGCAGTTCAATCTTCTGCCGTACCTCTCGGTGCTCGACAACGTTCTGCTGCCGTGCCGTTTTTCGCCGACAAGAGCCAAGCGGGCCGGCGGCAGCAACGGCGCTGTCGCCGCCCGCGCCCAAGCCTTGCTCGCGCAGATGGGGCTGGGCCCGGAATACGCCCGCCGGCAAGCCTCAGCGCTGTCGGTCGGCCAGCAGCAGCGAGTCGCGGCGGCTCGCGCGCTGATCGGCCAGCCCGAGCTCGTGATCGCCGACGAGCCGACCTCGGCCCTCGACGAATCGGTGCGCGAGTCGTTCATGCGGGTGCTGCTGGCGGCCTGCGCGGAGGCGCGCAGCGCACTGGTCTTCGTGAGTCACGACCCGCGCCTCGCGCAGCGCTTCGCGCGGCAGGTCGACCTGCCGTCCCTCAATCGTGCGCCGGCCGCGCCTACCGAGGTGGCCGAGGTATGAGCGCCTTGTTGTCGCTCGCCGCGCGCAGTGCCTGGAACCGGAGGTTCGTACTGTCGCTCGTGGTGTTCTCGATCGCCCTGTCAACCTTCCTGTTGCTCGGCATCGAGCGGATCCGAAGCGACGTGCGCGAGAACTTTGCGCAGTCCGTCTCCGGAACCGATCTCATCGTCGGCGCCCGCACCGGCAGCGTGCAACTGCTGCTCTATTCGGTGTTTCGCATCGGCGGAGCCACCAACAACATCCGCTGGAGCAGCGTCCAGACGATCGCCAAGAATCGAGCCGTGGCCTGGGTGGTGCCGATCTCGCTCGGCGACTCGCACCGCGGCTTTCCGGTCGTCGCGACATCGCTCGACTATTTCGATCACTTCCAGTACGGCGACCATCAGGCGCTCTCGCTCGCTCAGGGCAAGCGCTTCGCCGGCGTCTTCGATACGGTGATCGGCTCTGAAGTGGCCGCCAAGCTCGGCTACCGGCTGGGCGATCACATCGTTCTCAGCCACGGCGATGGCGCCTTCGCAGCCAACGAACACGCGGACAAGCCGTTCACCGTGGTCGGGGTGCTCGCTCCCACCGGTACGCCGGTGGACCGCTCCGTTCATATCAGCTTGGAAGCGATGGAGGGGATCCACCTCGACTGGATCGCCGGTGCGCCGATCCCGGGCACCGCCATCCCCGCCGACCAGGTGGCCAAGTACGACCTCACGCCGAGGAACGTGACGGCGGCCCTCGTCGGCCTCAAGAGCCGCGCCGCCGTCTTCGCGGTGCAACGCTACGTCTCCGAGTTCGAGGGCGAACCGCTGATGGCGGTGCTCCCCGGCGTCGCGCTCGACGAGCTGTGGGACGTCGTCGGCATCGGCGAGCGAGCCCTGCTGGCCATGAGCGCGCTCGTCTCGATCGTGAGCCTGGCCGGGCTGGTCGCCGTCATCATGGCTGGCCTCAACGAGCGCCGACGCGAACTGGCGATTCTTCGCGCGGTCGGCGCTGGTCCCAGGCAGGTGCTGGTGCTGCTTGCGCTGGAAGGCGCGCTGGTCACCCTGAACGGCGTGCTCCTCGGCTTCCTGGCGTCGGTCATCGCGATTTCTCTGCTCGGCGGATGGTCGGCATCGCATTTCGGCATCGCCCTGCATCTTCATGCGCCCGACTCGGCCGAGCTGCTGCTTCTCGCCGGCTTGTTGGCTGGGGGCTGGTTGGCCAGCCTGGTGCCGGGATTTCGCGCTTATCGGCTGTCGCTTGTCGACGGTCTGTCGCCCAGGATCTGATGGTGTCTGCAAGCCTTTGGCGGGCGACCGTCGCACTTTGTGTCGTGGCCCCGCTCGGCTTCGCATCCGGCTTCGTTTGCGCCTGTGCGGCAACGGCGGCGTCGCCGACGCCGGTGAAAGGAGCCGCTCCGGCGGCGCCGATCCGAGAAATCAAATGGGACGCGCTCGTCCCCAAAGGCTGGGATCCGACCGCGAGCTTTCGCGCACGCAGTGCAGGCATCGTCAGCGACGCGGATCCGCGAGCATGGAAGCTGATGAAGGAGTTCCGCGTCGTTCTCGACAACGCGCCGCTCGTCGACAGCCTGAACGGGGTCGCGATCAGGATTCCCGGGTACGTGGTGCCGCTCGAAACGGTGCGAGGCGAGCTGAAGGAGTTCTTGCTGGTGCCGTATTTCGGCGCCTGCATCCACACACCGCCGCCGCCCGCCAATCAGGTGATCCTGGTTCACCCCGACAAAGCAGTCGCCGGCTTTCACACGATGGATACGGTTTGGGTCAGCGGGACCTTGCATGCGATTCGGCAGGAATCGTTCGCAGGCACCAGCGGCTACACCGTCGATGCCGTGGGGGTCGAGCGCTATGTGGGCGAGCCCCACTATTGACGGAAGGAACAAGCAATGAGCGGATGCATTGAGAGCGCCCGTGTTCTTGTCGCCATGACCCTCGCGACGGGTGCCTCGCTTTTTGCGTCGCCGTGCACAGTCGCCGCAGCGGTTAAGGCCGACGTCTCCGTCCAGACGGCGCCCACGCTGGAATCCTACAAGGAGATCAAGTGGATCGATCTCCTCCCCAAAGACTGGAACCCCGCCAAGTTCATGCCGGCCCGGCAGCTTGGTATCGCGAGCGACCTGGATCCGGACGTGCAAGTCGCGTTAGTGGGATCCGACCAAACGCCTACGCAAGCAGGACGGCTCGCTGTTGACCGACCTCGATCCGCAGGCGCAAAAGATGCTGGCTGACTTGCGCGCCATCTGGGACAACGCGCCCATCGTCGGCTCGCTGGATGGCGTCGCCGTCAGATTGCTGGGCTACGTGGTGCCTCTGGACGAGACCGATGGCGCACTGACGGAGTTTCTGCTCGTTCCCTATTTCGGCGCTTGCATCCATTCGCCGCCCCCGCCGGCAAACCAGATCGTCCACGTCATTCCCGACAAACCCACGAGGGGCTTCCACGCGATGGACACCGTCTGGGTCAGCGGCCGTCTGACCACCCTGTGTGAGGATTCGCCGATGGGGGCCAGCGGCTACAGGCTCGATGCACGGGTCGTCTTGCCCTACAAGGCGCGACCGTCATGAACGTGCGCCGGCTCTGCTGGGTCCTTCTGTTGCCGTTGCTCCTGCTATTCGCGCAGCAGGGCGAGCTGACGCACGAGTACAGCCACTACGGCAAGCCGCCGGCGGGCTCGCAGAAGAAGGCCCCGGCCGATCCCGACCATTGCCCGGTTTGCCAGGCTTACGCCCATCTCTCGGGCGCCGCCAAGACCGAAGTCCAGGCGCCGGTGCTCCTGTCGCACCTGGCCTTTCACTACGCGCCTTCGTTCGAAGTCGCCAGCGCCGACACCGAAGTCGCCACCCCGCGCAGCCGCGGTCCTCCCTGCCTCTGAGTTTCGGTTCGTCCGATCCGATCGCACGCGCGTGAACACGCCGGGCGCTCGGGCGTCATTGCCGTCACGAGAGGCCTTTCATGACCCGTCTTCGACCTTCCCGCGTGGCTTCGGCCATCGCCTTTCTTCTTCTTCCGCTGGCTGCCGCCGCGTCCGATCCGCCCGAGACGGTCGCCCAGGCCGGAGCTGCGGACAACGCTGCCGCTCCCGCACCGGCCGCGCCCGCATCTTCGCCGGCGACACAGCAGTTGCAGCGCGTCGACATCGTCGGTACGCGCCAGCGACTCGATGCGGCACGCAACACCTTGCTCCCGGAGACGGGCAGCACCATCTACCGTTTCACCCGACAGGACCTGTCGAACCTTCCGCTCGGCGACAGCACACCGATCAACCAAGTCATCCTGCAGGCGCCGGGAGTCGTCCAGGACTCGTATGGCCAGCTGCACGTGCGCGGCGACCATTCGAACATCCAGTACCGCATCAACGGCGTCGTCATCCCCGAGGCCATCAGCGGCTTCGGGCAGTCCCTCGAGACGCGCTTCGCCAATAGCATCAGCATCCTGACCGGGGCCCTGCCGGCGCAGTACGGCTACCGGACGGCCGCCGTGATCGACATCCGGACCAAGGGCGATTCGCTCGACAACGGCGGCAGCATCAGCGTGCTCGGCGGCAGCCGCGGCTACGGAGAGACCAACGCCGAAGTGGGTGGCACGAGCGGCCGCCTCAGCTATTTCTTCACCGGCTCCTGGCTGCACAACAACGTCGGGATTGAAAACCCCACGCCTGCCAGTAGCGCGATCCACGACACGAGCGGGCAGGCCAAGGCCTTCGGCTACGTGTCGTACCTCCTCGATGCCAACAGCCGGGTCAGCGTGCTGCTCGGCGACACGAACAATCGCTTCGAGATCCCCAATGTTCCGGGTCAGGAGCCTAGCTTCATGCTGCAAGGCGCGCCGAACGTCGATTCGTCGAATCTCGACGCACGCCAACGGGAGCGGAACCGGTTTGCAGTGGTGACGTATCAGGCATCCGTGGGCGACAAGCTCGACTACCAGGTCTCCCTGTTCAATCGCTGGACGGATCTTCACTACCAGCCCGATCCGGTGGGAGACCTCGTCTTCAACGGCATCGCGGCCGACATCACGCGGCGCAATTCGGCAAGCGGGGTGCAGGCCGATGCCAGCTACCGCCTGAACGATTCGCACACGGTACGAACTGGCCTGTTCGCGCAGCGGGAAACCTTCACGGTCGACAACGCGTCCAGCGTCTTTCCTGCCGACGAAGATGGTAACCAGACCAGCAACGTGCCGATCCAGATCCAGGACAACACGCGCATCAATGGTCGCCTCTGGGGCGTCTACGTCCAGGACGAATGCAACCTGACCAAGGCGCTGACCCTGAACTACGGCCTCCGCTACGACAAGGTCAATACGGTCGTTGACGAGAGCCAGTTGAGCCCGCGCATCGGCCTGGTCTACGACGTCAGCACGGATCTGCGACTGCACGCCGGCTATTCCCGCTACTTCACGCCGCCGCCGACGGAAAAGATCGACACGACCTCGGTGCAGAAATTCGCCGGAACGACCAATGCGCTGCCATCGGACGCCAACACGGCCGTCAAGTCCGAACGCTCGAACTACTACGACGTGGGCGCCGCCTACCAGCTGACGCCGCAGATCACGGTCGGCATCGACGGCTACTACCGCTCGGTCCAGCATCTGCAGGACGAGGGCCAGTTCGGCAACGCGCTGATCTTCTCGGCGTTCAACTATGCCAAAGGCCAGATCTCCGGGTTCGAGCTCTCGACGACCTATCGCGACAAGGGCTTGTCTGGCTACGCCAGCCTGAGCTTCACGCGGGCAAGGGGAAAGACGGTTGAGACGGGACAGTTCAACTTCGACCCGGACGAGCTGGCGTACATCAACTCGAACTGGGTGCATCTAGACCACGAGCAGCGTCTTTCAGCCTCTGGCGGCGTCGCTTACCGATGGGGCGACAGCACGACGCTCTCGAGCGACGTGCTCTACGGCAGCGGCCTGCGTGATGGCTTCGCCAACACCGAGCACCTGCCGAGCTATACCCAGATCAACCTCGCTGCGGAACGCTCATTCGATCTCGGCGCGGGCCTTGGCAAGATCAGCGGCAGGCTGGCGGTGCTCAATGTTTTCGATCGCGTCTACGAACTGCGCGATGGGTCCGGCATCGGCGTCGGAGCGCCGCAGTTCGGGCCGCGTCGCACCTTCGTCGTCGGCCTGACGAAGTACTTTTGATCGTTCCTTCTCAACCAGGAGTATCCCCATGAAATACGTTCTTGCTGCAATCAGCGTTCTCTTGCTCTGCTCGTGTGCTGCGACGCCGTCGCTGCAGATGTCCTACGGCGGCGGGGGCGCCATCGCGACCGATCCCACCGATGCGAATGACCCTCGTCTGCGCCATCGCGAGTTCTATCTCGACGGAGCAGGAACTCCGGCGTGGATGAAGGTCGCACCGCAGAACAATCAGTGAGCGCACCATGAGGCGCATTGGTTCGTCGTGGCGGAGCCGCCTCGACGCGTTCCTGACGCCGCATCGATCCTCCTCCCGGGCCGACAGGCGCCTGCGCTCAGGCTTTCACAACCGCAGGATCGCGGTGTGGATTGGCGGCGGTGTCGCGGCCGCCTTCCTCGTCATAGCAGTGCTGCTGATTCGTAGACCGGCGATCGACTTTCGCTGGTTGCCCAAATCGGCTGGCGTCGGCGGAGCCGAGCTGGATGCGAAGTACCGGGAGACGCGTTGGTACGAACTGGGGCCCAAGGACTGGGATCCATACAAGACGGCGCGCGAGCTCAGGCGCGCGGGGAAATCGTTCGACGACTCGGATCCGCGGGCCGCCGAGCTTCTCAAGAAGCTGCGCGATATCTGGGATAACGCTCCGGTCAATCCCGCGCTCGATGGCGCCGCGGTCCGAATTCCCGGCTACGTCGTTCCGCTGGAGGAGAGCAAGTCGGGCATGACCGAGTTTCTGCTGGTCCCGTACTTCGGCGCCTGCATCCATACGCCGCCGCCGCCTTCGAACCAAATTCTTCACGTCACTGCGTCGCGCCCTGTCGAGAATCTGCATTCGATGGACAACGTATGGATCAGCGGCCATCTAAACGCGACCCGTTCCGACTCTTCTATGGGCATGAGCAGTTACGCCATGACGCTCGACCTCGTGCAGCCATACGTGCGTCCTGTCCAATAGACTTGTGCTGGTGGAGAACCCGAGCACCCTTTTCCGAACGACCGCTTTCTAGAACCGATGCGAACTTCGCCTACTTCGGCTTTGGGTCGACTGCTGGTACTCCCGGTTCCGATCGCCTTGCTCGAGACCTGCCGTTCGCGGTGGCCCGCGAGTCAGCTGACGGTCGCGTACACCCGGACCCGGCCATGATCGGACCCTGACGAACAGCCGCTATCGGAGAGCAACTGCGCCGGCTTCCGTCACTCGTCCAATTTGATGACGTGGATGCTGGCGGGTTCAGGCATCCGGAAGATCGGCCCACGGCAGGTATGGGCTGCGGCCAACGCCAGTTCGGCGGTGGGGAACCTTGAGGCGTGATCTGCGTGTTCGCCGTCCCAAGCGAACCAGTCAGACGAGGTGCTGACGAGGAAGGTATCCTGACCCGCAATCGCTTGGTTGGAACCGTTGGGGGCGATGACACCAAGGACGATGTACTGCATCCTGCCACTCCATCGCCCGTTGCTACAACGCGCAGCAAACGACTCGGTCGTTGCTGGCGGCCATCCTACCAGCCGGGGATTGAGCCGCGTTGGCGGCCGTATAGAAGCTCCGTTGGCATAGTTGTTGTCGTAGACGTTCCTCAGAAAGGCTGGGCGCTGCTCCTGCCCACAGAAACATCGACTCGAACGAGCGACCCGTGCTCATCTTCGGAGTGACTGCGCTCACCCGAGCATCGTGACCAGTGCGTGTCGAGCAAGGTCCGAGCGTCGGCTTCGGGGCAGTCCGTTGCCACTGACCTATGTCGGCAAGGGGTCGGTATTGACCCTTCGATGGGCGGCGCAGGCCGGCGGCTCTAGACTGGCTGCAGCCGCTCAGGTTTGAACGCTGAAGGTCAGCTGCGGCCAAAAC
>PLZH01000234.1 GCA_003152055.1 Burkholderiales bacterium
TCGCCGAGCGACGAGAGCTTGACGATCAGGACGCGCACGCGGCGAAGACCGTCGGCGCCAGTGCGCCGGATGCGCTCAATGCGCCGCCGTCGCGACTTGCGCGTCGGGCTTGACCGCGCGCAGGGCGGCCATGCAATCGGCCTCGATGCGCGCCAGGGCTTGCGGCGTCGCGCCTTCGAAGCGGAGCACGAGCACCGGCGTCGTATTCGAGGCGCGGACGAGGCCGAAGCCGTCGTCGTACTCGACCCGAACGCCGTCAATGGTGACGATTTCGCGCGAACCCGGAAAGATCGCGCCGGCCTGCATCCTCGCGACGACCTCGGCCGGTTCGCCTTCCGCGCATGCGACGTTGAGCTCCGGCGTGCTGAACCCGGACGGCAATGCGTTCAGCACCGCGCTCGGGTCGGCGCTGCGGCTCAGGATCTCCAGCANNTGCCCGGTCTTCCACATCACCGGCTCGCCGCCGGCGGCGCGGATGAGCGGCGCCAGGTGCTGCGAGCACTTGACGTCGAAGAGGACGGGCGCGCCGCGATGGCGTGAGAGCACGTCGCGCGCGAAGAGCATGAGCTGGCGATCCGGATAGACGATCGCGCCGTTCTTGGTGACGACACCGAGCCGGTCGCCGTCACCGTCGAAAGCCAGGCCGATCTCGGCGTCGCTCCTGGCGACGAGCGCGATCAGCTCGGCCAGATTTTCCGGTCGGCTCGGATCGGGATGGTGATTCGGAAAGTTGCCGTCGACCTCCGAGTAGAGCTCGTGCACGGTGCAGCCGAGGGCGCGCAGCACGGCGGGCGCCGTCGCTCCGGCGATGCCGTTGCCCGAATCGACGGCGACGCGCATCGGCCGTTCGAGCCGGCAATCGCGGGCGATGCGCGCCATGTACTCGGCCGCAATGTCCATCGCGGCGCGACGGCCCTGGCCGCTTACGTAGTCCTCGGCTTCCATGCGGCGGCGCAGGCGCTGGATGTCCTCGCCGTAGATGGCGCGGCCGGCCAGCACCATCTTGAATCCGTTGTAGTCCTTCGGGTTGTGGCTGCCCGTGACCTGGACTCCGCTCGAGCACCCGTGCTCGCCGCGCGTCGCCGCGACGTAGTAGAGCATCGGCGTCGTCACGGCGCCGAGATCGACGACATCGAGCCCGGTCGATGCGAGGCCGCCGATCAGCGCAGCGGTCAAGTCCGGGCCGGAAAGCCGCCCGTCGCGGCCGACGGCGACGGCCCGCTCGCCGGCGGCGATCGCTTCGCTTGCGAAAGCGCGGCCGAGGTGCTCGGCGAAACACTCGTCGATCGTGCGGCCGACGACGCCCCGAATGTCGTAGGCCTTGAATACCGAAGCGTGAACCTGCATCGAGGAAAGGGGAGCGAAGGCCAGCGGCATTGTAGGGAGCGGCCCCGCTTCATCCGCCGTGGCCCGCGCCGCCGCCTTGCCAGCCGTCGGCCCCACCGTCGATCGGTCGGCCGAGGGCGCGCCGGGCGGCCCCGATTCGTACACTCGCCCCATGATCATCACCGGGCAGCGGCGAATGCGAGCGTCATGGCGCGCCTGGCTGAGCGGCGACACGGCTCGCCTCGGCCCTTGGTGGGTGAACTACGCCTGGACCATCGTCTTCGGGACGATGTGTGCGATCGGGTTCACCTTCCTCAACGTCGCGCTCAACGCCGGCGACGCCGCAGCCCATCCTTCGACGGGGTGGACCCGGTTTCGCATCAACATGATCATCAGCCTGTCGATCGCGCTGTCGATCCGCCTGATGTTCGCCGCTGGAGCCCGGGTCGTCGGGAACGCGCGGCTGCGCGGCTGGGGCAAGGCGCGGCGATCGGTCTACTTCACGATCGTGCCAGCCCTCGGCACGGCGATCGGCTGGCCGCTTGGGCTGTACTGGGCGATCGCATCGACCTTCGCCGCCACTTCTCGCTCGACCGGCCCGATGCCGTCATCGCAAGCATCTCGCTTGCCGTTCTGATCACCGCCATCTTCGTCCAGTTCTTCTCGATGAAGGCGCGCCAGATCCAGGCCGAGAACCAGGCCACCGAGGCGCGGTTGCGCCTGCTGCAGTCGCAGATCGAGCCGCATTTTCTTTTCAACACGCTCGCCAACGTCGTCTCGCTCATGGAGGCCGATGCGCTGCGCGCCAAGGCGATGCTCGAATCCTTCGTCGACTATCTGCGCGCCTCGCTCACCGGCTTCGGCCACGGCACGCACAGCCTCGGCAAGGAGATTGATCTCGTCGAGGCCTATATGCGGATCATCAGGATGCGCATGGAAGACCGCTTGCAGTACGTGATCGACGTGCCGGGCGCGCTGCGCTCGCGCGCCCTGCCGGCGCTGACGCTGCAGCCGCTGGTCGAAAATGCCATCGTCCACGGCCTGGAGCCGCAGATCGGCGGCGGCACCGTCCGCATTGCGGCGACGTTCGACCGCGGCTCGCTCGTCCTGACCGTCGAAGACGACGGCGCCGGCATCGGCGCCGCGCCATCGCCGATGCTGCCGGCCGGATCGGGCAGCGGCAGGGCGCTGGTGAACATCCGCGAGCGGCTCCGCCAGGCTTACGGCAGCGCCGCCTCGCTTCGCCTCGAGGCGGTCGCGCCGCACGGCGTGCGCGCCCGACTCGCGCTGCCTGCCTAGGACCTGTTAACGCTACCGGAGGGTTCGCGTGACTCAGCCGACGGGCGCCCGCAAGGCGCAAAACGCAGCCCTAGGGGTGCCTGTGGCGAGCACTTGCAGTGCGGCGGGCGCCTGTTGGTTGAGATCACGCCCGAGGCCCGGGTGCTGCAGGCCCTAGTCGGGGAAGCGCCGATGCCGACCGCGCCCATCGCCGACGACGAGCCGAACCTCGCGATCTATCTGCGGAAAGCCCTGGCCAGGGCATGGCCCGAGCTGAGCATCGTGGCCGTCGCGCGTAACGGCGTCGAGGCGGCAGAGCGGATCACCGCGCTGCAACCCGACATCGCCTTTCTCGACATCAAGATGCCGGGGCTCACCGGCCTCGAGGTGGCGCAAGGCATCGAAGGAACGGCGCGGGTCGTCTTCGTCACGGCCTACGATGAGTTTGCCGTTGCCGCCTTCGAGCAGCAGGCGCTCGACTACGTGTTGAAACCGGTGAAGGCGGAGCGGCTGGCCAGGACCGTCAAGCGTTTGAGGCGGCCTTCGGAGGGCAGTTCTCCACCGAGCGACGCGCGTCTGGCGACGGCTCTCCAGCAACTGCTAGCGACCGCGCCGGCTCCAGCGCTCCTGCGCTACCTGCGCGTGAGCCAGGGCGAGCTGACGCACCAGATCGACGTCGGCAACGTGCTCTTCTTCCACGCTGACGGCAAATACACCTGCGTGCGCACGGCCGAAGGCGAGCACCTGATCCGCACGACGATCACCGAGCTGGCCTCGCAGCTCGACCCGCAGCGTTTCGCGCAGGTGTATCGCTCGACGATCGTCAATCTCGATCACCTCGCCGGCACGCGGCGCGACGAAATGAGCCGGCTCTTCGTGCGCATCCGCGGCCGTGCGGCGGAGTTGCCCGTGAGCCGCGCCTACGTGCACCTGTTCAAGGCGATGTAGCCCACGGGCTGGCCGGCGAAACGGCTCGCTTCACACACTGACGCTCGCGTCGGCGTGATCGCGACCCGGCCCGCATCGCGAGTTCTGTACCATCGGTCGAACCGGGCCCGGCCACGCCGTTCAGGCGTTGAGCATGTCGTCCGCACGAGCATGAATTTGGACGAGGACGAAGACCGCACGCTCATCCGACCACCCAGCGCCCGGGCGCAGGGGCCGGCTACCACGCCGTCGCCGACGAGCCCGCCCGCGGCCACCTCCGCGATCCCGGCCACGGTGGCCACAACGCCTTCGGCCGGTTCTCCATCCACGGTCGCGATGACGGCGCAACACACGCTGACGCTGCCGGCGGGAACCCGCATCGCCGAATTCGAGGTGACGCAGACCATCGGCGAAGGCGGCTTCGGGATCGTCTACCTGGCGTGGGATCACTCGCTGCAGCGCAAGGTCGCGCTCAAGGAGTACATGCCCTCGAGCATCGCTTCGCGTGTCGGGCAGACGGAGATCCGCGCGCGCTCCGAACGGCACCAGGAGACGTTCGATGCCGGCCTCAGGAGCTTCATCAACGAGGCGCGTTTGCTCGCCCAATTCGACCACCCGTCGCTGCTCAAGGTCTACCGTTTTTGGGAGGCCAACGGAACGGCCTACATGGTCATGCCGTTCTTGGAAGGCGCAACCCTCCGCGACACGGTTCGCGGCTTGGCCGAGCCGCCNNTTGCTCGCCGACTCCGGCCGGCCGCTGTTGCTCGACTTCGGTGCCGCGCGACGCGTCATCGGCGATATGACACAGGCGCTGACGGCCATCCTCAAGCCCGGCTACGCTCCGGTCGAGCAGTACGCGGAAATTCCGGGCCTCAAGCAAGGCCCGTGGACCGACATCTACGCGCTCGCCGCCGTCGTGCACTGGATGGTCACGGGCAAGACGCCGTCACCTTCGGTCGGCCGTTTGTTCGACGACTCTCATGTGCCGCTCGCCGAGCGGGCGGCCGGCCGCTACAGCCCTGCCTTCCTGCAGGCAATCGATCGGGCGCTGGTTGTCTTGCCCCACCACCGCACGCAGACGGTAGAGGCATTCCGCAACGACCTTCTGGGTGGCGCTGCGGCGCCCGTCGCTGCGCCGATCCCGTCGACCGTCGCTGCGCCTTTGCCGGCGCTCGCAGACGGCGTGCCGCCGCCGCGCACTCTGCGCCAGGTCACTGAGCCTCGACCACAGACCACGACCTCGCCCGCGATTCGGTTGCCGGCGACGCAGGCAGCCCAGCCAGCGGCTGCGCCTCGGCGAAGCCCCTGGCCGTGGATCGCGCTCGTCGCCGTTGCCCTGATCGCCGTTGCAGCCTACCTCTTCTGGCCGCAGCCGGCGCCGGTCGCCGGCAATGCGGCCGTGTCAGCATCGCCCCCGCAGGGCGTTGCGCCGTCTTCGCCGGCGAGTGCGGCGATCGCGATACCGAGCAACGAACCCGGCATCATGCCAGCGCAGGCTGGCCCATCGACGCCCGTCGTGCCGTCACCTGTCGCCGAACAGGCGGCGAGTGCATCGCCACCGGCGACGCTCCCGTCATCGCCGCCGGTCGCAAAAACAAATGGATCGCCGGCCCGCGTCGGCGCCGCCAAAGCGGCCGAGCCCCGGGACAAGCCGACGACGCGCAAGCCGCCGGACGAGCGGCAGGAACCCCGCAGCGAGCCGCGTACCGCCGAGCCGCGTGCCGGCACCGACAACCAAGCCGAATGCGGGCGCTTGTTCCAGCGCTTGTCAATCGGGGATACCGATCAGGGCCTGATCGACCGGGTCAGGACATTGCACTGTCGATGACGCACAGCCTTACGAAGGGGGGTTGACGAACGGAGGGCCTTGAACAACCATCGGGCGACAAATCGATGAACGCGGCGGCCAGACCGCCGACGTAGCAATGTCGCACTGCAGCGTTCTCGCTGCGAGGCAATCGCCCTGGCCGGACCGGCAGCGCGACCAACGCGAGGAGTGAGGAATGAAGCGGTGCGGATCGCCGATCCTTGAACGCGCGCTTGCGCTTGCTGCCTGCGTCGCTGCCGCTGCGGCGCTCGGATCGTGCGGCGGCGGTTCGACAGGGAGCGACCTGAACAGCGGCGTCAACAAGACCTATCTGAGCGTCGACGCCACCGACGCCGATGGCGACGCGCTGCAGTATCAGTGGCGTGTCACTTCCGGAACCATCGACAACAAGAACGCCAGCGAAACCGTCTGGACCATGCCTGACGGCCCCGGACTCCACTTCGCCTACGTCGCGATCTCGGACGGCAAGGGTGGATGGACTGAGCAGCAGTACGCGGTCTCCTCGGACGCACTGGGCACGACCGCTCCGATCCGTACGCCGGTAACGAATGTGGCGCCTGCGGTCGTCGACGTCGACGGATCGATGGCTCGGCTGCGATTTTCCTCGGCCGATGCCACGCTCTTCGCGCCTCCGGCCGACGGCGCCGCGCAGGCGCGCATCGTCTACCTGCCGGGCATTCAGGTCCAGGTCGTGGCCCAGGGTACGGGCACGACCGTCTTTGCCGGTCGCACGGATCTGGCCGGCGAGGTCGATCTGCCGAAGCTGCCGACCAACGCCGGCTACAACATCATGTGCTCGACGCAGGGCGACGCGCCGCTCGTCTTGTGCGGCACCCTCACGGGCGCCAGCCAAGCCTCGGTGCACGCCGTCGTTCCCGCTCTCACGAGCGCACGCAATCTGCGCCTGTTCGGTCACGTCGCGCTCGCCGACGGCGGCGTCTGCGGTCACGAGAACGCGTTCTTCGGCATTCTCTCGGCCGCAAGCGTGCAGTTGCGGCAAACCGACGGCACGGCCATCGGGAGCGCCGCGACTGTCAACCGCTTCGGCGACTACGAAATCGATGCTGCGGTTCCCGTGCAGGCGACGTTGCAGGCCGAGATCCAGTGCGAGGGCTACGACGAAACCCTCGACGTGCCCGCGTCGAGCAACCCGACCGGCTACGTCAGCAGCGCGCCGGTCGAGCTGTCGCATGTCATCCCCAACTCGCGGCCGCAGATCGTCAATATGGTCGCCAATGGCCCAGATGGAAACGTGCGCGGCCGCATGATCGTTCCGCTTGTCGGCTCCGCGTCCGTTGCGCAGCCGGGCGCGGACCACTTCCTCATCTACAAGGGCCAGGACACGAAGCTGAGCGCCTGCATCTACTATCGGGCGCTCGGCGCGGTCGAGGACTGCGACGCGCAGGGCAACATGATCGGGCCCATCTCGTTCGACGACTGGAAGGCGAACAACGGCTTCGGCACCTCAGCAGACGTCTCCGCCACCTTCATCAACCAGCGCGACCTGAACCTCGTTCGGCGCATGGTCGCGACCCGATCCTCGTCGGGCACGATCGCGTTCTACGTCTGCAACGGCCCCGGCCCGGACGGGACAACGCAGGCCGAGGTCGACGAACTCATCGCCAACAGCGTCGATGGTCTGAACATGGTCGCGTGCGTGGCCATGGAATGGACGCCGACCACGGGCGCCAACGGCGGCCAGCCCTTTACCAAATTCTTCACCTTCGGACCCGACGGCAGCCTGCTTCTATCGATCAATCTCGACACCCGCGGCGAGAAATATATGCCCGGGTCATGCGTTGCATGTCACGGCGGCCTCACCTACAACGGCCGATTCCCCGAGCAAGCGAGCGGTGCATCGCCCTACCTCGGTTCGCGCTTTCTGCCGTTCGACACCGGAAACTACGTGTTCTCGTCCAATTCGTCGCTCACCGAGTCGGCACAGACGGAGGCGCTCTATCAGCTCAACCAGCTGGTCCGGGCCACCGAGCCGAGCGACAGCACGCCGACGAGCCAGTTGATCCAGGGCTGGTACGCGAGCAGCCACGTGCTCGACAAGGCCTACCTGCCGCCTGCATGGGTGGCGGCCGACGCCAATCCGGCGACAGCAGGCGCCGCGACTTTCTACAGCAATGTCGTCGGCATTTCGTGTCGCACCTGCCACGTCTCGCTCGATGTGAAGTACGACTGGAACTCCATCATCCTGTCGCCGGTACGCGCCGGCACGCAGTTCTGCGGTGGCACCGCCGACGTGGCGCTCAACGCCTCGATGCCGAACGCATTGATCTCCAACGATCGCCTCAGCGAGCACCTGAACGCGGACGCGACGCTGGCGGCCCTCGTCACTCAGTTCCTGGGCTGCTCGGCGCCACTGCCCGACCCGGTCTATCCCAAGCGCTGAGCGCGGCGCCCCTCACGCCTTGACGTGGACACCTTTCGAGGAGACGACCGCATGAGAATCGACCGCATCCGCCGTCAACTGCCACTTTCCGTCGCGCTCCTGATCGGCCTGTACGCCTGCAGCAACGCACCGCTCCCGGCACCTTCGGCCGCTACGCCCGCCCCGGCGCCGGTCGCCGCGCCAGCGGCGCCGGCGGTGCCGGCCGCCCAGGCGCCGGTCGCAGCGTCGATGCCGAGAGCCATCGCCCCTCGGGATCCGAAGGACCTGGTCGCGCCCGAACCGGTCAGGTTCGAGGACGCCGTGGCACGCGCCGGTCGCCAGCTTTTCAGCCAGGCGGAGGCCCTGCTCGGCGATGCGCCACGCCTGCTCGTGGTCGATCCGCTGATCGATGCGAACACGGGCGGGCAGACCGTGAGCACGGAGAAGATGGGCGACGAACTCGAGGCGCTCACGAAGTCGGATTTTCATTCCTACGCAGTCACGCCGCTGACGCGCAACACGCTCGCGACCAGGCCGCTGCTGCTGATCGGCACGCTGACGCCGATCAACGTCGAGCGAAGCATCGACACGCGGCCCGATGCATTTCGCGTCTGGCTCACGCTGATCGATCTGCGCACCGGCAAGGTCGTCGCCAAGGCACTCGATCGCGCCACGGTCAGCTCGGTCAATCCCGAGCCGCTGCCCTTCTATCGCGACAGCCCGACCTGGCACAAGGACAAGACGATCCTCGGCTACATCAACTCCTGCCAGGTCAACACGAAGATCGGCGACCCTGCCGATCCCGACTATCTCGCACACCTGCCGGCCGCGGCGGTGATCAACGAGGCGACGCTCGCCTACGACGACGGCAAGGTGCCGGCTGCACTCAAGCTCTACAAGGAAGCCGAGCCGATCGCCGATCCCGGCGACCTGCGTGTTCTCAACGGTCTCTACATCACGAACTGGCAACTCGGCCAGCGCGAGGCCGCGCGCGACGCCTTCGGCAAGATCGTGGCCTCCGGCCTCGAGGCCAAGCGCCTGCCTGTCAAGCTCTTGTTCCAGCCGGGCGGCACGACCTTCAACACGATCGGTGACCTGCCGCAGCAATATCAGCTCTGGATCGCTTCGCTGGCGCAACAGGCCGGACGCTCGGACTCCTGCGTGCGAATCGTCGGACACACCAGCCGCACAGGTAGCGCGCGCGCCAACGAGACTCTGTCTCGCAAGCGCGCCGAGGCTGTGCAGAAGATGCTCGAGAGGGATAACCGCGCACTGGCGGCGAGGCTGAGCGCGACCGGAATGGGCTCGAAGGAAGCGCTGGTCGGTATCGGCACCGATGATCAGCGCGACGCGCTGGATCGCCGCGTCGAGTTCCGGGTCGTCGATTGCATCTGACCTCAGGGTCGGACGTCGCGGCAAGACCGGGCAAAGAGGCGACAAAGCCTCGAGAAAGAGGGAGTTGGCGATGATTGATTGGGGCCGGATCATTCGGCGTTCAGGCGCTTGCCTCGTTTGGGTCGTGCTAGCCACCGCAGCAAGCGCGGCGCACGCCAACACCTATAACGACACCTGCACAGGCTGCCATGCCGCTTCGTCGACGGCTCCGCCCACAATGCCGTCGCAAGATTCGACGTTCGGCCTGATCATGTCCGACCAGCTGGGCCGTGACCAGTTCGACGACAGCTGCGCCCTGCCGAACACCAATTGCGTCCTTCGCCAGCTGATGGCAGGCGAGGATGCCCTCGGCAACATCGTCAATCCGACGGCGCGAGCCGCCATGCTGTCGTTCGCGACGGGGGCTGGCAGCTTCACCGAGGCCCAGCTCGAAGTTGTGCGCCTCTACCTCAAGACGGTGCGCGATGACGCGGTCGCGAATCCGTCGCCGACTTTTTCCTTTCCGAGCACGCTGACGACGTCGAATTCGACGATCACGTCGACCATCGCCAGCTCGAACTGGCGGGACTTGTCCGTCAGCTACACGCTCTCGGTTTCCGGAACCAACCCCGGCGATTTCTCGATCACCTCTGCTACCTCGGGCAGTTGCGCCGCCGCGCCGAGTTCGAGCACACCGGTCACCTGCAACCCCCCCAGCGTGACCGTTCGCTTCTCGCCGAACGCCGGCGGTTCGCGAAGCGCGACCCTGAACATGGTGTTCACCGCCGCGGCAGGCGACCCCGTGCCTTTCACGCGCACCTTCCCTCTGTCTGGCACCGGTGTCGTTCCGACGCCCATCTTCAACATCCTGCCGGCGCCACCGACGACGCTGAACCTTTCCGCCAAGCTCGGAACGTCGGCGAGCGGCTCCGTGACGATCACCAATTCCGGATCGGCAACGGCCAACCTCGTTCTCGGAATCCTGGTCTATTCCGCGCCGCAGTACGTGCGCGCCGCGAGCAGCACCTGCGACAGCGGCACCTCGCTGGCGCCTGGTGGCAGCTGCGTGCTGACGACGACGTTCACGCCGACGGCGGCAGGCGCGCTGATCGGCACGCTCGGCATCCCGCACAACGCCGCCGGCAGCCCGGCAACGGTCACGCTGAACGGGATGGGCACGCAGTCGCTCATCAGCCCGACGACGGCATCCCTGGCATTCGACAACGTTCAGCTCGGCGTGCCGAAGGTGCTGAACCTCACGGTAACCAACACGGGGACGGCCAATCTGGTGTTCGCCGTCGAGCCTTCCGACCCGTCGGCCCGAACCGGCCCGGCCAAAGACGACTATGCCGTGGCAGGCACCTGCCACGTCGCGGCGCCGCTGGCACCGGCCGGCACCTGCAACCTCGCGGTGACGTTCACGCCCACCGCACTGGGCGTGCGGGTGGCCACGCTCATGGTCACTTCGGACGCGACCAACGGCGCACTCACGGTGGCGCTCGGAGGCACCGGCGTCGCCCTGCCCGAGCCCATTGTCACCTTCCCGGCCAGCAACTTTCCCGACACGGTCATCGGCCAGACCGCGACGGCGACGCGCACGATCACGATCGAGAACGATCGCTCGCGCGACATCACTTACAGCATCTCCAGCATCACCGACTTCACGATCGGAACCGAGAGCTGCGCCGGGCGCGTCGTCACGGGTGGCGGGGGAACATGCACGATTGCCGTGCAGTTTGTGCCGACGCTTGGCGCCGGCGAAGGGCTCCGGCAGGGCACGCTGCCCATCACGTTCACCGGCACGGGCGGCGATGTCAATCCTTCGAGCACGAGCGGAATCGTCGCCGGCGTCGCCTTGCTGCCGCTGGCACAGTCGGCGAGCACGCTCAATGCCGCCGCAGTCGTCGGCTCGCCGAGCACGGTATCGCTGCTGCTGACGAATCGCTCGGCGTCGAACCTCACCCTGTCGAGCTTCGCGTTCAGTGGCGCGACGCCATCCGATTACGCGCTCGACGCAAGCAACACCTGCAGCGCCGGCCTCGTGCTGGCCGCGAGCGCCAATTGCACGCTGGTCATCCGCTTCGCACCGGCTGCGGCGGGAACGCGCAACGCCGTGCTCACGATCACGCATACGGCTGTGGGTAGCCCCCAGACCGTGACGCTGCTCGGCACGGCGACGCCGGCGCCGCAGGGCCTCATCCAGTTGAGCGCGACGTCGCTCACCTTCGCCGATACCCAACTCGGCACTACCTCGTCGCAAAGCGTGACCGTGGTCAACAGCGGCAATCTCGCGCTCACCTTCAGCGCCTTCACCATCAGCGGCGCCGCAGCCACTGAATACACGCGTGCCGGAGACTGCAGCACGACTACGCCGCTGCCCATCAGCGGCCAGTGCACGCTGACGGTCGCCTTCGGACCGACTTCGCTCGGGCTTCGCAATGCCACGCTCACCATCGCCTCGGACGCGAGCAACGGCGCCGCGACGCTGCCCCTGAGCGGCAACGGCGTTCCGGTGCCGACGCCCCAGGTCAGCCTCGCGCCGACGACGCTCGATTTCGGCACCCAGACCACTGGCGGCCTCTATCCTTCGCGGCGCGTGCACCTTGCCAACAGCGGCACCGCCGACCTTGCGATCGGCTCCATCGTCGTGGCGGGCACGGGCTTCACAAACGTCAGCGCAGCGCCATGCCCGGCCGTGCTCGCGCCGGCCGCCGGATGCGACATCGACGTAGCTTTCCTCGCGACGAGCGCGACAGCCTACGCGGGCACGCTCACGGTGATAAGCAACGCTGCGGGATCGCCTTCCATCGTCACACTCGCGGGCAGCGGATCGGCTTCGGCGCTGCCGGTGCTGATCTGGTCGCCAGCGGTGACGAGCCTCGATTTCGGCCAGATCTCGGCGGGCTCGATCTCGGCCATCCAGTCGGCGACTCTCTCCAACCAGGGGCCGGGCGGCGTCAATCTCACTGTGCTCAACGCGGTGGGCCCGGACGGCGCGGCGTTCTCGGTCGTCGGCGGCACCTGCGTCATCGGCGCGCCGCTGTTCCAGAGCCAGACCTGCAGTATCAACGTGAGCTTCGCCCCGGGTTCTGCGGGAAGCAAGACTGCGACGGTCCAGATCGCGTCGACGGGAAGCTTCCCCCCGACGCTCACGCTCACCGGTGTCGGCCTCGCCGGGCCGAACCCGAGCCTGAATCTGTCGGCGACGTCGCTCGCCTTCGCCGACACGCCCGCCGGTGCGAGGTCGCTACCCCAGGATGTTCGGCTGACCAGCACCGGCTCGGGCATCGTCACGGTGACTGCCCTGTCCACGACCGGCCCCTATGCGATCCAGAGCACCACCTGCCCGAGCCTGCCGTTCACACTGCCGGCCGGCAGCCAGTGCACAGTCTCCGTCAGCTTCGGGCCGACCGCAGAAGGCGCGGCAGCGGGAACGCTGCATCTGACCACCGACGCAGCGCCGCAGGAGCGCGACGTGTCGCTCAGCGGCACCGGCCAGGCCGATCCCTCCGTGAGCAGCGGCGGCTGCACGATCGGGTCGGGCGGCTCGGTGCTCGATCCGGTGCTCTGGCTGATGCTGCTGCTCGCCGCCGCGGCGCTGCTGCGCCGCGCGTCGCGCAGTGCGACCGTCCCGAGCGACGGCGCGCCGCCCTCGCATGAACAGGACCAAGAGGAGTCTGCCAAGTGACCGCCCGTCTCGCACTCTTCGCCCTGCTCTGCCTCTTGAGTCTCTCGGCGCGCGCCCAGCTTGACTACTCGGCCTACGGCACGCTCGACCTGTCGTACGGCCGCTTCGAACAAAGCGGCTTCGTCCACGTAGATCGCTACAACAGCAACTCGCTGTCGGCCAGCTTCGTCGGCGTCAATGCCAAGTACGGGCTCGACGGTGGCTGGACGCCCGGCGTGAACCTGGAGACCTTCCTTCGGTTCCAGGACCTGACCTACGGCCGCAACGACAACGATCCGTTCCTGTCGCGCAATGCCTTCGTCTCGCTCGCCAACAGCGACTACGGCCTGCTGCGCGTCGGTCGGTTGCAGACCTACCTGTTCGAAACCTCGACCCGGTTCAACGCCTTCGGCAACTCGACCGGCTTTTCCCCGGCGCTACGTCAGATCTTCCTGAGCGGCAACATCGAGAGCGTGCAGGGAGATTTCTATTGGGATCAGGCGCTCAGCTATTCGACGCCGCGCATCGAAGGCGTGCAGGGCAGCGTGATGTATGCGCTCGACCACGGCAGCAAGCGCGGCGACTACGCCGGCTCGAGCATCGTCATCTCGCGCGGACTTCTCGGCGTCTCGCTCTCCGCGCAGCGGGTGCACATCAACGACGGCATCGACGATCCGACAAACGAAACGACGTGGCAACTTGGCGCCACCTACAACTTCGGGTTCGCCAGCGCATTCGGTCTGTACACGGACATCCGCAACGTATTCCTGGACGTTCGCAGTCACCTTTCGTCGGCCGGCATTTCGGCGCCGATCGGCCCCGGCAAGGTGCTGGCGCAGATCGCCTACAGCACGTCGACAGGGTCGGCGGTCGATCGCCGGCACACGACGACGAGCATCGGCTACGTCTACTCGTACGACAGCGTCACCGATGTGTACGTGATCGGCAGCGACGACCGCATCCGCAATCAGACGCGAGGTTTGTCGTACGCGATCGGCGCCCGCTATCTCTTCTGACGCAAGAGCTGCGGCCATGTGCCGCGAGCCGATCGAGACGGCGGACTGAGCGTCTCAGCGCCGCGCCACGAAATCGATCTCGACGCGCGCGCCCTTGGCCAGACCCGAGACGCCGATGCAGGTCCGCGCCGGTCTTCGGCCCGGCGGGAAGTAGCTCGCGTAGACGGCGTTCATCGCCGCGTAGTCCGCGTCGAAGTGGGTGAGAAAGATACGCGCCGAGAGCACGTGGCCGAGGCCGAGGCCGCAGCCGGCAAGCACCGTCTCGAGGTTCTTCATCACCTGGTGCGTCTGCGCCTCGATGCCTTCGGGGTACGGATCGTCGACCGAGGTTCCGGCAAAGGGCATCTGTCCGGTCACGAAGACCCAGCCGTCGGCCTCGACGGCGTGGCTGAAGGGTGCGACCGGGTCGGGCGCGCCGGCGATCATGTGAAAGATCGGTTGCATCGCAGACGCACCCCTCTTTGGCTCGAGCCTCGCGATCAGTTCTTCTCCGCCAGCTGCTCCAGGATCGCCGGGTTCTCCAGCGTCGACGTGTCCTGCGTGATCGCCTCGCCGTTGGCGACGGCGCGCAGTAGCCGGCGCATGATCTTGCCGCTGCGCGTCTTCGGCAGGTTGTCGCCGAAGCGGATGTCCTTGGGCTTGGCGATCGCGCCGATCTCCTTGGCCACCCAGTCACGCAGCTCCTTGGCGATCTGCTTGGCTTCCTCGCCCGTCGGCCGCGAGCGCTTCAGCACGACGAAGGCGCAGATCGCCTCGCCGGTCGTCTCGTCGGGCCGGCCGACGACCGCCGCCTCGGCGACGAGCGCCGTGTGGGCGACGAGCGCCGATTCGATCTCCATCGTGCCCATGCGGTGGCCGCTGACGTTGAGCACGTCGTCGATGCGGCCGGTGATCGTGAAGTAGCCGGTTTTCTCGTCGCGGCTCGCGCCGTCGCCGGCGAGGTAGTACCTGCCCTGGAACTCTTCCGGGTAGTAGCTGCTCGTGTAGCGCTCCGGGTCGCCGTAGATCGCGCGGATCATCCCCGGCCACGGCTTCTTGATGACAAGGATGCCGCCCTTGCCGTTCGGCATGTCGTGGCCCTGCTCGTCGACGATCGCCGCGTCGATGCCCGGAAACGGCAGGGTGCACGAGCCGGGAACGAGCGGCGTCGCGCCCGGCAGCGGCGTGATCATGTGGCCACCAGTTTCCGTCTGCCACCAGGTGTCGACGATCGGACACCGGCCGCCACCGATGTGCTCGTGGTACCACTCCCACGCCGCCGGATTGATCGGCTCGCCGACCGAGCCGAGGATGCGCAGGCTGGAGAGGTCGTAGTTCTTCGGATGCGCCTTCTCGTTGACCGAGGCTGCCTTGATGAGGGCGCGGATCGCCGTCGGCGCCGTGTAGAAGATCGAAACCTTGTGCCTTTCGATCATCTTCCAGAAGCGCCCCCCGTCGGGATAGGTCGGAACACCTTCGAAGACGACTTCCGTGCCACCCAGGGCGAGCGGCCCATAGGTGATGTAGGTGTGCCCGGTGACCCAGCCGATGTCGGCCGTGCACCAGAAGACATCGTCGGGCTTGAGATCGAAGGTCCACTTCGTCGTCAGCGCCGCATGCAGCAGGTAGCCGCCGGTCGAGTGCTGGACGCCTTTCGGCTTCCCGGTCGATCCTGACGTGTAAAGAATAAAGAGCGGGTGCTCGGCGCCGACCCACTCGGGCTCGCAACTCGAAGGTTCCTTCTCGACGAGCTGGTGCAGCCACTTGTCACGCGGCGCGACCATGTCGACCGGGCCGCCGGTGCGGCGATAGACGATGACGTCGCGCACCGCCGTGTCGGGGCTCGACAGCGCCTCGTCGACGATCGACTTGAGCGGCAGGGCCTTGCCGCCGCGCATCTGCTCATCGGCGGTGATGACGAGGACGGCGCCGGTATTGGCGATGCGATCGCGCAGGCTGTGCGCCGAAAAGCCGCCGAAGACGACCGAGTGCGTGGCGCCGATGCGAGCGCAGGCCTGCATCGCGACGACGCCTTCGACGGACATCGGCAAGTAGATGATGACGCGATCGCCCTTGACGAGGCCGCGCGCCTTCAGCGCATTGGCCAGCCTGCAGGTGCGCTCGAGCAGGTCGCGGTACGTGACCGTGGCAACGCTGCCGTCGTCGGCCTCGAAGATCAGCGCCGTCTTGTCGCCGAGGCCGGCCTCGACGTGCCGGTCGAGGCAGTTGTAGGAGGCGTTCAGCGTGCCGTCCTCGAACCACTTGAAGAAGGGCGCGTTTTCGGCGTCGAGCACCTTCTTGAAAGGCGTGCGCCAGCTGATCAGCTCGCGCGCCTGCCGCGCCCAGAAGCCCTCGTAGTCGCGCTCGGCTTCGTCACAGAGCTTGCGATAGGCGTCCATGCCGGACACCCAAGCGTTCTTCACGGCCCGCTCAGGCGGGGAATAGACGTGGGTTTCTGCGCTCATGCGAGGTGTCTCCGTGTCGTAATGCGTGCTTTTTACCTCATGTGCGGCCACTACAATTTGTCGGGGCGCAAGACAGGCGTCGCCAATTGTTGGCGACGGCGTCACCCGAGCGCGCCGCCTTTGCCCTTTTACCAATGACCACAACGATCCGCCACGCCGATTTCGTCGACAGCATCGCCGGTGCCCTGCAGTACATCAGCTACTACCACCCGGCCGACTACATCGCCCACCTCGCCCGCGCCTACGAGCTCGAGAAAAGCGCGGCGGCGCGCGACGCGATCGCGCAGATTCTCACCAACTCGAAGATGTGCGCCGAAGGCCGGCGCCCGATCTGCCAGGACACGGGCATCGTCAACGTGTTCCTGAAAATCGGTATGGACGTGCGCTTCGAGGGCTTTCCGGCCGGTGTCGAGGACGCCGTCAACGATGGCGTGCGAAAGGGCTATCTCGACCCGGACAACCCCTTGCGCGCCTCGATCGTCGCCGACCCGCACTTCGAGCGCAAAAACACGAAAGACAACACGCCCGCCGTCGTGCAGATGACGCTGGTGCCCGGATCGACCGTCGATGTCATCGTCGCCGCCAAGGGCGGCGGCAGCGAGAACAAGTCGAAGTTCACGATGATGAACCCGAGCGACAGCCTCGTCGACTGGGTGCTGAAGACGGTGCCGACGATGGGGGCGGGCTGGTGCCCGCCGGGCATCCTCGGCATCGGCATCGGCGGCACGGCCGAGCGCGCCATGCTTTTGGCCAAGCAGAGCCTGATGGAAGACATCGACATGGCCGAACTCAAGGCGCGCGGCCCGAAGGACAAGACCGAGGCGCTGCGCATCGAGCTCTGCGACAAGGTCAACGCCCTCGGCATCGGCGCGCAGGGCCTCGGCGGGCTCACGACCGTGCTCGACGTGAAGATCGCGATGGCGCCGACGCATGCCGCCTCCAAGCCGGTGGCGATGATCCCGAACTGTGCCGCGACCCGGCATGCCCACTTCGTGCTCGACGGTTCCGGCCCGGCGTATCTCGAGCCGCCGAGCCCCGACCTCTGGCCCGACGTGAAATGGGCGCCCGACTACAACAAGTCGAAGAAGGTCGATCTCGACCGGCTGACAAAGGAAGAAGTCGCGAGCTGGAAGCCGGGCGATACCTTGCTGCTCAGCGGCAAGATGCTGACGGGGCGCGACGCCGCGCACAAGCGCATCCAGAACATGCTCGCCAAAGGCGAGAAGCTGCCGGTCGACTTCACCGGCCGCGTCATCTACTACGTCGGGCCGGTCGATCCGGTACGCGACGAAGTGGTGGGCCCCGCGGGCCCGACCACGTCGACGCGGATGGACAAGTTCACCGAGATGATGCTGGCGAAGACAGGGTTGATCGCGATGATCGGCAAGGCCGAGCGCGGGCCTGCCGCGATCGAAGCGATCAGGAGGCACCGGAGCGCCTACCTCATGGGTGTCGGCGGCGCGGCCTATCTCGTCTCCAAGGCGATCAAACAATCTCGCGTCGTCGGCTTTGCGGATCTCGGCATGGAAGCGATCTACGAGTTCGACGTCAGGGACATGCCTGTGACGGTCGCCGTCGATGCGAACGGCACTTCAGTGCACGAAACCGGGCCGGCCGAATGGAAGGCGAAGATCGCCGGCATTCCGGTCGCTATCGCCTGAGGCGCACGCCGTGGCGGCGCAGATCACCCATGTGAAGGACGCCATGCGCCCCCCGCCGGGCTTCGCCGACGTTGCCAAGGCGGCCGAACGCATCGCGCCCGCGGCGCATCGCACGCCCGTCCTCACCTCGCGCACGGCAGACGAGGAAACCGGCGCCAGACTGTTCTTCAAATGCGAGAACTTCCAGCGCATGGGTGCGTTCAAGTTCCGCGGCGCCTATAACGCGCTCGCCTCGTTCGACGCGGCGCAAAGACGAGCCGGCGTCGTCGCCTTCTCCTCGGGCAATCATGCACAGGCGATCGCGCTCGCGGCACGCCTGCTCGGCATGCCGGCCACGATCGTCATGCCGCACGACGCGCCGGCTTCGAAAGTCGCGGCCACCCGAGGCTACGGCGGCGAGATCGTCGTCTACGACCGCTATGCCGAAGACCGTGAAGCGATCGGCCGTCGCCTCGCCGAAGAGCGCGGGCTCACGCTGATCCCGCCTTACGATCACCCCGACGTCATCGCCGGCCAGGGCACGGCTGCGAAAGAACTGATCGAGGAAGTCGGCCCGCTTGACGCGCTCTTCGTCTGCCTCGGTGGCGGCGGGCTGCTTTCGGGGTCGGCGCTGGCGGCGCGCGCCCTGGCGCCGGCATGCAAGGTCTATGGCGTCGAGCCCGAGGCCGGCGACGACGGCCGGCGCTCGTTTCGCTGCGGCCAGATCGTCCACATCGAAACGCCGAAGACGATCGCGGACGGCGCCCAGACGCAATCGCTCGGCAAGATCACCTTCGAGATCATCCGCCGCGACGTCGAAGACGTGTTCACGGCGAGCGACGCCGAGTTGATCGAGAGCATGCGCTTCTTCGCCTCGCGAATGAAGATGATCGTCGAGCCGACCGGATGCCTGGGCTTTGCGGCGGCGCGGCGCATGAAGGCCGAACTGCAGGAACAGCGCGTCGGCGTCATCGTCAGCGGCGGCAACGTCGATCTCGCGCGTTTCGCCGCTCTGCTCGGTGGCTGAGCACCCGCCCCTGCTGCGCGACCGGCGCGCGCACGCCAGGGTCACCAACGAAAAGCTACGTGGCGCCGATGCTCGGCTTCCCCGTGCCCAGCCTCGGCCGTTCATCGACCACCGAATGGACGATCGACGGCGGCCATCTCGCGGAACGCAACCAGCTCTTCGTCATGATCGCGCTCGGCGAATCGATCCTGGCGACGGGTGCGTCGTTCAGCCAGGCGCCGCACCTCGACGCGGCGACGACGCTGGCGCTGATCGCCGCCTTCGCCGACAGCGTCACGATGTGGTGGGTCTACTTCGACACGGCCAGCGGCGACGGCACCCACGCCATCGAGCACGCCGCCGACCCGGGCCGCATCGGTGCTGATCGGCGGGCCGCTTCTCTATCTCGCCGGCAACGCCGCGTACAAGCACATCGTCTATGGTCGGCTTCCGCTCTCGCACCTGGTCGGCGCGTTGCTCCTGCTCGTGCTCGCGCCGCTCGCATTGCGCGCCGACCGGTTGATGGTCGGCAGGCTGGCGACGCTCATCATGATCGTGGTGGCGACCTTGCAGACATTGAATCCGCGCGGGCTCGTGCCTCGTTGACCGGAGTGCGGGTTCACGACAAAGGCGTCGCGGCGAAAAGAATGAGCCGGTTCGGATGCTTCCCGTGTCCTCAGCCACGCGGGTGATGCATCGCGTGCAGCGCCTTCAGCCGCTCCCGCGCCACGTGGGTGTAGATCGTCGTGGTCGAGATGTCGGCATGGCCGAGCAGCATCTGCACCGCGCGCAGGTCGGCTCCGTGGTTGAGCAGGTGCGTCGCGAATGCGTGGCGCAAGGTGTGCGGCGAGATCGGCACGGCGATCCCGGCGACGAGCGCCCGCGCCTTGACGATCTTCCAGAACATCTGCCGCGTCATCGGCCCGCCACGCGCGGTGACGAAGAGCGCTTCGCTCGACTGTCCGCCGAGGATCGCGGCACGTACTTGGGCGAGATAGCGCTCGATCCACCCGTGCGCCTCCTCTCCGAACGGCACCAGCCGTTCCTTGGCGCCCTTGCCGGTGACGCGCAGGGCGCTTTCGACAAAACTGACGTTGACGGTCTTCAGGTCGACCAGCTCGCTGACGCGCAGGCCGCTCGCGTACATCAGCTCGAGCATGGTGCGGTCGCGCAAGCCGAGCGGCGATTCGGTGTCGCAGGCGCCGAGCAAAGCTTCGACCTGCGCCTCGGAGAGCGCCTTCGGCACGCGCAGGGGCTGGCGGGCCGCGGCGAGCCTGAGCGTCGGATCGGCGCCAGACAGTTGCTCGCGCAGGGCCCAGCGGAAGAAGCGCCTGAATACCGTGAGACGACGGTTCGTGCTCGTCGCGGCACTACCGGCGTGGCGGGCCACGGAGTATTCGCGCAGGTCGGCTTCCCTCGCTTCGACGAGGCTCGCGCCGACGCTCTTCTCGAGCCATCCGGCGAGCAATGTCAGATCACGCCGGTAGGCGGCGAGCGTGTTGGCCGCGAGGCCGTCCTCGATCCAGAGGGCGTCGACGAAACGGTCGATCGCCTCGGCGCTCGACACGGCCGGCGCGGTCACTCGAGCGTCAACTTCTGCGTGACCACGACCTTCTTGTAGATCTCGAACTCCGCCGCGATCTGCGCCGCGAACTGCTCGGGCGTGTTGGCGACGATGAGCGAGCCGGTATCTTCGATGCGCTTTTTAACCGACGGGTCCTCGAGCGTCTTCTTCACCGCCGCGTTGACCGTGTCGACGATGCCCTTGGGTAGCCCCTTCGGCCCGCAGACGCCGTAGTAGGCCAGACGGTTGACCGGGTCGAGCCCGACCTCCTTGAAGGTCGGGATGCCGGGCAGCACGGCGAGCCGCTGCGGCGCGGCGACGACGATGGCGACGAGTCGGTTGTCCTTGACGAATGGCAGCGTCGAGGGCAGGTTGTCGAACATGATCGGCACCTGCCCGGCAACAACGTCGTTGAGCGCCGGGCCGGCGCCGCGATACGGAATGTGCGTGACGTAGGTGCCGGTGAGACTCTTGAAGAGCTCCATCAGCAGATGACCGATGCCACCGGTGCCCGAACTCGCGTAAGAGTACTTGCCCGGGTTCTTCTTGAGTTCGGCGAGGAAGCTCTTGAAATCCTTCGCCGGAAAGCTGGGATGCACGGCGATGACGTTGGGCGTCGCGGCCATGTTGATGATCGGCGTGAAGTCGGTGATCGGGTTGTACGGCGTCTTCGGATTGATCGCCGGGTTGGTCGCCGTCGTCGAGACGGTGGCGACGCCGAGCGTGTAGCCGTCAGCCACCGCGTGCGCTACGTCCGTCGCTCCGATTAGGCCGCCGCCTCCGGCCCTGTTCTCAACGATCATCGACTGGCCGAGCGGCCCACCGATCTTTTCGGCGACGACGCGGGCGACGATGTCGGTCGTGCCGCCGGGAGCAAAGGGGACAATGAGGCGGATCGGACGGCTCGGGTACGACTGCGCCCACACGACGCCGCCGGTCGCGGTGAACGCCGCGCCGGCGGCGGAGGCGAGAAGGGTTCGGCGTTGCAGCATCGACGTATCTCCAGGGCAGGGCATTCGACGAGCCGGGAGTCTAGGCGAACGTGCCGATGGCGCCCTGCATGAAAACCCGCCGGCATACTCGCCGCCATGGCGAATCCGCTGCTGTTGTTGCCCGACTTCCTGCTCATCCTGCTCGGGTTCGTCATCTGCCGCGGGACCGCTCTCGACCGGCCGGTCTGGCAAGCGGCGGAAAAGCTCGTCTACTTTCTGCTCTTTCCGGTGCTGCTCTTCAACTCGATCGTGAAGAGCCCGCTGCAGGCGATGCAAACCATGAGTCTCGCGCTGGCCGGCGTCGGTACGGTCGCAGTCGGCGTCGTCGTCGCCCTGGCGATCGGCCGCTGGCCGGGCGTCGATCGACGCCGGCATGCCTCGGGCGCGCAAGTCGCCTATCGCTTCAACTCGTACATCGCCCTCGCACTGGCCGAACGCATGCAGGGTGCACAAGGCCTGGCCTGGGTGGCGCTGCTCATCGCCCTCAGCGTGCCGCTCTGCAACGTCGCCGCCGTGTGGCCGCTGGCGCGCCACGGCGGCCACTCCTACACCCGCGAGCTGACGCGCAACCCGCTGATCATCAGCACGGTTCTCGGCCTCGTCGGCAACGTCGCGGGCTTGCAGCTCCCGGAGGCGCTTGCCACCGTCCTGCAACGCATCGGGGTCGCCGCCCTGCCGCTCGGCCTCATGGCCGTCGGTGCCGGGCTCACGGTCGGCGGCCTCAAGGCAGCGTCCGGCCTCGCGACGGCGCTGTCCGGTATCCGCCACGCGCTGCTGCCTGCGGTGGCCATCGGGCTGACGCTCGCGCTCCACCTCGCGCCCGAGCAGAGCGGCATCGTTGTTCTTTTCGCCGCCTTGCCGACCGCCTCGAGCACCTACGTGCTGGCGGCGCGAATGGGCGGCGACGGCGGCTTCGTGGCCGGGCTGGTCACGGTCTCGACGCTGCTCGGCATGCTGAGCGTGCCGCTCTGGCTCGCCGTGCTCTGCGCCGTGACGAACGCGCGCTGAACGGCGCGGCCCGGGCAAGATCGCCCTCCCCGGCGCCTCGCCTCGTTCACGAAGCCGAGCCTTGCCCCAGCGCCCAATCGATGTGCTCGCGAACCAGCGCGCTGGCGCTTTCGCGCTTTGCGCGCAACGCGGCGGCGATCGCCGCGTTGCCTGTGGCACGCAAGGCATTGCCGAGGGCGACGGCGAGGTTGCGCTGCCAGCGCTCGTGGCCGATGCGACGGATCGCGCTGCCTTCGGTGGCGTGCAGGAAGTCGGCTTCGCTCCAGGCCCAGAGCGCGAGCAGCTCGGGGCCGTCGAACGCCGGCCGCGCGTCGAAGTCGGCGAGCGGGCTGGTCTTGGCGTACTTGTTCCATGGACAGACCAGCTGGCAGTCGTCGCAGCCGTAGATGCGGTTGCCGATGGCGGCGCGCAGCTCGACCGGAATCGCCTCCTTCAGCTCGATCGTGAGGTAGGAGATGCAGCGCCGCGCATCGAGCCGATAGGGGCCGACGATGGCCGCCGTCGGGCAGACGTCGATGCAGGCGCTGCAGCTGCCGCAGTGCGACTCGACCGGCGGCGTCGGCGGCAGCGCAACGTCGATGTAGATCTCGCCGAGGAAGAACATCGATCCGGCGTCACGATCGAGCGCCAGAGTGTGCTTGCCGCGCCAGCCGATGCCGCTCTTGGCAGCCAGCTCGACTTCGAGCACTGGCGCCGAATCGGTGAAGACGCGATGACCGAAGGCGCCGATCTCTTCGCCGACGCGGTCGGCGAGCTGCTGCAGGCGGGCGCGCGCAACCTTGTGATAGTCGCGACCTCGCGCATAGAGCGAGATCGTGGCGCGCTCGGGCTCGTCGTCGAGACGACGCCATTCGATCGCCTGCCATCCCGGCGCCGTGCCTCGCGGCAGATAGTCGAGACGCGCCGTGACGACGCGCACCGTGCCTGGAACCAGCTCGGCCGGCCGGGCGCGTTTCAGGCCGTGCGCCGACATGTAGTCCATCGCGCCGTGAAAGCCGTCGGCCAGCCATGCGACGAAATGGCTCTCGGCCGAGGAAAGATCGACGTCGGCGATGCCGATCTGGGAAAATCCGAGCTCGCGGCCCCAGGCTCGCAGTCGCGCGAGCAAGGCATCACCATCCAGGACGTGGGACTCGCTCATTGCAGGCGTCGATTCTAGAAACCAGGGTGCTGTCGTGGCCTGACGAGGCCGGATGTGCCGCCTGCGCGGCGAGTCTGGCGCGCCGGCCCGCGCTTCGCGACGCCTTCATCGAGCTGCGCGGTCCGCTCGGCGCCGGCAAGACGACCTTCGTTCGCCACCTCCTGCACGCGCTTGGCATCACGGGAGCGATCAAGAGCCCGACCTATGCGCTCATGGAGCCGTATCGCGCCGCCGCTGATTGCGGCGGCTTCGAGATCGCCCACTTCGACTTCTACCGCTTCGACGATCCGCAGGAATGGGAAGACGCGGGCTTTCGCGAAGTCTTCGCCGGCCCGGGCCTCAAGCTCGTCGAGTGGCCCGAGAAGGCCGCGGCGCTGCTGCCGCGCTGCGATCTGCGCATCGACATCGCGCCGCGCGAGAAAGGCGACATCCGCGACGTTCGCTTCGAGGCGATGAGCACCAGGGGCGAGGAGTTGCTGGCGTGACCTCGCGCCGCGCTGCGCTGCGCTCGATGGGCGCACTCGCACTCGCCCTCAACGCCCGCAACATCGCCTTCGGCGCGGCCATTGTCGCGGTTCGCGTCTGGCCGGCCGACGAGTACACACGCATCACGATCGAGTCCGACGCCGCGCTTGCCGAGCGCCACTTCGTCGCCGCGAACCCGTCGCGCCTCGTCATCGACATCGACGGCCTCGAGCTGAGCCCGCAGCTGCGCGAGCTCGTCGGCAAGGTGCGGTCCGACGACCCCTTCATCGCCGACGTGCGCGTCGGCCAGAGCCAGCCGCGCGTGGTTCGCCTCGTCATCGACCTCAAGCAGGCGACGGCGCCGCAGCTCTTCGCGCTCGCGCCCGTCGCCGCCTATCGCTATCGGCTGGTCTTCGACCTCTATCCGACGCACGAGCGCGACCCCTTGCTCGAGCTCATCCGGGACAAGGAAGAAGCCGAGGCGAAGGCGGCACAGGCCGTGCAGGACGCGCTCGGCGAGTTCATCGGCAAGATGAACGCCGGCGTCGCCGGCACCGTGGCGGCGGCCGCTGCGAATCCGCCACCGCCCTTCTCGGCGTCGGCGCCGATCCTCGCGAACAACGCACCTTGGGCGGCATCGGCGCCGCACTCGACCCCGGCTCCGCCAATGCCGATCGTGCCCTCGACCCTCGGACAGGCGAAGATCGACCGCCTGGTCGTTGTCGCGCTCGACCCGGGCCACGGCGGCGAGGATCCCGGCGCGACCGGCCCGAGCGGCCTGCACGAAAAAGACGTGGTGCTCGCCATTGCGCTGCAACTGCGCGACCGCATCAACGCCAACCCGTCGATGCGCGCCATGATGACCCGCGATGCCGATTTCTTCGTGGCGCTCGGCGAGCGCGTCAAGAAGGCGCGCCGCGTCCAGGCCGACCTGTTCGTCTCCATCCACGCCGACGCCTTCTTCACCCCCGAAGCGCGCGGCGCCTCGGTCTTCGCCCTGAGCCAGGACGGCGCCACGAGCAGCGCCGCGCGCTGGATGGCGAACCGCGAGAACGCCGCCGATCTGGTCGGCGGCGTCAACATCGCGGCGAAGGACCAGACGGTGATGCGCACCCTGCTCGACATGAGCACGACGGCGCAGATCAAGGACAGCCTGAAGCTTGGCGGCGAAGTGCTCGGCCAGATCGGCAAGGTCGGTCGGCTGCACAAGGGCAGCGTCGAGCAGGCGAGCTTCGCGGTGCTGAAGGCGCCCGACATTCCGTCGATCCTCGTCGAGTCCGCGTTCATCTCGAACCCCGAGGAAGAAGCCAAGCTGCGTGATCCCGAATACCGGGCCCAGATCGTCGAAGCGCTGGCCCGCGGAATCCAGCGCTATTTCGCGCGCAACCCGCCGCTGGCGCGAAGCCGGCAGCTATAGCGTCGCCTTGCCTCAGGCAGACCCCGCCATCCTTCAGGACGCCTCATGCTTCATCCGCAAGCCAAAGCCCTTCTCGAGCTGATCGAACAACGCGGCCTGCCGCCAATGCAGGCGTTGCTGCCGGTCGAAGCGCGGCTCTTCTATCGCGATCGCCGGTCGCTGACGCAGCCGGAAGCGCCCGCCGTCGCCGAGATCACCGATCTGTCGGCCGAAGGTCCGCACGGGCCGATTCCGCTGCGCCTGTATCGGCCGACACGGCGCGGCGACGAGCTTACAGCGTCGCCCGTCCTCGTCTACTACCACGGCGGCGGCTGGACGATCGGCGACCTCGACACGCATGACGTGCTTTGCCGACAGCTCGCCAACGGCTCGCGCTGCGCGGTCGTCTCGGTCGACTACCGCATGGGCCCGGAACATCGCTTCCCGGCCGCCGTCGACGACTGCCTCGCCGCGACTTACTGGGTGCGCCGCCAAGCCGATGCGCTGGGCTTCGATGCGACGCGCCTGGCCATCGGCGGCGACAGCGCCGGCGGCAATCTCGCCGCCGTCGTTGCGATCGCCGCGCGTGACGCCGGCGACTTGGCCATAGCCTGGCAGTTGCTCATCTATCCTGCAACCGACATGCGGCGCGGCCATGCCTCGCACACGTCGAACGGGCGCGGCTATCTGCTCGAAACCGAGACCATCGGCTACTACCACGACAACTACATCGACGACGCGACTCACGATCTCGACTGGCGCGCCTCGCCGCTCTTGCACGGCGATCTGTCGAAGCTGCCGCCGGCGTTGGTGCTGACCGCCGGCTTCGATCCGCTGCGCGACGAAGGGCTCGACTACGCCGACGCGTTGGTCGCGGCGGGCAATCGCGCCACCTACGTCTGCTTCGAACGTCAGATCCACGGCTTCATCACCATGGGCAAGGTGATCGACGAAGCCAACACGGCAGTTACCCTATGCGCCGCCGAGCTTGAGCGGGCGCTGCGGCGCTGAGCCCGGCGCCGCAGGCGCGCAAAAGGTTTTACTTTGTCTCGGAAGCGGNNGCGTGGCCCGTCTTGCGGCCGGCCTCGGCGACAGCGTGACCCGTCTTGCGGCCGGCTTCGCCGACGGCGTGCCCGGTCTTCGTCGCGGCGTCGGAAGCCGCCTGACCGACCGATTCGGCCGCGACGGCCGGAAGCGCGAAAGCAGCGGCAGCTAGGGTGATGGAAGCAAGTGCGATGCGATACATGATTGTGGTCTCCGGAATGAAAATCTGGGCGCCGGATGATATGCGCGATAAACGCAAAGTTTTGTCACAGATCAAGCCGTGAAGCTACTTTCGTACGCGCTTCCCGTGCCCAAAGCGCAAAATTGATTCTTGGAGACATTCCGCCGCGCACTGACGCGCCGCGACAGTAAGGAGTTCGACCATGAATACGTTTCTGAAAGCACTCGTCGCAGCCCTCGCGGCGCTCGCGACGATCGCCGCGCCGATCGCCGCCGAGGCCCGCCCAATGGCCTCCGGCGGTGGGCATCGTGGTGGTTCCGGTTTTCACGGAGGCTGGGGCCATCGGGGCGGCTATTGGCCCGGCCCGTTTTGGGGCGGGCTGGGCTTGGGTCTCGGCATCGGCGCGATCTACTACGGCGCCTATGACGGCTACTACGGCTACTACGGTTATCCAGGCTACCCAGGCTATCCAGGCTATCCAGGGTACGTCGTAGCCGATCCGGGATATGTCGTCGTCGACCCGCCGGTCGGCGGCAGCGTCGCCCCCTCGTCGGGGCAGCCGGTACCGAGCGTCTCGCGCGCGCCCGATCCGATCTTCTATCCGAGGAATGGCCAGACCGCGGCGAAGACCGAAGCCGATCACCAGGAGTGCAATCGCTGGGCGACGACGCAGGCCGGCGCGATGAGCGACGCCAGCATCTTCCAGCGTGCGACCTTCGCCTGCATGGAAGGGCGCGGCTACACCGTAAGGTGACCGGCGGCGCGGTTGCCGCAGGCCGGCCGCGACTGCGCGAGACGGCAGGCGTGACCTTTTGCGCGCTCGCCGTGGACTTGCCGCCGGCGCAGGCGCGCACGGCGTGACCGAAGGCGCTGAAAATCGGGGGCGATGACGCTGCCCGTAGAAGATCATTTCGAGAAGACGTTCCGTCTCGTTTGCCGCCTCGACGATTCGGAGATCGACTACGTTCGCGACACGGCCGAATGGATCGCACGTTGCGTCAATCGCGTGCTCGCCCTCGATCCTTGCGCCAATGCCGACGAAGTCACCGCCTTGGTGCTCGACATGAGCGCGCGCGGTCGCTGGCGCCTCATGAAGCCCGAAATCGTCGGCGACCAGCTCGCCTTGCCGATTGCGCCACCGGCCCAATGAGCGTGAACCGCATGACTGCTCGACTCGCGGCGGCGACGGCGATCGTCGCGCTTGCGATCGGCGGCAGCGGCGCCTTGGCAGCGACACAGATGTTCAAGTGCATCGTCGGCGGCCGAACGGTCTATCAGCAGCAGGCCTGCCCGGTCGACGCCGAGCTGGCGAATCCGCCGGGCGTCACCGCAGCCAGTAGCCCGACCAAAGCCGCAAGCGCCGCCTCCGGCGCTGCCGCGGTGCACCGGCTCAAGCCGGCTTCGCGCCCCGCTTCATCCGCGCCCGCCACGCCCCGATGAGGACGAGCCCTCCGGGGATGAAGATCGCTGCCCAGATGATCTTGTCGAGATTTTCCTTGACCCAGGGAATGTTGCCGAACACGTAGCCGGCGAAGGTCACGCTGCCGATCCACAGCGCACCGCCGATCACGTCGAACAGCGTGAAGGTGGGGCGCGTCATCTGCGCAACGCCGGCGACAAAAGGCGCGAAGGTGCGCAGGAACGGCATGAAGCGCGCCACGACGATGGTGATGCCGCCGTAGCGCTCGTAGAAGGCGTGCGCCTCGTCGAAGGCCCTGCGGTTGAACCAGCGCGAGCTCTCCCAATGGAACACGCGCGGGCCGATGCGTCGGCCGATCGCGTAGTTGCTCTGGTTGCCGAGCACGGCTGCGAGCCAGAGCAGCAGCAGCACCAGCGGCAGGCTCATCAGCCCGGACGCGCACATCGCGCCGGCGACGAAAAGCAGCGAGTCGCCGGGCAAGAAAGGCATGACGACGAGCCCAGTCTCAACAAAGATGATCGCGAAGAGCAGCGCGTAGATCCAGGTCCCGTAGTCGGCGACGAATCTGACGAGATGGACGTCGACGTGGAGAACGAAGTCGACGAGGCTCCCGAGCACATCCATTCGGCCGATTATCGCGATGGTACGTTCGAGGCCATCAAGCCAGGCCGGCCGTGTCGTCGAGCGTATCGACGCTCTTCAGCCAGGCGGCGAGCGCTTCGGGGTGAGGCAGCGCCGGCTCGGTCGCCTGCCAGCGGCGCTTGAGCTGATTGGCGGCGGCGTGCAACTGCCAGAGCAACTCTTCCGCCAATGCCCACAACTCGACGCCCACGGCACCGTCCTCGCCGAGATCGGCGCCGAGCGCGCCGAGCTGCTCGCGCGTGATGCCGGCTTCGTAGAGCATGCGCTGCAGCGTCGCGTTCTGCTCGTCGAGCGAATGCAGCAAGGCGGCATGCGGACCGTCGAGCTCGCGGCCGAGCTGCTCGCTCGTCGAGCGCCAGCGGCCGAGCTCGTCGGCGAGGCGAAGCAGGCGGGTGATCGATCGCTCGGGCGGACCGCCGGCACCCGGCTCGGGAACCGGGGCGGCACGCAGCAGACGATGGATCGACGGCACCAGCGTCGCGTCGTAGCGGCGCGGGTTGATGCGCAGGAGGAGCGAAACGCGCTGCTCCGGATGCTCGCGCTCGCCGTCGAACATCGCCGTCACCACCTCGGCGAGCGAGAGCATGCGGCCGAGCGGGCTGATCGCGTTGCCGACGAGACCGCGCGGATAGCCCGAACCGTCGAGCCGCTCGTGGTGCTCGATGATGGCGCGCACGATCTCCTTCGGATAGTCGGCGAAGCGGCCGATCAGTATCGACGAGGTCAGCGGGTGCACGTAGACGGGCTTCAGCCGGTCGCCGGTCAGGCGCTCGTCGGAGTCGAGGAGGTCCGGGTCGATGTGCAACATGCCCATGTCGTGGAGCAGGCCGGCCGCGGCGGCATCGGCGATGTCATGCAGCGTCGCGCCGCCTTCGCGGGCGAGATGCGCGCACAGCAGCGCCATGAGGATGCTGTGCGCGAAGAGTGCCGGCCGCGTGTCGCGGGCGAGCGTGAGATGCAGGCCGACCGGCTTCGGCAAGGGCACGGCGGCGAGCGCCTCGAGCACGATCTCGCGTGTCCGGCCCACAGGCGCCATGCGCGCGAAGAATGGCCAGCGCTCGATCGCGGCGAGCGCCGCCTCGCGCAGCACCTTGGCATCGACGCTCGGCTCGGCTTCGACGCACTCGTCGAGCGGGCGCGAAAGGCGATGCGAGACGAGACGGTCATACAGGCCCTGGTCGACCGTCGCGCCGCCCTCGAGCAGCTTGACGCCCTGGGCATTGAAGATCGGCTGCGAGGTGATGACCTGCCGTGTCCGGCCGAGGTCGGACACGGCCTGCAGGAAGGCGGGAGACTCCTCGGTGTCTGCGGCGGTGCTGGAGGCGGCGCTCATCGTCGCGAAGCTAACACGACGAGCACGCGTTGCTTCACGCGCATCGGCGGCACGTGCCAACTCTGTGACACGATGACGACGGAGCTGGCGCCGCTTCCTACAATGCATCGATGAACGCCGTGACCGAGCCTCGCCTGCGTCGGCCGATCCGCGAGCTGCCCGGCGAGCTGATCAGCCAGATCGCTGCCGGCGAAGTGGTCGAGCGGCCGGCGTCGGTCGTTCGCGAGCTGATCGACAACGCCGTCGACGCCGGCGCGACGAGCATCGTCGTGCGCCTGTCGCAGGGCGGCACGCGCTCGATCGCCGTCGAGGACGACGGCCACGGCATCGCCGCCGGCGAGCTGCCGCTGGCGCTGCGGCGCCATGCGACGAGCAAGATCGCGACGCTCGCCGAGCTCGAAGGCGTGGCGACGCTCGGCTTTCGTGGCGAGGCGCTGGCCGCGATCGCATCGGTCGCCGAAGTCTCGATCGCCAGCCGCACCGCCGACGCGGCGCACGCGACGCGGCTCGATGCGCGCAGTGGCGAGTTGCTGCCGACGGCACGCGCCATCGGCAGCAGCGTCGAGGTGCGCGAGCTCTTCTTCAACACGCCGGCGCGGCGCAAGTTTCTCAAGACCGAAGCGACCGAGCTTGCCCATTGCCTGGAGGCCGTGCGCCGCCAGGCCATCGTGCGCCCCGAAGTCGCCTTCGCGGTGTGGCATGACGGCAAGCCGATCGTCCGCTGGGCGTACGCCGCCGCCGCCGATCGCGTCCGCGATGTGCTCGGCGATGACTTCGTGGCGCAGAGCCGGGTCGTCGGCGTCGACCTCGGCGGCCTCGCGCTCGCCGGCCGCGCCGGCTCGCCCGAATCGGCGCGCGGCCGGGCTGATCTCCAGTACGTCTACGTCAATGGCCGACCGGTGCGCGACAAGCTTATCGCGCACGCCGTGCGGACCGCCTACGATGACGTGCTGCACGGCGCTCGCCATCCCGCGTACCTGCTCTTCATCGAAGTGGCGCCGGAGCGCGTCGACGTCAATGTCCATCCGACGAAGATCGAGGTTCGCTTTCGCGACTCGCGGCAAATCCACGAGGTGGTTCGCAAGGCGGTCCAGGCGGTGCTCGGCGCGCCGCTCGGCGCTTCGGCGCGACAAGAAGCGGCGCAGGCTGACGCAGTGCCCAGCGGCAGCAGCGCATTCGACGCCGGTTTGCGCTTCGCGCAGCGGCCTCTCGCGTGGCCGACCTCGGCGCCTTGGCGCGTCGCCGAGCCGACGCCGCTGCTCTGGGGAGTGGCGGCGGCTTCCGACAGCAGGCCTCGAGCGCTCACGACGGAATCGATGCCGGACCCCGCGGCCTGGCCGCTCGGCCGCGCCCTCGCGCAAGTCGCCGGTACCTTCATCCTGGCCGAGAATGCCGCGGGGCTCGTCATCGTCGACATGCACGCCGCGCACGAGCGCGTCGTGTACGAACGCCTGAAGGCCGATCTCCAAGGCGTCGCGCCGGCGATCCAGCCCTTGCTGATTCCGGCGGCCTTCGCCGCAACGGCGGCCGAGATCGCGACCACCGAGGCGAGCGCCGATGCCTTGCGTGCGCTCGGCCTGGATCTCTCGCCGCTCGCCGCCGGAACGCTGGCGCTTCGCTCGGTGCCGGCGTCGCTCGCCGATGGCGACGTCGTCGAGTTGGCACGCGGCGTTCTTGCCGACCTGGCCGAGCTCGGCGCCAGCAGCGCCCTCGAGCGCGCGCGTGACCGGCTGCTCTCGACGATGGCGTGCCACGGAGCGGTGCGTGCCAACCGGCAGTTGACGATCGACGAGATGAACGCCTTGTTGCGCGATATGGAGCGCACCGAGCGCGCCGACCAGTGCAACCATGGGCGGCCGACCTGGCGGCAGGTGACGCTGCGCGAGCTCGATCAACTCTTCTGGCGCGGCCGGTGAAAGCGCCGGTCCATCCAGCCGCGCCGAGATCCGCGGCCGCCGGAAACGAAGGCGATGCGCCGCGCCACAGCGACGGCAGCGTTCGCCTCTCGAAGCGCATGAGCGAGCTCGGGCTCGCCTCGCGGCGCGAAGCCGACGAGTGGATCTCGCGCGGCTGGATCCGCGTCGACGGCTTCGTCGTCAGCGAACTGGGCTCGCGGGTCGTCGCGACGCAGCGCATCACCATCGACCCGCGTGCGCGGCGCGCCCAGGCCGAGCAGGTGACCGTGCTGCTCAACAAGCCGGTCGGCTACGTCAGCGGCCAGGCCGAGGACGGGCATCGGCCGGCGCGCGTGCTCGTGACGCCGGATCGACGCTGGCGCGAGGATCGCTCTCCGCTGCGCTTCACGCCGCAGCATCTGAAGAGCCTCGTTCCCGCGGGACGCCTCGACATCGATTCGGTCGGCCTGCTCGTCCTGACACAGGACGGCCGCATCGCCAAGCAACTCGTAGGCGAAGGCAGCGGCATCGAGAAGGAATATCTCGTTCGCGTCGCCGCCGGCGCCGCGCCACTTGCGCCCGCCGGCCTCGCCCAGCTTCGCCACGGCCTCTCGCTCGACGGCGAACCCCTGCTTCCAGCCGACGTCGAATGGGTCAACGCCGACCAGTTGCGCTTCGTCTTGCGCGAAGGCAAAAAACGCCAGATCCGCCGCATGTGCGAAGCGGTCGGCCTGCGCGTGCTCGGGCTGAAACGCGTTCGCATCGGCGCCGTGCTGCTCGGCGCCTTGCCGCCGGGTCAGTGGCGCTACCTGCAGGAGAACGAGCGCTTCCAGGGCGGCTAGTGGAGGTGGATGTTGCCGCCGAACAGGCCGAGCAGGCCGATGATGATCAGATAGATCGCGACGATGAAGTTGAGCAGCCTCGGCACAACGAGGATGAGGATGCCGGCGATCAGCGAGACGAGCGGCCCGATGCTGAGGGTCATGTTCATGGATGTCTCCGTTACTGGATTCGGCGCACCGAAAAAACCTGGCGTAGCAGGCCACCCATGCGCAGGTAGCTGCCCGGACGGTACACGACTCCCCGCGCCCCCGAGCCGACGACTATGCTCGAAGCGCGATCGTTGAATCCCACGCGAGAGGTCCGCGGCGGCAGATCGTGTCGTGCCCAACAGGAACTCCGTGAAACTCGCGCAAGTCTGGCGGCACGGACCTTCCGTGCCCATCGGATTCGCGGGCCCGGGCCGGTCGGCGACTGTGCCGCCACGCTGTCGGCTCCCTCCTACCGGGATGGCGCCACGCGCCCGCCGGCGTCGCCTGATACCCTCGGCGCATGCCTCGCACCGACGTATCGCCGCGGCCCATGACGACGGCCGTCGTCGTGACGCTGCTGACCCTGCTTTTCGGCATCCAGCCGATCAGCACCGATCTCTACCTTCCGGCCCTGCCGACCCTGCGCCACGAGTTGGGCTCCAGCATCGGCGCGGCGCAGTTCACGCTCTCGGCGCTCATCATCTGCTTCGGCTTCGGCCAGCTGCTTTGCGGCCCGCTCGCCGATCGCTTCGGCCGGCGCCCGGTCCTGCTCGGCGGCCTCGGGCTCTACACGCTCGCCAGCCTCGGCGCCGCCACAGCGCCCGGCATCGTCACCCTGATCGCCTGGAGATCGCTGCAAGGCGCAGCGATGGCGGCGGCCGTCACCTGCGGACGCTCGATCGTTCGCGACCTCTACGAACCGGCGGCCGGCGCACGCACGATGTCGAGCGCCCTGACCGGGCTCGGCGTCATCGCCGTGCTGGCGCCGCTCGTCGGCGGCATCGTCGTCGAAGCGTTCGGCTGGCATGGCGCGATGCTGATGCCGGCTCTCTTCGGCGGCGGCGCGCTGGCCTTCGTCGCCTGGCACTTCACGGAGACGGCCCCTGCCCTCGGCTTCGCTGCCACCCGGCCGGCGACGATCGTTCGCAACTGGGTCGAGGTCGTCGCCGACCCGACCTTTCGCGCCTGGGCACTGCTTTCGGGCTGTACCTATGGCGGCCTCTTCTGCATGCTGGCCGGCTCGTCGTTCGTCTTCATCGGCATGCTCGGCGTCGGCCGCTTGGCGTTCGGGCTCGTCCTCGCCTCGATGTCGATGGCCTACATCGCCGGCACGTTCCTGTGCCGGCGCCTGCTCTTGCGCCACGGCCTGCGCGGCGCCGTGAAGCGCGGCGCCTGGTTCTCGCTGGTCGGCGGCACAAGCATGGCCGTGCTGAGCCTGGCCGGCGTGCAGACGGTGTGGGCGATCCTCCTGCCGCAGTACCTTTATGCGATCGGCCACGGCGTGCACCAGCCCTGCGGCCAGGCAGGTGCCGTCGGACCCTTTCCCGAGAAGGCCGGAACGGCGGCGTCGCTTTCCGGCTTCGTCATGACGCTGACGGCACTCGGTGTCGGTCTCTGGTTCGGCCGCGCACTGGCCGATACCGTGTATCCGCTGACCCTCGGCATCGGCGCCTTCAGCGTCGCGCTCGCCATCGTCGCGTGGACACTGGTGCAGCGGCATGGCGAGCCTGCGCCCATCGCGCGGCTGCTCGCCGAGACGCGCCTGGCGTGAGCTCCGCACCGGCATCGCGCGGCGGTGCGCTCCGCTGCCTCTGCATCGCCGGGCCGACGGCGTCGGGCAAGAGCGCCGCCGCGCTCGCCTTCGCCGAATCCATGGCGCCGCGACGGCGCGTCGAGATTGTCAGCGTCGATTCGGTGCAGATCTACCACGGCATGGACATCGGCACGGCCAAGCCCGGCGCGGCCGAGCGGGAGGCGGTGCCGCATCACCTGATCGACATCATCGAGCCGACCGATCGCTACTCGGCGGCACGCTTCGTCGCCGACGCGACGCGGCTGGTCGCCGAGATCGAGGCCCGCAACGCGCTGCCGGTGCTCGTCGGCGGGACGATGCTCTACTTCAAGGCGCTTTTCGACGGCCTCGACGCGATGCCGGCGGCCGACGCTGCCGTTCGCGCCGATATCGATGCGCGCGCGACGCAGGAAGGCTGGCCGGCCCTGCACGCCGAGCTGGCGACGATCGACCCGCAGGCCGCGGCGCGGCTTTCGGTCAACGACGCGCAGCGCATCCAGCGCGCCCTCGAAGTCCATCGCATCAGCGGCAGGCCTCTGTCTTCCTGGCACACCGGGCGGCCGCGCAACGAGCCGCCGCCGCTCATCGCGCTCGAGCCGCGCGATCGCGCCTGGCTGCACGCGCGCATCGAAGAGCGTTTCGCGAGCATGCTCGAAGCGGGTTTCGTCGACGAGGTGCGGGCCCTGCGCGCGCGCGGCGATCTGAACGCCGAGCTGCCTTCAATGCGTGCGGTCGGCTACCGGCAGGCCTGGGCAGCGCTCGACGCCGGCGATTGCTCGACGCTGCACGCGAGTGGCAGCGCCGCGACGCGCCAGCTGGCCAAGCGGCAGCTCACTTGGCTGCGCTCGATGCCGTGGCGCCGCGTCGTCGCCTGCGACGCGCCCGAGGCGACGAGCGAGGTCGTGCGCCTCGCGGCGCAGCTCCTGGCGCGCTGACGAGCATGGCGTTGCTCGAGATCGCATCGCTGGCCAAGTGCTACGGCGAATCGCCCGTGTTCGCCAGCGTCGACCTCAACGTCGCGGCGGGCGAGTTCGTCGCCATCCTGGGTGAATCGGGCGTCGGCAAGTCGACGCTGCTCAATGCCATCGCCGGGCTCGATCGCGTCGATGCAGGTTCGGTGCGCGTCGCCGGGACCGACATCCACGGCCTCGCCGAGCCCGCGCAAGCGGTCTTCCGGCGCGACCATCTCGGCTTCGTCTTCCAGGCTTTTCACGTGCTGCCGCACCTCACGGTCGCGGCCAACGTCGGCCTGCCGTTGCTGCTTCAAGGCAAGGGCGACGACGAGCGCGTGGCATCGATGCTGGCCGCCGTCGGCCTCGCCGGATTCGAGGCGCGATTGCCGCAGACACTGTCGGGCGGCCAGCTGCAGCGCGTCGCCATCGCCCGCGCCCTCGTGCACCGGCCGCAGCTCATCCTCGCCGACGAGCCGACCGGCAACCTCGATCCGGCGACGGCCGATCGCATCATGACACTGCTTGCCGAACAGGTGCGAGCGCAGCGCGCAGCGTGCGTCCTCGCCACGCACTCGCGGGCCGCGGCGGCGCGTGCCGATCGCGTCGTCACGCTGACGCCGAACGGCATCGAGGCCTCCGGTAGCGTTGACAGGCCCTAGCTAGGGATGACGAGCCTCCTCCTGCTGCGCCTGTCGTGGCCCGAAGTGCGCCACCATCCGTGGCGCAACGGCGCTGCGCTCGTCGCGGTGATGCTCGGCGTCGCGCTCGCGTTCTCGGTCCATCTCATCAACGCCTCGGCACTCGCCGAGTTCAGCGCCGCGGTGCGTGCCGTCAATGGCGAGCCCGACCTCGAGATCGTCGGCCCGCAGGCGGGTTTCGACGAAACGCTTTACGCACGCGTCGCGAGTTCGCCGGCGGTCGACGTCGCCAGCCCGATCGTCGAAGCCGACACCTGGGTGTTCGACGCCACCGGAAGACGCGTGCCGATCCGCATCGTCGGAGTCGACGCCCTGGTCGCAGCGGCGCTCTCGCCCGCGCTCGTGCCGCGCCCTCGCGGCGGCGCCGGCCGTTTCGCGGTGCTCGAACCCGATGCGATCTTTCTCAATGCCGAAGCGCAGCGCCGTCTCGTCGCTTCGAAGGGTGAAGCGAGCGTGTCGATCCAGGCAGCAAAGGGCCGCATGACCCTTCGCGCCGCGGGCAGCGTCGCCACGGGCGGCCCACCGCTCGGCGTGATGGACATTGCCGGCGCGCAGGTCGCGCTCGGCATGACGGGCAAGCTCACGCGCCTCGACGTTCGCCTCGTCGCCGGCGCCGATCGCCAAGTGTTCGTACGCGAGCTGGCGCTGCCGGCGGGCGTTCGCATCGCGTCGCCTGGCGAAGCGGTCGAGCGCATATCGAACCTGTCACGCGCCTACCGCGTCAACCTCACCGTGCTTGCGCTGGTGGCGATGTTCACCGGCGCCTTTCTCGTCTTCTCGATCCTTTCGCTCTCGGTCGCCAAGCGCCAGCAGCAACTGGCCCTGCTCGGCGTGCTCGGACTACCGGCGCGCGGCCGGCTCGCGCTCGTGCTCGCCGAATCGGCGCTGCTCGGCGTCATCGGCAGCGCCCTCGGCATCGTCGGCGGGACCGGCCTCGCGGCGATCGCGCTGCGACTTTTCGGCGGCGACCTCGGCGGCGGCTACTTCCCGGGCGTCGCGCCGACGCTTCGCTTCGATGTCACGGGCGCTGCGATCTACGGCCTGCTCGGTGTCTTGGCCGCACTCGTCGGCGGCTGGCTGCCGGCGCGCGCAGCGCAGACGATCGCACCGGCGCAGGCACTCAAAGGCCTCGGCGTGACGCACTCGAGTCATCGGTCCCTGGCCGGCGGAGTAGCCCTCTTCGGCGTCGGCATCGCGCTCGCGTTGCTGCCGCCGATCGAGGGCCTGCCGCTTGCGGCCTACGCTGCCGTCGCCTGCCTGCTCGTCGGCGGCATCGCCTGCGTGCCGGGCGGCGTCGGCCTCGTGCTCGCCGGCATTCGACCGCCGCGCCAGCCGCTCGCGCTGCTCGCCGTCGAACGCGCCCGCCACGAACGCGACAGCGCCACGATCGCCGTCGCCGGCGTCGTCGCCGGCCTTGCCCTTTCGGTCGCGCTGACGGTGATGGTGGCGAGCTTTCGCACCGCCGTCACCCGCTGGCTCGACATCGTGCTGCCTGCCGACCTCTACGCCCGCGCCGCCGTCGGCCCGGTCGGCGGCGACTTGGCGACGCTGCCGCCGGGCTTGCCCGCTCTCGCGGCGCAGTTGCCAGGTGTGCAGCGCATCGAAGCGCAACGCGTCGTGCAGGTGCCGTTCGCGCCAACGCGGCCGTCCGTCGCCCTCATCTCGCGGCCCCTCGACGACCCCGAGAAAAGCCTGCCGCTCGCCGGCGACCTCGTCGCCGCGCCTTCAGGAGCGACACCGGTCTTCGTGAGCGAGGCCGTCGTGTCGCTCTATGGCGCACGTACCGGCGCGAACTTCGACATGCCATTGCCGAATGGCGAGCACGCGACCGTCTTCGTGCGCGGTGTCTGGCGCGACTACGCCCGGCAGTACGGCGCCATCGTCCTCGATGCAAGAGACTGGCGGCGCCTCACCGGCGACGCTCGCAGCAACGACCTCGCGCTCTGGCTGCGGCCGGGCGCGAACACCGGCCTCGTCGAGGCCGGCCTGCGCCGAATCGCCGGCGAACTGGGATACGACGGCAGCCTGCTCGAATTCGCGGCGCCGCGCGAGATCCGTGCCACGTCGCTGCGCATCTTCGATCGCAGCTTCGCCGTCACCTACTGGCTGCAGGCGGTGGCGATCGCGATCGGCCTGTTCGGCATCGCCGCGAGCTTCTCGGCGCAGGTGCTGGCGCGGCGCAAGGAATTCGGCCTGCTCTCGCACCTCGGCCTGACGCGCCGCCAGATCCTCGGCGTCGTCGCCGCCGAAGGCGCGGTGTGGACCGGCGTCGGCGCCCTGCTCGGCCTCGGCCTGGGCATCGCGGTCAGCGCCGTGCTCGTCGACGTCGTCAACCCGCAGAGCTTTCACTGGACGATGGAACTGCTCTTGCCCTGGCTGCGCCTGGCCGCGCTCTGCGGCGGCGTCGTAGCGGCAGGAACGATCACGGCCTGGATGGCTGCGCGCGGCGCCATCGGCGGCGACATGGCACTCGCAGTCAAGGAAGACTGGTGATCAGGGCGATTTCATTGCTTCACCGATGCGCTTCTCGAGCTCGGCGACAAGCGCCCTCGCCTCGTCGGCCTCGGGGATCGGCCGGCCGCTGTCGCGCCATTCGACCGCGGCCTTGAAGCCATCGGCCTGGGCCTGACGACGGAACCAGAGGCCCTCGGGGTTGTGCCGTGTCACGCCGTCGAATACGGTGGCAAGCGTCTGTGCCTGCTCGAGCCCCATCGTCAGCATGACCTGGTTGACGACGAGCTTGTGCATCGCGAGGTGCGAGCGCGGCACGCCGGAGATGCGATCGGCAAGCGCGTCGCAGGCGGCGTCGAGCTCGGCCGCGGGCACCGCGATGTTGGCCAGGCCCCAGTCGGCCGCCTGTGCGCCGGTAATGAGATCGCCGGTGAACATCAGCTGCTTGGCGCGCGCCGCGCCGAGGCGAAAGGTCCACATCGCGGTCGTCGGGCAGCCCCAGACGCGCGTCGGCATGTAGCCGATCTTTGCGTCGTCGGCCATCACGAGCAGATCGCAGCAGAGCGCGATGTCGCTGCCGCCGGCGACAGCGTAGCCGTGCACCTTGGCGATGGTCGGCTTGGCGCAGCGCCAGAGGGCCATGAAGTCTTCGGTGTAGCGCTTCATCACGGCGTAATCGACCATCGAGTCCCAGGGTTTGCTTTCCTGCTGCAAGGGATGATCGACCGCGCCATGGTTCGACCCCTCCTCGGCGAGCGCGACAAGGTCGTAGCCGGCGCAGAAAGCGCGGCCTTCGCCTTCGACGACGATGACGTGCACCTCTCCCTGGGACTCGGCCCAGGCGACCGCGGCCCGGATCTCGCCCGGCATCTGCGGGTCGATGGCATTGAGGCGATGCGGCCGGTTGAGGCGCAGGCGCGCGATGCGCCGGTTGCGCACGTCGTGCGCGACGGTGAGCGTGGCGAACGCCGGCGCGTCCATCGTCAGACGACGCCGGCCTTGACGAGATCGTCGACCATCTTCTTGCCGGTGCCTTTCAACTTCAGCTCCTTGATGATGGCGTCGAAGGCCTTGGCCATCGGCTCGAGCGGCAGGGCAATCGCCTTGGCGACCTTGGCCTCGGCGTTCGCGGGGAGATCGAGCGCCTTCAGCGCCTTCTTCGCGTCGGGTGGGCTGAGCTTGTAGCCACGTGTGTCCTTGAGCGCATCCTTGCTCTGCCTGATCCAGGCGCGCATGCCCTCGATGTCGTCGCTCAGCTTGCCGGCAGCGCGATCGAAGCCGCGATCGACATCGTCGCCGAAGCCCTTGTCCTTCCACTGCTTGAGGAAATCGCCGACCATCTTGTCGAGCCGGTCGGCAGCGTCGAGCTCGCCGGCGATGCCGAGCCCTTCGATGTCGTTGCGCGCCTTAGTGAGCGTCGCGACGTCGCGATACCTGAAAGCGACGACCGCCGTCATCGCCAGCTTGTGGGAGGCATCGTTCAACGCAAGCAGCTCCTTGCCGCGCCGGGCGACGAAGCGCTCGAGCTGGGCCTGCTCGCGCAGGGCCGCGCCTTGCCCGTCGCCTGCGCCTTCAGCATCTTTTCGGCCGAGGCGTCGATCTGCTTCGCCAACTCGAACTGCCGCGTCAATGACGATTGCGCCGCCGAGACGACGCCGACCAGCTTTTCGATCTGCCCGCTCTTCGATTCCGCGAAGTCCTTGTCGCGCTGGATATGGGCGATGTCGACGCGCAGGAACTTCTCGATGTCGCTCAGGCAGTCTTCGGCCTTGTCGACGCTCGTTCCCAGTTGCTCGCGAAGCAGCTCTGTCAGCGGCCCGTCCTTTTCCTTCACGGCCGCGACCAGCTTGGTCGAGCGCGCCTTGAAGTCGGCTTGCAGCTTCTTGTTCTCCTTGTCGATGGCGTCGGCGCGCAGGATCGCGCTCTTGAACGCCGCCAGCGTCGTCGGGTCGATCGCCACGCCGTCAGACCTCAGTTGCTTGCGAAACAGTAGAGCCGACCGTCGCCGCCGGTCGCCTTCAGCGCCTCGATGCTGCAGCCGCGCGACTGGTGCGCGGAGTTCCACGACTTCGAGCTCGCGCGGTCGTCGGGGCCGGTGCGGTCGCTGTGGCCGAGCATGGCTGCGCCCTCGCCACTCTTGGTCCAGTTGCCGCAGGTCGTATCGACGTTGCCGGCGATGGCCGTGCCGTCGGGCTGCGAGCCGGTCAGGATGTCATGCATGTTCGGCGTATCGCCGAAACCGTTCACGACGTCGCCCTTCTCGGTGAGTACGGTCTGCTTGTTGAGGTTGTTGACGCCGTGCAGCTCGGTCACGTTCTGCGCGATGACGACGCCCTTCGCATTGCGCCACGGACCGGGACCGATGCGATCACGGGCGTTGACGCCGGGCGTGCCGCCGCTCGGCACCGTGCTGAGATAGGCGTGCCAGGTGTGATTGCTGGCGCCGGCCGCCGTCGCCAGCGAGGCGCAGAAACGATCGGCACCGGCCAAGCCACCGAGATCGGCGCCCTTGCCGGAGCCGGTGCTCGAGACGAAAAAGGTCATGTCGGGCCGGGTCATCATCGTGCCGCACGCCGCGAGAACGGCCGCCGCTGCGGCAGCGGCAAGAAGGAAAGCGAGCTTCGATCGACTCATGAGAGCACCCCTTGTCGGTGGCCTGTGGTTCGCGCCGCGCCTGCGGCAGCGGTGGGTCAGACTAGTGCAAAGCCGGCCCCGCTTCAAGCGGCGTTCGCCCTTGCCACGCGGACATGCATTTGTGCGAATGCGCGGCTGCGAACGCCATGTCATGCTCGCAGGATGCCTTCGCGCCGATCGATCAACTTCGCGCTCGCCGCAGCGTACGGGCAAGGATTCGGCTTCGCATCGAATGCATCGCCATCTCTCGAGCGCCTCGCCTTTCCCCGGGATTTCGGGGCCCATCCCGATTCGCGCATCGAATGGTGGTACGTCACCGGTTTCCTCGAGGCGGCGGCTCGGCTCTGGGGGTTCCAGATCACATTCTTTCGCGCCGCGACGGGCACCGCCGTCGCCGCGTCCAGCCGTTTCGCGGCGGGCCAGGTCATTTCCGCGCATGCCGCTATCACCGATGTCGAGAACGCGCGCTTGCGGCATGACCAGCGCATCGCGCGCAGCGGCTTCGGCATCGCCGAGGCGTCGAGTGAAGACACGGCGCTGGTCCTGCACGGCTGGCGCCTGGAGCGCCGGCAGAGCCCGGGGCTCAGCCGCTACCGTACGAGCGCGGCGAGCGAGAGCGCCGGCTTTCGCTTCGACCTGACTCTCGAGGCGACCGAACCGGTGCTCGTGCAGGGCGAAGGCGGTGTCTCGCAGAAGGGGCCGAGCGCCACGCAATCGAGCCGCTACTACAGCGAGCCGCAGCTCGCGGTTCGCGGCACGCTCGGGCTCGATCGCGGCGCGCCCATCGCCGTCACTGGCCGCGCCTGGCTCGATCATGAATGGAGCGATTCGCTGCTCGATGCGAGCGCCGTCGGCTGGGACTGGATCGGCATGAATCTCGATGTCGGCGCCGCGCTGACGGCGTTTCGCCTCCGCCGCGCCGACGGCACGACGCTCTGGGCGGGAGGCAGCTTCAGGCCAGCCTCGGGGGCGACGCAGAATTTCGCCGCAGCGAAAGTTTCGTTCGTCGCCGGCCGGCGCTGGACGAGCCCGGCATCGAAGGCGAGCTATCCGGTGCAGTGGTCGATCGCGACGCCCGCCGGCCGCTTCGACGTCAGGGCCGTCCTGGACGACCAGGAGCTCGACAGCCGCGCCAGCACCGGCTCCATCTACTGGGAAGGCCTCTCGCAGCTCTTCGACGCGAACGGCCGCACGATCGGCCGCGGCTACCTCGAAATGACCGGCTACGCGGCGCGACTCGTCATGTAGCAGCTCGTCGAGCCGTCAGTGCGCGCCGCCGGCTGCGGTCGCACCTGCGGGCACCGGGCGCGTCATCCAGACGAAGACGAGCAAGGCGACGAACAGCGTGGCCGAGAGCAGGAACAGATCGGTCGCGGCCATCGTGTACGACTGCTGGTCGACCATGCGATTGATCGTGGCGAGCGACTGCCCGGGGTCGTAGCCGCTCGAGCCGAGCTGGCCGAGCGCCAGCGTCGCCGAATCGTTGCTTCGCGTCACCGTCTCGGCAATTTCGGCGTGATGCAGGATCGCGCGGTCCTCCCACACCGTCGTGAAGATCGAGGTGCCGATGGCGCCGGCCGTGATGCGCACGAAGTTGCTCAGGCCCGCCGCCGCCGGCAGCCGATCGGGCGTCAGACCGGAAAAGATGATCGCCTGCAGCGGAATGAAGAAGAAGGCCATCGCCGCGCCTTGCAGGATGGTGGGCACGAGGATCGCGGCGAAGTCGGCTTGGACGTTGAAACGCGAGCGCATCCAGAGCACGAATGCGAAGCCGAGGAAAGCGACGGTCGCGAGCTTGCGCGGATCGATCTTCGAGACGTTCTTTCCGACCCACGGCGACAGCATGATCGCGAGCACGCCGACCGGCGCCATCGCGAGGCCCGCCCAGGTGGCCGTGTAGCCCATGTACTCCTGCAACCAGAGCGGCAGGAGAACGATGTTGCCGAAGAAAAGGCCGTAGGCGATCGAAAGCGCGAGTGTTCCCATCAGGAAATTTCGCTGCCCGAACAGGCGCAGGTCGACGACCGGATGCTCTTCGGTCAGCTCCCAGGCAAGAAAGAACGCGAAGCCGATCACCGCCGTGGCGGCGAGCACGACGATCTGGGTCGAATTGAACCAGTCGAGCTCCTTGCCCTTGTCGACCATGATCTGCAGCGAGCCGACCCAGACGACGAGCAGGCCGAGGCCGACGTAGTCGAGTGGCGACTTGTTCGGCCCCGGGTCGCGTGTGCGGTAGATCGACCAGGTAATCGCAGCGGCGACGAGGCCGACCGGGATGTTGATGTAGAAGATCCACGGCCAGGAGATGTTGTCGGTGATCCAGCCGCCGAGCAGAGGTCCGGCGACCGGCGCGACGAGCACCGTCATCGCCCACATCGCCATCGCCGTGCCCGCCTTGGCACGCGGATAGCTCGAAAGCAGAAGCGTCTGCGAGAGCGGGATCATCGGCCCGGCGACCAACCCCTGGATGACGCGAAAAACGATCAGCAAGCTGATGTTCGGCGCCAGGCCGCAAAGCCACGACGCCACCACGAAGAGCAGGATGCTGAGGACGAAGAGGCGCACCGGGCCGAAGCGCTGCGTCATCCAGCCGGTGAGCGGCACCGAGATTGCGTTGGCGACGGCGAACGAGGTGATGACCCAGGTGCCTTGCGACGGGCTTACGCCCATGTCGCCGGCGATCGCCGGAATCGAGACGTTGGCGATCGACGTGTCGAGCACGTTCATGAAGGTCGCGAGCGAGAGCGCGAACGTGCCGAGAACGAGCGCGCTGCCCGATAGCGGTGCCGGCGCGGCGCCGGCCGGAACGGCCATCAGCGTGCGGCGACGGACGCCGAGCCCTGCGCGACGGCCGACGGGTGGACGCTGCGCGTGCTGCGAGCGGTGCGCGGCGGCGCAGCTTCGCCGGGCGCGGTGTGGCCGACGTTCGCGGCGATGATCTTCCTTACGTCGGCGTCGGCGGCGGTGTTGGAGTCGTCGAACACGGCCGTCGCCGAGTGCGCCACCCGGTCCGACGCGTCCGCGAGCATGCGGCCATCGGTCTTGCTGACGTCGACATTCACATCCATCGACAAGCCGACACGCAGCGGGTGCGCCAGGATCTCCTTCGGGTCGAGGGCGATGCGCACCGGCACGCGCTGCACGACCTTGATCCAGTTGCCAGTCGCGTTCTGCGCCGGCAACAGGGCGAAAGCGGCACCGGTGCCCGCACCGAGGCCTTCGATCGTGCCGTGGTACTCGACCTTCTTGCCGTAAACATCGGCCTGGAGCTCGGCCGGCTGGCCGATGCGGAGGTTGCGCAGCTGGCCTTCCTTGAAGTTGGCATCGACCCAGACGTCCTTCAGCGCCACGACCGAAAGCAGCGGCGTTCCCGCCTGCACGCGCTGGCCAAGCTGGACGCTGCGCCGCGCGACGTAGCCGTCCACCGGCGCGAGCAATTCGACGCGGCGCAGAGCCAGGTAGGCCTCGCGCACGCGCGCCGCGGCGCGCAGCACGCCGGGGTACTGCTCGACGGAAATGCCTTCGGTCAGCGACTGGTTCGAGGCGAGCTGCTCGCGCGCCGCTTCGGCACCCGACTCGGCGGCGCCGAGGCCGGCCTTGGCGACGGCGAGCTGCGACGTGACATGGCTGAACTCTTCCTTGCCGACGGCGCCGGTGGCGACGAGCGGCGCCCGCCGCGAGACGTCGTCTTCGGCGCGCGCCACCTCGCTCCGCGCACGCGCCAGGTCGGCTTCGCGCGAAGCGATCTGCGCTTTCAGCGTGCCGTTGTTGACGAACAGGGTGCGCGTCTCGCGCACCGCCTGGGCCAGCTGCGCCTCGGCCTGATCGAGGGCGACGCGAGCGTCGGCCGGGTCGAGCTTGACGAGGGGCTGGCCGGCCTTGACGAAATCCGTGTCGTCGGCGGCGATGGCGACGACGGTGCCCGCGACCTGCGGCGTCAACTGCACGACGTTGCCCTGCACGTAGGCGTTGTCGGTGCTCTCGTAGTGGTTGAGCACGAGTGCCCAGTAGACCGCGTAGGCGATGCCGCCGAGCAGAACGGCGCCGGTCACACCGAGCAGGGCCCTGCGCCGACGGCCCTTGCCGTTCGCCGGCGGCGCGGCCGGCGCAGCGACGGGAACCGCGGCCGCGGCGGGCTCGACGGCGCGAGAGATGTCAGAAGGACGCTTTGCGTCTGCGGAATTCATCCAGGAATTCTCCGAAGAAATGGCGGGCGCGAGCGCGCAGGCGTCAGGAGACGGCGCCACGTGCCGCGTAGCCGCCGCCGAGCGCGCGCACGAGCAGCATCTGCGAGTCGAGAACGCGGGCACGCAGGTCGACCGTGAGGCGGCGCTGCGCGAGCACGTTGGTCTCGGCATTGAGGACGGTGAGATACGTGGCGAGGCCGGCACGATAGCGCTGCATCGCCACGTCGTAGGCGGCTTCGGCCGACGCCAGGGCGTCGCCCTGCTCGCGCTGCTGGCGCTCGATCGAACGCGCCGAGCTGATCTGGTCGGCGACGTCGTGAACAGCATCGATCACGTTGCCGTTGTAGGTGTCGATCGCCGCATCGAGATCTGCGGTCTTGCCGCCCAGGTTGGCGCGCAGGTGGCCCGAATCGAAGATCGGCAGGCGGATCGCCGGACCGATGCCGTACTGCTCGCTGTTGGCGCGCACGAGCCGGTCGAGGCCGATGCTCGACAGGCCCGCGAATGCTGTGAGATCGATATTGGGATAGAACTGGGCTCGCGCCGAAGCGACATCGCGACTCGCCGCCTCGACGCGCCAGCGCGCGGCGACGATGTCGGCACGGCGGCCGAGCAGGTCGGCCGGAACGACGCCGGGCACCGGGACGGCACGAACCGCGGCCAAGCGCGGCGTCAGCGTGTCGCAGGCGTCGGGAGGAAGTGCGGCGAGCGCGGCGATGGCGTGGCGGGCGAGCGCGATCTGCTCGTCGATCGCTTCGATCTGCTGCCGCGTCTCGGGCAGCGCGCCTTCGCCCTGGCGCAGCTCGACGGTCGTGTCGAGGCCGGCCGAGACGCGCTGGCGGATGAGCGAGAGCAGTTCGTCGCGCTGCGCCAGGGCGCGGCGCAGGACGTCGCGCTGCTCGACGAGACGGGCGAGCTGCACGTAGTTGCGCGCGACGTTGACGGCGAGCAGGACGCGCGCCGCGGCGCCGTCGGCCTCGGCCGCGCGCTCGGCGCCTACCGCCGCGTCGAGCGCGGCCCGATTGCGGCCGAAGAAATCGATTTCCCACGAGCCGTTCAGCTGAGCCGTGCCGAAGTTGAGGATTGCACCGGCGAGCGGCGGCGGATAGATGCCGTTCCCGGTGATGCGCTGGCGGCTGACATCGATCTCGCCGTTCAGCTGCGGTCCTTCGGCGGAACGCGCCACGCCGGCGTTCGCCGCGGCGCGTGCGACACGCGCCTGGGCGACGCGCAGGCTCGGCGAGCCGGCAACGGCCTTCTCGACCAGCTCGCTCAGGTCAGAATCGGCGAAACCTTGCCACCAGTCGGCTGCGATGGCAGCTACGGGCGTCACTGACGAAACGCCGACGCTCTTCGGCTCGACCAGCTTCGAGGTCGAGGCGATGCCCGACGGGTCGGCGCAGCCGGCGAGGGCGATGACGATGGTCGATGTCAGCGCGATGACGATCGTCGTGATCGTACGCGCCGCCGCCGTGGCGCGGGCGCGCGCGCCCGGATGGCAGCGGCTCATCGCACCCCCTTCGCGGCGCAGACCTCGGCGTTGGTCAGCATGCGTTGCAGAAGACCCTTCAGTTGCGTCCATTCGATCCTGGAAAACCCAGCCAGATGCTCGTTCATCACTTGCGACAGCTCGACCGGAACCCGGTCAGCCGCCTCCTCGCCCTCGGGCGTCAGCTCGATGCGTACAACGCGGCGATCGTCGGTCGAGCGCACTCGCCGACAAAAGCCCTTGCTCTCGAGGCGGTCGAGCAGGCGGGTCATCGCGCCCGGATCGGTTTGCAACTCGCGCGCCAGCTCGGCCACGGTCGAGGCGCGAGAGCGGCGCAGCATGAACAGCGGCCCCCACTGCGCTTGCGTGATCCCCTGCGGCTCGAGGCGCTTGTCGGCCGCCTGGGCGATGCTCATCAGCACACGCTTCATCAGGTAGCCGACGCTCTCGTCGGCGCAATAGCCTTCGGCGCGGTAGAAGCTGGTAGGCGCGGCTTGACGTGACATGAAAAGAAATATACATGCCCAGGCAATCAATGTCAAGGCTTTCAATGCATATGCGTTGTTTGCTTGTGCTTTATTTGCACGGGCTTGATCAAGCGACGCGGCGCGACGGGCCGCTCGCCTAAACTTTGCCGATGACTTCGCCGCCGAGGCCTTCTCCCCAGCCGGCGCGCGATGTGAGGTCGCTCGCCGGGCTGCTGCCTTTCCTGCGCCCATACCGCGGCCGCATCGTCCTCGCCGCCGTCTTCTTGGTGCTTGCCGCAGCGAGCACCCTGGTGTTCCCGGTGGCGCTTCGCGGGCTGATCGACCAGGGCTTCGTCGCCAGCGATCCGGGCTCGCGCGTCATGGCGCTGCGCGAGCACTTCTTCGCCCTCTTCGCGGTCGGCGTCGCCCTCGGCCTCTTCTCAGCGGCGCGCTTTTACATGGTCAGCTGGCTCGGCGAGCGAGTCACCGCCGACCTGCGCAACGCCGTCTACGCCCATGTCGTCCGGCAAAGCCCGGAATTCTTCGAGACGACGCAGACCGGCGAGGTCCTGTCGCGGCTGACGACCGACACGACGCTGGTTCAGACCGTCGTCGGCTCGAGCCTCTCGATGGGCCTGCGCAACACGGTGATGGGCATCGGCGCCATGGCCATGCTCATCATCACCAACCCGGTCGTCATGACGCAGGTGCTGGGCATCCTCGTCCTCGTCGTGCTGCCTTCGCTCTACTTCGGCCGCCGCGTGCAGCGGCTCTCGCGGGCCAGCCAGGATCGCGTCGCCGATTCGAGCGCGATCGCCGCCGAGGTGCTGAACGCCGTGCCCGTCGTCCAGAGCTACATCCAGGAAGATCGCGAGGCGAAGCGCTTCTCGGCCTCGACCGAGCGCGCCTTCGCCACTGCCGTCCGGCGCACGAGGCTGCGTTCGTTTCTCGTCGCCTTCATCATCAGCGCCACCTTCGGCGCCCTGCTCTGGGGCCTCTACCAGGGCACGCAGGCCGTGCTGCGCGGCGACATCAGCGCCGGTCACCTCGGCGAGACGGTCGTCTACGTGATCATCCTCGTCAGCAGCGTCGCCGTGCTGTCGGAGGTGTACGGCGATCTGCTGCGCGCCGCCGGCGCGACCGAGCGGCTCATGGAGCTGCTACAACTGCGCTCGCCGGTCGTCTCGCCGCCCTCGCCGGAGCCGATGAATGCGTCCACGGGCGGGGCCTCGGTTGACCTCGAGAACGTGACCTTCCGCTATCCGTCGCGGCCGCTGCATCCGACGCTGGTGGACTTCAGCTTCGCCGTCGCGCCGGGCGAGACGGTTGCCCTCGTCGGGCCGAGCGGCGCCGGCAAGAGCACGGTGTTGCAGCTCATCCTGCGCTTCTACGACGTCGAGTCCGGCTCGGTGCTCGTCGACGGCACGCGCGTCGATCGCGTCTCGCTCGAAGCGCTGCGCTCGCGCATCGGTATCGTGCCGCAGGAAAGCGTCATCTTCTCGGCCGACGCGATGGAAAACATCCGCTACGGTCGGCCCGAGGCGAGCGACGCCGAGGTCGTCGCCGCGGCGACGGCGGCCTATGCGCACGACTTCATCAGCGCCCTGCCGCAGAGCTACAAGACCTTTCTCGGCGAACGCGGCGTGCGCCTCTCGGGCGGGCAGCGGCAGCGCATCTCGATCGCCCGGGCGATGCTGAAGAACCCGCCGCTGCTCCTCCTCGACGAAGCGACGAGCGCGCTCGACGCCGAAGGCGAGCGCATGGTCCAGGCCGCACTGGAATCCGCGATGCAGCACCGCACGACCATCGTCATCGCGCACCGGCTCTCGACCGTGCAACGCGCCGATCGCATCATCGTCCTGGAAGCCGGGCAGATCGTCGAGACCGGCACGCACGCCGAGCTCGTCGCTTCCGGCGGGCTCTACGCGCGGCTCGCGGCGCTGCAGTTCGATCGCTGAGAAGCGACTGCTCCGACCGATCGAACCCCTGCGCCGCGAGGACCGAGCGCGCAAGCACCGATAATCCGTTCGATGCAGCAAGCGCCTTCTTCGCCGAGCCCATCAGAGCGGCCGATCCGCTCGCAATACGAAGACTTCATGCGCCACGTGCGCGACGATGGCGTCGCCAAGCGCGATCGCACCGGTACGGGAACGAAGAGCGTCTTCGGCTACCAGATGCGCTTCGATCTGCGCGAGGGCTTTCCGCTGGTGACGACGAAGAAGGTCCACCTGCGTTCCATCATCCTCGAGCTCCTGTGGTTCCTGCGCGGCGAAGGCAATGCGCGCTGGCTGCAGGAACGCGACGTGACGATCTGGGACGAATGGGCCGCCGCCGACGGCAGCCTCGGCCCGGTCTACGGCGTGCAATGGCGATCGTGGCCGACGCCGGGAGGCGGCCACATCGACCAGATCGCGCGCGTCGTCGAGCAGCTGAAGACCGACCCGGACTCACGCCGAATCATCGTCAGCGCCTGGAACGTCGCCGCTCTGCCCGACATGGCGCTCCTGCCCTGCCATGCATTCTTCCAGTTCTACGTCGGGCCGGCGGCCGGCGCCGCAGAGCGCGGGCGGCTCAGCTGCCAGCTCTACCAGCGCAGCGCCGACGTCTTCCTCGGCGTGCCCTTCAACATCGCCAGCTACGCGCTTCTCACGCACATGCTGGCGCAGCAATGCGACCTCGACGTCGGCGATTTCATCTGGACCGGCGGCGACTGCCACATCTACAGCAACCACGCCGAGCAGGTCGACCTGCAGCTGTCGCGGCCGCCGTTTCCTTACCCGACCCTGGAGATCGGCCGCCGGCCGGCCTCGATGTTCGACTACGCTTACGAGGATTTTTCCGTCGTCGATTACCGGCACCACGCCGCGATCAAGGCGCCGGTCGCCGTCTGAGGCCTGTTTCACGCCGTCCGAACGTGGCGCAATTCACTACGCGGGCGTTCCACGCTGCCGCGAGCAGCGCTAAAGTGACGAAATGTCGACCAATTACCTTGCGCCGACGGCTGCCGAACTCGAACGCGAGTGGGGCCTGACGATCGCCGACGACTGGCAGACCGACATCGGCCCGGGCGAGTACGCGCCGATCATCCGGCGCTACGGCATCGGCGCCGCGGCGCAGCGCGAAGTCGTGGTGGCGCGGTTCGGGCTCTTGCCGTCCTCGGCCAAGGCCGCCCGGCCGGCCGCCTCGACCGTCAATGCGAGAACCGAAACGGCTGCCGTGCGCACGTCTTTCAAAGGAGCCTGGGCCGGGCGGCAGTGGTGCATCGTCCCGGCACAGTGTTTCTACGTCCCTTACTACGCCGACGGCGCCAAGCGCTCGGAGCGCTGGCGCATCCGCCGCGCCGACCGTTCGCCGCTCAGCATCGCCGGCCTCTGGGACCGATGGGTCGGCGAAGACGGCGAGTCGATCATCAGCTTCGCCATCCTGACGCTGAACTGCGACCTGCATCCGCTGCTCGCGCGCTTTCAGCGCTCCACCAACGACAAAGGCGAGCCGAACGAGAAGCGCACGCCGGTGCTGCTCGCCGAGGAAGACTTCGACGCCTGGCTCGATACGCCGCCGGGCCGCGCGCCCGTGTACTTCGGCACCTTCGGCAAGGACGACCTCGAAGCCGAGCCGGCGCCCGCCAGCGTGCGCCGCTCGACGATGATGATGCCGCTCGACACGACCGTTTCGGAGTTCTGAGCCCCGGCTGGCGCATCACGCCGCAGGCGCCACGGTCGCGCCTTCGATCCCGTGGCAGGCCAGGGCCCGGGCCACGAGCCCGCTGAATTTCGCCGGCTCGACGAACCTCGCCAGCGCACGCGCCGCAGCTTCGNNCGCGCACGATCTTGGCTGCCTTGAGCGCGCGCGCCGGGTACACGTCATAGGCGCCGCCTTTGCCGACCCCACTTGGCGAGGATCGGATTGCCGAGGTGATCGGTGGGCCGCCCCGGTGCAGGTTTCGCTGCGGTCTTGTAAGCTCCTGTGACCTCGATTCAGGAAGCGCCTCCATGAAGAAGAAATCCACGACCACCACCGCGCGCAGTGCCAGGGAGCGTCGCCAGGCCCCGCTCGGTACACCGACCGACCTCGAAGCCAAGGCCACGCGCGACATCGGCGCTGCGATGAACGGCATCCTCGCCGACGTGTTCGCCCTTTATCTGAAGACCAAGAACTTTCACTGGCACATGAGCGGGCCGCACTTTCACGACTACCACGTTCTGCTCGACGAGCAGTCGGACCAGATCTACGCGATGACCGATCCGATCGCCGAGCGCGTGCGCAAGGTCGGCGGCACGACCTTGCGCTCGATCGGGCACATCGCGCGACTGCAACGCATCGCCGACAACAATGCCGACTACGTCGAGCCTTCGGACATGCTGGCCGAGCTGCGCGAGGACAACAAGACGCTCGCGACTCGCCTGCGCGAGGCGCACAACGTCTGCGACGAATACCGCGACATCGCCACCGCCAGCCTGATCGAGGTCTGGATTGACGAGACGGAGCGGCGGACCTGGTTCCTCTTCGAGGCCGGGCGGCCGCAGGACGCGACCGGGCGCTAGGGATCGACTTCTGAGGTCGAGCGGCGACGGTGAGGCGCGCCGGGCCGTGCGCGGCTACGCGGCCAAGTCGAGAAGCTTCAGGCGCTGCACCTTGCCGGAGGGCCCGCGCGGCAGCGCACTCACGAAGCGAAACGTCTTGGGCGTCTTGAAGGGCCCGAGACGCTCGACACAGAATTCCCGCAACGCGCCCGCCTCGCACGCCATGCCTTCGCGCAGGACGACGCAGGCCATGATCTCCTGCCCGTAGTGGCGGTCCGCAATGCCGACTGCCGCCGCCTCGAGCACCGCCGGATGCGCGAGCAGCACCTCGTCGATCTCGCGCGGCGCGATGTTTTCGCCGCCCTTGATGATGAGCTCCTTGATGCGGCCGGTGAGGAAGAAGAAGCCGTCGGCGTCACGATGGCCGAGATCGCCGGTGCGCAGCCAGCCGTCGGGCGTGAAGCTGGCGCGCGTCGCTTCCTCGTTCTTGTAGTAGCCGCGCATGACGTGCGGGCCACGGATGACGATCTCGCCGGTCAGGCCGTCGGCCATCGGCGCGAGCGAGGCATCGACGACGCGCGCCTCGCCGCCCGAAGCGCGGCCGACCGACCCGACCTTGCGCTCGGGCGCCGCCAGCGGGTTGGAGAAAGACGGCGCCATGGTCTCCGTAAGGCCCATGGTCTCGATGATGCCGATGCCGAACTTCGCCTCGAAGGCGAGGTGATGCTCGCGCGGCAAGGCGGCTGACGCCGAGCGGCAAAAACGGATGCGCGCCAGGCTCTCGCGCGGCGGGGCCTCGCCCGCGAGCAGGTACGAGATGATCGTCGGCACGACATTGAGCCAGGTGCAGCGCAGGCGGATCGCCTGCGACCAGAACTGCGCAGCCGAGAAGCGCGCCGCCATCGCAACGCTGCCACCGTTCACCAGCGGCGCCAGCATCGTCACCGCGAATGCATTGATGTGATAGAGCGGCAGGACGGCGAGGACGCGGTCGTCGGCGCTGAGCTCGTGTTCGCGGCTGATCGCAGCCGCATTGGCGGCGAGGTTGGCCTGCGTCAGCAGCACGCCCTTGGGCACACCGGTGGTGCCCGAGGTGTACATGAGGAGCGCCGTCGCATCGGGGCGCGGCGGCGAATGCTCACGGCTTGTTCCGGTGCGCGGAAAGGATTCGCGTAGCGCCTCGATGTCGCCGTCGGCTGCGAGAACGATCAGTCGCACCTCGCGCCCGATCCCCGCCAGCGCCGTTCGCACGCGCTCAGCCCATTCAGGCGAAGCGACCACCAGCTGGCAGTCCGAGTGCGCGAGCACGTAGCGCATCTGCTCGGGCTGCGACAGGAGATTGACCGGGTTGACGCAACGTCCCGCGTGCATGAAGCCGAGCAGGAGGCGAAGCGTCTGCAGGCCGTTCGGCATCACCACCGAGATTGTCGCGCCGGGCGCCAGCCCCATCTCCGCAAGCGAAGCGCCGAGATGCGCGCAGGCCTCGCCCAAGGCCCTGTACGTCATCGACTGCGCATCGTCGGCCGCGACGGCGTAGATCGCCTGGGGCTGTGCCGCGGCGCCGCGCTCGATCAGCTCGAAGACCGTGGCCGCGGCGGGCGTCATGCCTTGCCGTAGGCGTCGAAAAAGGCGCCGAAGATCTCGCGCTCGCTCGGCACGCGCTCCGCGATCGGCCGCGAGACCCGCGTGATGTTGAGGTAGTGGCGGTAGTTCATGTTGTCGGAGAAGTTGTTGCGGCCCCAGGTGCCGCAACCCATAGACAGCGAGAACGGCAGGCCGTTGTCGAAGCTGCCGCCGGTGGCGATGCTGTGCGCCTGGTTGACGATGACGCGCGAGACCGGCAGCGACAACCCGAGCTCGAGGGCGCGCTCTTCGCGCCTGGTGTTGAGCCCGACCGAATGGCCGGCGCCTTCGTAGGCGTAGATGCGTTCGACGGCGGCGCAGGCCTCGGCGAAATCGCGAGCACCGAAAAGTGCCAGCACGGGTGAGAGCTTCTCGCCCGAAAAAGGATGCTCGTGACCAACGCCTTCTTCCTCGACCATCAGGATGCGCGGCTGCCGCGCCGCGATGGCGCGCCAGGCGGCGCGGTCGGCGCCGCCCGTCTCGCCGGCGCGCGCCGCGATCGCCGCCGCCGACTGGCCGATGACGGCTGGCGAGAGCTTGCCTTCGGGCCACATCAACGACGCGAGCGTCGCCTTCTGCGCCGCGTCGAGCAGGATCACGCCGCGCGCCTGGAGCGCCGAAAGCAGCTTCGCGCGCACGGCATCGACGACGATGAGACTGTTCTCCGACGAGCAACTCGTCGCGTTGTCGAAAGTCTTGGAACGGACGATGCGATCGGCAGCCGCCTCGACATCGGCCGTCTCGTCGACGATAACGGCGACGTTGCCGACGCCGACGCCGAAGGCCGGCGTGCCGCTCGCGTAGGCGGCGCGCACATTGGCCTGCGAGCCGGTCGCGACGACGAGATCGCACAGGCGCATCAGCTCGGTGGTCGAGCGCTTGGTCACCGGCGCGGGCAGCAGCTGCACCAGGTCGCGTGCGAGCTGCGGCTCCATGCCGGCCCGCTCGAGCTGCGCATGGATGTAGCCGATCAGCCGCTCGCAGGTGCTCCAGCCCTTGGGCGAAGGCGCGACGATCACCGCGTTGCGGCCCTTGAGCGCGTTGATGATCTTGTTGGCCGGCGTCGCTGCCGGATTCGTCGACGGCGTGACGGCGCAGACCACGCCGACCGGCCGCGCGATCTCGACGATACCCTTGGCCGCGTCGACGGCGATGACGCCGACTGACTTCGCGCCTTGCAGGTCGCGCAGCAGCCCGAAGGTCTTGCGCTGGTTCTTGCGAACCTTGTCTTCGACGTCGCCGATGCCCGTCGCCACGACGGCCAGCTCGGCCAGCTCGCGATTGCGCCCGGGCTCGATGATCGCCCAGCCGGCGGCCGTGACGACGGTGTCGACCTGCTCCTGCGTCGAGCGCTCGTAGATCCGCTGCGCCGCGCGGGCGCGCCGCACCAAGGCTTCGACCTCGGCGCTCGTGTCGTCTTTCTCGAGCATCGTCATGAGAGCTTCCTTTGCCAGGCGCCGGTCACTCGGAATGGATGTTGGCGTCCTTGACCAGCTTGGCCCAGCGCACCAGCTCGCTGTCGACCACCTTGCCCAGGGCCTCCGGCGTGCCGCCCGCGCCTTCGGCACCCTGCTGCAGGAGCCTGTCGCGAATGGCGGGTTCGCGCACGATGACGTTGAGCGCTTTGTTGAGTTTTTCGATGATCGGCTTCGGCGTTTTCGCCGGCACGAACATCGCGTACCAGGAATCGACGTTGAAGTCGGGCACGCCGGCCTCCTGCATCGTCGGCACGTCCGGAAACGCGGCGCTGCGCTTCACGGTCGAGACGGCCAGCGCCTTCACCTTGCCCGACTTCACGAACTGCGCCGCCGCCGGGATCGAGACCCAGAGCAGCGGCACCTGGCCGCCCATCAGGTCGTTCATCGCCGGGCCGCCGCCGCGGTAGGGCACGTGCGTCAGCTGCGTGCCGGTGCGCAGCTTGTACATCTCGCCGGCGAGCTGGCCCGGCGAACCGTTGCCGACCGAAGCGTAGGCGAGCGTGCCGGGCTTGGCCTTGGCCAACGCCGTGAGCTCGGCCACGTTGTTTGCTGGGAACTGGAGGTTCGCGACGAGGATCTGCGGCAGCGACGCGACCATGCCGACCGGCTCGAAATCCTTGACCGTATCGAAAGGCAGCTTCGGATAGATGAACGGATTGATGGTGTGCGACGACAGCGTGAACAGCACGGTGTAGCCGTCGGGCGCCGACTTGGCGGCAACGTCGGTGCCGAGCGAGCCGGCGGCGCCGCCGCGGTTGTCGATGATGATCGGCTGGCCGAGCTCCTTCTGGAAGCGCTCCTGCACGATCCGCGCGATCACGTCGGTGCCGCCGCCGGGCGGGTAGGGCACGATGAAATGGATCGGTTTGTCGGGCCAGTTGCTTTGCGCCAGGGTCGCGTGCGACGCGGCGGCCAGGGCAAACGCCGCCGTAGCGGCGATCGCCGCCCGGCGAAGAAGGATGACACTCATGCGATTCGTCTCCTAGTAGGGCGGCCCGCCGAGCGGGCCTTGTCGTCGTGATTGGCAGGCCCGGCCAGGCGATAGCCGAGCGACGCGCTCGCATCGCGGGCGCACTCGAGCAACCGGGCCGCGAACGCCTTCGCTTGGGCGCGGCCGAAGCGAATCGAAGGCACGCTCATGCCGACGGCGACGAGCGCTTCGCCGCGCGCATCGAACACCGGCACGCCGAGACCGCAGACGCCGAGGCGCCACTCTTCGCGGTTCTCGGCGTAGCCACGCTCGGCCGTGCGCACGAGTTCGACATGGAGGCGATCGAAGGCGGTGATGCTGTTCGGGGTGTGCGCCTGCAACTCGCCGAACAGTCGGCGCAAGGCCGCTTCGTCAGGCCGAACTGCAGCGAGTAACGCCTTGCCTGAAGCGACGCAGCAGGCCGGCGCCCGGCCGCCGACGCGCGAATAGGCGGCCACCGGCAATGGGCTGTCGAACTTGTCGAGGTACACGATCTCGGCGCCATCGAGCCGCGCGAGGTGGATCGTTTCGCCCGTGTCGGCCGCAAGCGAAGCGAGTTGTGGCCGCACCCGCGCCGCGACGTCGACCGCCGCGCCGACGAGCGTGCCCAGCTCGAAGAGGCGCAGGCTCGGCCGGTAGGCGCTCGTCTCGGCGTTCTGCTCGGCAAAGCCGCAAGCCACGAGCGTCTGCAACGTGCGGTGCGCGTTGCTGCGCGCCAGGCCGAGGGCACGTGCCGCGTCGCTGACGCCGCATTCACGCCGCTGGCGGGCCAGCCACTCCAGCACGGTGAGGCCTTTGGCGAGGGTGGAATCCATGGACAGTGATCGACGACCGGGTTCAATAGTTCCAACTGCTGGAACGTATGAATAACATATGGAACACACCATAGCCTCGCATCGGCTGTTCGTCAAGCGCGAGGCGATCTTCCCGATCGGGCCGGCCCCTATCGCCGGCGGCGCGCACCGAGAAGGTCGATCACTTCGTTGAACATCGCGCGGCCGATCGCGCCGCCGAGATCGAGCACGTGGCTGCGCGCATAGAACGGGCTGAGGTCGAGCCCGACGCCGATGCCAACGATCTCGATGGCGCCTGCCTGCTCGTGGCGCCGCACGACGTCGCGCAGATGCTGGTCGAGATAGCGCACATCGTTGGCCAGCGCCGTCGCCGTGTCCATCGGCGAGCCGTCGGAGACGACGAAGAGGATCTTTCGCGCTTCCTCTCGCGCGACGAGCCGCGAGCAGGCCCAGTCGACCGCTTCGCCGTCGATGCTCTCGCGAAAGAGATCGGCCTTGAGCAGCGCAGCCATCGCCGGCCGCGCCCGGCGCCACGACGTCTCGAACGCCTTGAAGACGAGATGCAGGCGCTCGTTGAGACGGCCGGGGCGCGGCGGCCGGCCGGCGTGCCGCCAGGCACGTTGCGCCCGGCCCCCGTTCCAGGCGCCGGTCGTGAAGCCGAGAACCTCGCTCGGCGCGCCGGCCATCTCGAGCGCCCGCGCGAACACGTCGACGAGCATGGCGGCGTTCTCGGCGTGCTCCTTCATTGAGCCGGAGCAGTCGACGAGAAAGGTGATCGCCGCATCGGCGCGTGGTTCGACGCGCTCGCGGCGGAAGAGCCGCCGCTCCGAAGGCGTCGCGACGAGGCGGGCGAGGCTGCGGCCGTCGATCCGGCCCTCTTCCTGCGCCCCGTCCCAGCCGTCCTGTGCCGGCACGGCCAGCAGCGCCCGAAGGTCGTGGGCGAGACGCGCTACGTTGACGCCCTGCGCGGCGATCCTGCGATCGAGCTGCGCCCGATAGCCGGCGAGCACCTCGGCACGGGCCAGCGCCGCAGCGCCGGCTTCGCGGTCGAAGGCGCCGGTGAAGATCCGGTAGCGGCCGGCGGCTGCTTCGAGCGCGGCGCTCCGGCCGGAGACGGCAGTCGCGAAGCGTTCATTCGCTGCGCCCTCTTTTTCCATCAGCAGGCCGAATACCGAGCGCGCGTTGTCATCTCGCTTCGAATCGACGGCCGTGTCGTCGGAGCGCTCGCCTGCACCGGCGCCGCGGAGCATGGCCGCGACCACCGTGGCAATGGCGAGGGCATGCGCCGCGTAGGCTGCCTGGTCGCGGCGCGTGCGCCTCAGGCCGGCCAGCGCATGGCCGATTCGTGGCGCGAGCGCGAAGCGTGTCGCCTCGATGCGGTCTTCGGTCGCTTCGACGACGGGCTCTGCCGTGACGCGGGCGTGCGCCATCTGGGCCAGCGTGTAGAGCAGAAGACCACGCGCCGAATCCGCGTGGCCGGCATCGTGGAAGCCGAGCGACCAGGTTTCGTGGCGATGGCGCAGGTTGTGCGCGACGCCCGGCAGGCTATCGGGCGCCAGCGACTCGACCCGGAACTGCTCGAGCCAGTCGAAGAGGAGCCGCTCGACGGCATCCGCCGGCGCCAGCGACGCGTGCAGCGCCGCGTCGCAGAGCATGAGGCGCAGCGCCAGGCCGTCGGCGGCGCCGCGAAAGGAGGCGAAGTCGTCGCGCTCGAACGACGGATGCAGATGCGGCGCAAAAAGCGGCAGGCGGCGCGCTCCGCGGTGCAGGCGCCGGCCACGAAAGCGCAATTCGCCATCGCCGGTGAGGGCACGGATCGAGGCGGCGCAGAGCTCCTCGATGCGCTCCTGCAGGCGCGCGGCCGCCTGCACCTCGCTCAAGACGACCTCAGCTCGCTATCGAACGAGCGCTGGAAGTATTCGGCGACAACGGGCCGTTCGGCCTCGTCGCACTTGTTGACGAAGGAGAGGCAAAACGCGGTGCCGACGTCGCCGAAGATGGCCAGGTTCTCGGCCCAGGTGATGACGGTGCGCGGCGACATCAACGTCGAGAGGTCGCCGGCGGCGAAGCCGTTTCTCGTCAGCGCCGCGGTCTCGACCATCTTCGCCACCAGCGCGCCACCCGCTTCGTTCGCGAGCTCCGGCACACGCGCCTGGACGATGGCGATCTCTTCTTCGGCCGGCAGGTAGTTCAGCTGCGCGACGATGTTCCAGCGATCGATCTGCGCGTGGTTGAGACGCTGCGAGCCGTGATACAGGCCGTTGAGGTTGCCGAGACCCACCGTGTTCGCGGTCGCGAAGAGGCGAAAGAAGCGGTGCGGCGAGAGGACACGGTTCTGGTCCATCAGCGTGAAGCGGCCCTCGCGCTCGAGGACGCGCTGGATCACGAACATCACGTCGGGCCGGCCGACGTCGTACTCGTCGAAGACGAGCGCCATCGGCCGCTGCAGCGCCCACGGCACGATGCCTTCCTGGAACTCGGTGACCTGCTTGCCCTCGCGCAGCACGACCGCATCCTTGCCGACGAGATCGAGCCGGCTGATGTGGCCGTCGAGGTTGACGCGCACGCACGGCCAGTTGAGCCGTGCCGCGACCTGCTCGATGTGCGTCGACTTGCCGGTGCCATGCAGCCCTTGTACGAGGACGCGCCGATCCTGCGCGAAGCCGGCCAGGATGGCGAGCGTCGTGTCGCGCTGAAAGCGGTAGGCGGTGTCGATCTCGGGCACGTGCTCGTCGCGCTCGGCGAACGCCGGCACGACGAGATCGGAGTCGATGCCGAAGGTCTCGCGCACGCCGACCTGTCGCATCGGCTCTGCGATCGACGCAGACGCGTCGGCGATGTGAATCGGCCGCAAGCTCATGCTTCGGCGACCTTGCGCACGCGCGAGGATGCCGAGTCGGCGTCGATCTCGCCGAGCGCGTCGGCAGCGCGCTGCAGCGCCGGCAGCAAGGCCCGCGCTTTCGCTGGCGTCAGCCGCATGATCGGGGCCTGCACCGCGACGCAGAGATTCGACGGCCGGCCGGCGGCCGGCACGAGCACGGCGAGGCAGAGCAGGCCGGGCAGGAACTCCTCGTCGTCCATGGCGAATCCCTCGCGCCGGACACGCTTCAGCTCGCGCTCGAGCTTGCCCAGGTCGGTCAGCGTGTTCGGCGTGAAGCGCTCGAGCAGCGCGTGCGCGAGCAGGCGATCGCGCTGCGCCGGCGTCATCTGCGCCAGGAAGATCTTGCCGCTCGCCGAGCAGTGCACCGGCACGCGCGAACCCGGATGCAGATAGAAGCGCAGCGGCGCCGCCGTCTCGACGCGGTCGAGATAGACGACTTCGCTGCCCGACAGCGTCGTGATGTTGCAGCTCTCGCCGATTTCCTCGACGAGATGACGCAGCACGGCGTGGCGGGCACCGTGGTGGCTGTCGTTCATCAGCAGGTTCTCGGCCAAGCGGCGCAGGCGCACACCGGTGCTGTAGTGGCGGCCGTCGCCCTCGCGCTGCAGCAGGTCGGCGCTTGCTAGCTGCTGCAGCATGCGGTGCAGCGTCGGCTTGGGCAGGCCGGTCGCCTCGACCAAGGCCTGCAGCGAAAAAAGCTGATCTTTCGAGGCGATGACCTCGAGCAGCGCGAAGAGCCGTAGCGTTGGCGTGTCGCCGTCGAGCGTGGCGAGTTCGGGTTGCGACGCAGCGACGACCTTCACGATGTGGTGATCATATCGCCGTTCCGATATTTCGTACAGGAAGTTCCGTTTTCAAAAGTTCTGTTTGACCTTGCGCAGGCGCCTGCCTATCATCCGGGAACCGTACCGACGATCAGAAAGCCGGAACCCGCGGTGGCCGAGCCGCCGCCTTCACCGAGAGGAACGAACATGAACCGAGACCCGATCCCCGCCGCCCCCGAAACGCGCCAGGTCGTCAAGGGCGTGCAGAAGATGACGCCTTCCGAGGCCTTCGTCGAGACGATGGTCGCCAACGGCGTGACCGACATCTTCGGCATCATGGGCTCGGCCTTCATGGACGCGATGGACATCTTCGCGCCCGCCGGCATCCGCCTCGTTCCGGTCGTGCACGAGCAGGGAGCGGCGCACATGGCCGACGGCTACGCGCGCGTCTCCGGCCGGCACGGCGTCGTCATCGGCCAGAACGGCCCCGGCATCAGCAACTGCGTCACGGCGATCGCCGCGGCCTACTGGGCACACAGCCCGGTCGTCATCGTCACGCCCGAGACCGGCACCATGGGCATGGGCCTCGGCGGTTTCCAGGAGGCCAACCAGCTGCCGATGTTCCAGGAGTTCACGAAGTACCAGGGCCACGTCAACAACCCCAAGCGCATGGCCGAGTACACGGCGCGCTGCTTCGACCGCGCCATCTCCGAGATGGGCCCGACCCAGCTCAACATTCCGCGCGACTACTTCTACGGCGAGATCACGGTCGAGATCCCGAAGCCGATGCGCGTCGAGCGCGGCGCCGGCGGCGAAAACAGCCTCGACCAAGCGGCGCAGCTGCTCGCCAAGGCGAAGTTCCCGGTGATCCTCGCCGGCGGCGGCGTCGTGATGGGCGACGCGGTCGAGGAATGCAAGGCGCTCGCCGAGCGCCTCGGCGCGCCGGTCGTCACCGGTTATCTGCGCAACGACGCCTTCCCCGCCAGCCACCCGCTCTGGTGCGGCCCGCTCGGCTACCAGGGTTCGAAGGCGGCGATGAAGCTGATCGCGCAGGCCGACGTCGTCGTCGCGCTCGGCTCGCGCATGGGACCGTTCGGCACGCTGCCGCAGCACGGCCTCGACTACTGGCCGAAGGACGCGAAGATCATCCAGATCGAGGCCGACCACACCAACCTCGGGCTGGTGAAGAAGATCAGCGTCGGCATCGCCGCCGACGCGAAAGCCGCGGCGGTAGCGATCGTCAAGCGCCTCGAAGGCAAGACCCTCGCTTGCGACGCTACGAAGGCGGTCCGCGCGAAGACCGTCGCCAACGAGAAGGCGGCGTGGGAAAAGGAGCTCACCGAGTGGACGCACGAGCGTGACCCCTACAGCCTCGACATGATCGAGGAGCAGAAGAAGGAATCGGGGCACTGGCTGCACCCGCGCCAGGTGCTGCGCGAGCTGGAGAAGGCGATGCCGCCGCACGTCATGGTCTCGACCGACATCGGCAACATCAATTCCATCGCCAACAGCTACCTGCGCTTCGAGGAGCCGCGCTCCTTCTTCGCGCCGATGAGCTTCGGCAACTGCGGCTACGCCTTGCCGACGATGATCGGTGCCAAGGCCGCAGCGCCGCACCGGCCAGCCGTGGCTTACGCCGGCGACGGCGCCTGGGGCATGAGCATGTCGGAGATCATGACCTGCGTGCGCCACGACATTCCTGTGACGGCGATCGTCTTCCATAACCGCCAGTGGGGCGCGGAGAAGAAGAACCAGGTCGACTTCTACAACCGCCGCTTCGTCGCCGGCGAGCTCGAGAACCAGAGCTTCGCGGGGATCGCGAAAGCGATGGGCGCCGAAGGCGTCGTCGTCGACCGTCTCGAAGACGTCGGCCCGGCCTTCAAGGCGGCGATCGACGCGCAGATGCAGCACGGCAAGACGACGGTGATCGAGATCATGTGCACGCGCGAGCTGGGCGACCCGTTCCGTCGCGATGCCCTGAGCAAGCCCGTGCGCTTTCTCGACAAGTACAAGGACTACGTCTGACCGCAACGCATCCCCGGCTCGATGCGCTCGTCGCCCGGGCGCGCGGCGAGCAGGGCGCCGGCCGGCCGCCGATCGGCATCGTGTTCCCATGCGATGCGATCGCGCTCGCGGCGGCAGGGCGCATGGCCGTCGAAGGCATCGCCCGGCCGCTGCTGATCGGGCCGCGCGACGCGATCGCCCGCGCCGCCGACGCCGCGGGTGTCGACATCGGTTCGTTCGAGGTCGCGCCCACCGGCGATGATCCGCACGATGCGGCGCTGCACGCCGTTCGTCTGGCGCGAGGCGGCAACGTCGGGGCCTTGATGAAAGGCTCGCTGCACACCGACGAGCTAATGTCGGTGGCAATCCACAAGAGCACGGGCCTGCGCGGCCCGAGGCGGATCAGCCATACCTTCGTCTTCGACCTGCCGCGTTACCCGAAGCTGCTGGCGCTGGCCGACTGCGTCGTCAACATCACGCCGCACGTGCCCGCCAAGCGCGACATCCTGAGCAACGCCATCGAGTTGCTGCGCAAGCTCGGCATCGCGAGGCCGAAGGTCGGCATCGTCGCCGCGGTCGAGACCGTGAACCCGGCCATCCAGGCGACGCTGGATGCGCAGACGCTGGTCGATCTTGCCCGCGAGCACCACGAATGGGGGAACGCGATCGTCGAAGGCCCGCTCGGCTTCGACAACGCCGTCTCGGCCGAAGCGGCGCGGACCAAGGGCATCGAATCGCAGGTGGCCGGCGACGCCGACCTCCTGCTCGTGCCCGATCTCAACGCCGGCAACATGCTCTACAAGAGCTTCGTCTACATCGGCGGCGGCGAATGCGCCGGCCTCGTGCTCGGCGCCAGGGTGCCGATCGTCCTCACTTCGCGCGCCGATTCGCTGCAGGCGCGCATCGCCTCGGTTGCGCTGGCGATGCTCGCGACATGAAGCATTCGTTGTTCAGGCTCTTCTCGCGCGAACCGCTGCACGATCCGCTCGCCTCGCCCGCGCCCGGGGCGAAGACCGAGATCAAGACCACCACCTGCTACATGTGCGCCTGCCGCTGCGGCATCCGCGTGCACCTGCGCGACGGCGAGCTGCGCTACATCGACGGCAATCCCGAGCATCCGCTCAACAAGGGCGTGATCTGCGCCAAGGGCGCCTCGGGCATCATGAAGCAGGTGTCGCCGGCACGGCTGACGCAGCCGCTGCTGAGAAAGGCCGGCAGCGACCGCGGCGCCGGCGAGTTCGAGCCGATCTCGTGGGAGCGCACCTTCGAGATCCTCGGCGCACGCCTCGCCAGGATCCGCGCCACCGACCCGAAAAAGTTCGCGCTCTTCACCGGCCGCGACCAGATGCAGGCGCTGACCGGCCTCTTCGCACGCCAGTTCGGAACGCCCAACTACGCGGCACACGGCGGCTTCTGCTCGGTGAACATGGCCGCCGGCATGATCTACACGATCGGCAGCAGCTTCTGGGAATTCGGTGGCCCCGATCTCGACCGCGCCAAGCTCTTCGTGATGATCGGCACCGCCGAAGACCATCACTCGAACCCGCTGAAGATCGCGCTCGGCAAGTTCAAGCGCCGCGGCGGCCGCTTCATCTCGATCAACCCGGTGCGCACCGGCTACTCGGCCATCGCCGACGAGTGGATTCCGATCAAGCCCGGCACCGACGGCGCGCTCTTCATGGCGCTCCTGCATGTGCTGATCGGCGAAGGCTTGGTCGACCGCGCCTTCCTCAAGCGCTTCACCAACGCGCCGCAGCTCGTCGTGCTGGAGACCGGCTGCGATCGCGAAGGCATGTTCGCGCACGATCCCGATCCGGCCAAGGGCCCACCGGGCGATGGCCGCGAGCCGCACAACAAGCTCGTCTTCGACACGATCTCGAAGACCATCATGGCGGCGTATCCAGAAGGCATTGCCGACGGCGCCGACGCGGCGCTCGAAGGTCACTACGTGCTTGCCGACGGCACGAAGGTCGCGCCATCGTTCCAGCTGCTGAAGGAGCGCGTCGAGCCGTGCACGCCCGAGTGGGCCTCGGCGATCACGGGCATCGCGCCCGAGCGCATCGCGAAGCTCGCGCGCGAGATGGGCGAGACGGCGTTGCAGCAGGCTTTCGAGATGCCGATCCCGTGGACCGATGCCTGGGGCAAGAAGCACGAGACGACGCAGGCGCGGCCGGTCGCCTTCCACGCGATGCGCGGCCTTGCGGCGCACTCGAACGGCTTTCAGACGATCCGGACGCTGGCGGTGCTGATGAGCGTGCTCGGCACGATCGATGCGCCGGGCGGCTTTCGCCACAAGGCGCCCTACCCGCGCCACGTCGTGCCGAATTTCCGTGCCTTCAACTCGCCGGACATGCTCAAGCCGAACACGCCGCTCAACGCAGCACCGCTCGGCTTTCCGGCGAACCCGGAAGAGCTGGCGATCAATTCCGACGGCTCGCCGATGCGCATCGACCACGCGTTCTCCTGGGAGCACCCGCTCTCGGCGCACGGGCTCATGCACCGGGTGATCACGAACGCCACGCGCGGCGATCCGTACCGTCTCGACACGCTCATGATTTTCATGGCCAACATGGCCTGGAACTCGACCATGGACACGATGGCCGTGCGCGAGATGCTCAACGCCAAGAACGTCGACGGCGATTTCCAGATCCCGTTCCTGGTCGTCTGCGATGCCTTTCAGAGCGAGACGGTCGCCTTCGCCGACCTGGTGCTCCCCGACACCACCTATCTCGAGCGCCACGACGTGATGAGCATGCTCGACCGGCCGATCTCCGAGTTCGACGGCCCGGTCGATGCGGTGCGCGTTCCGGTCCTGCCGCCGACCGGTCAGTGCAAGCCGTTCCAGGAGGTAATCGTCGAGCTCGCAGGGCGCCTGCAGCTGCCCGCCTTCACGACGCCCGAAGGCCGCCGCAAGTTCAAGGACTATCCGGACTTCGTCGTCAACTTCGAGGCGCAGCCCGGCGTCGGCTTTCTTATGGGCTGGCGCGGCAAGGACGGCACCGAGCACCTGCGCGGCGCGCCGAACCCGAAGCAGTGGGAGATGTACGCGGCGAACAACTGCGTCTTCCAGTACCACCTGCCGGAGTCGATGCACTTCATGCGCAACTGGAACCGCGAGTACCTCGATTTCGCCAAGGCCCATGGCTGGCGGCAGAAGAACGACGTGGTGCAGCTGGCGCTTTATTCCGACACGCTGCAGAGTTTTCGCCTTGCCGCGCAGGGCAAGACGAAGGGCCGGCAGCCGCCCGAGCACCTGCGCGAGCGAATCGACACCTATTTCGATCCGCTGCCCTTCTGGTATCCGCCGCTCGAGGACGCGGCGACCGACATCGAGGCCTACCCGCTCAACGCCATCACGCAGCGGCCGATGGCGATGTATCACTCCTGGGATTCGCAGAACGCCTGGCTGCGCCAGATCCACAGCCACAACTTTCTGCAGGTCAACCCGCTCACGGCGCAGAAGGCGGGCATCGCCGACGGCGGCTGGTGCTGGGTCGAAAGCCAGTGGGGCAAGGTGCGGTGCATGCTGCGCTACAGCGAGGCCGTCGAGCCTGGCACGGTTTGGACGTGGAACGCGATCGGCAAGGCCGACGGCGCCTGGCAGCTGGCGCCGGGCGCGGACGAAGCGAGGAAGGGCTTCCTGCTCAACCATCTCATCTCGGGCGAGCTACCGCAAGGCGCGGGCCGCACGATCAGCAATTCCGATCCGGTCACCGGCCAGGCCGGCTGGTACGACGTGCGGGTGCGCCTGCGGCCGGCCGAGCCCGAGGAACCGCAGGCGTCGTCGCCGCAGATCGCGACCGTCCCCAGCCCTCCCGGCGTGCTCGGCAATCGACGCCGGCCGCTGGCCTATTTCTCCGGAAAGCGTCGACCATGATCGAGTGGCTGAAAAGCATCCTGCAATCGAACGCGCTGGCCGCGGCGCCGACACGGGCGGCAGGAGGGCGAGGCGCGAGACGCGACGCCGCGACGACCGTCGATCCGGCGACGATCGGCACGGGTCGGGGCCCGTCGGCGACGCTGGCCAAGCAGCTCGCCCTCGTCATCGACCTCAACGTCTGCGTCGGCTGCCACGCCTGCGTCACCTCGTGCAAGGAATGGAACACGTCGGGTGCGGCCGGCCCGCTGGTCGACGAGAACGCTTACGACGCGAACCCGACGGGCACCTTCTTCAACCGCGTGCAGACCTACGAGGCCGGCGTCTTCCCCCTCACCGAGACGATCCACTTCCCGAAGAGCTGCCTGCACTGCGAAGAGCCGCCCTGCGTGCCCGTGTGCCCGACGGGCGCGAGCTACAAGCGCGCCGAAGACGGCATCGTCCTCGTCGACTACGACAAGTGCATCGGCTGCAAGTACTGCGCCTGGGCCTGCCCCTACGGCGCCCGCGAGATCGACGAAGAGCGGCAGGTGATGACCAAGTGCACGCTGTGCGTCGACCGCATCTACGACCCGGTGCTCCCGAAGGAAGACCGCCAGCCTGCATGCGTGAAGGCCTGCCCGACCGGGGCGCGCCTGTTCGGCGACGTCAAGGATCCGGATTCCGAAGTCTCGAAGGCGATCCGCGAGCGTGGCGGCTATGCGCTGATGCCCGAATGGGAGACGAAGCCCGCCAACCAGTATCTGCCGCGGCGCCCGACGACGGCTGTCGGCGCGACGGCGCCGATGCCTTCGGCGCGCGACGCGTCGTGACCCACCAGCGCCCGGCTTTGAGGGCCAAGACGGCCTCGCAGCGATGAACCCAGCGTTCTCGGTCGTCATCTTCACGACGATCGCCGGCGCGGCGCAGGGGCTCGTCGTCGCTCTCGCGGCCGCCCTGCTGGGCGACGTAGTGCTGGCGCCGGGCTTCGCGCCGGCGCTGCTCGCCCTCGCCGCCGCGCTGCTGGTCATCGGCCTCGGCGCCTCCTTCCTCCATCTCGGCCGGCCGGAGCGCGCCTGGCGCGCAGCGATGATGTGGCGTACCTCGTGGCTGTCGCGCGAAGTGATCGTGCTGCCCGCCTTCATCGGCCTCGTNNGAATGGGCGCACCCGCTCACCTTCGTCAATTTCGTTCTCACCGGGCTCGCGTCCGGCTTCGTGCTCGCCGCCGCTGCGGGATCGCTGGCCGGCGAGGCCGCCTTCGTTCGCGGCGTCGGTCCGGCGGCTCTCGCGCTCACGCTCGCGGCGTGGGCGTTTCGCATGCTGGCGCTGCGGCGCAATGCCGGCATACGCCACAAGTCGAATCTGCAATCGGCGACCGGCATCCGCGCCCCGCAGCTCGTGCAGAAATCGATGGGCATGTCGGCAGGTTCGTTCAACACGCGTGAGTTCTTCCACCGCGCGTCGCTCGCCGCGATGAAACGCATCCGGCTCGCGCTCGTCGTGCTCGGGTTCGCGCTGCCAGCGATCTTGGTGGCCACGGGGCTGGCGTGGCCATCGCCGTGGCCGTGGGTCCTCGCCGTCCTCGTGCAGGTGCCCGGCCTGATGGCCGATCGCTGGACCTTCTTCGCGCAAGCAAAGCACCCGCAAAACCTCTACTACCAGGTCGTGTCGTGACACGAACCGGGGGCTGGCCGTGACCCGTATCGCCATCGTCAGCGCCATGCGCGAAGAGCTAGGCGCGCTGCTGCAGCAGATGCCCGACGAGGTGCCTGTCGTTCGCGGCGGCCGCGAGTTCTACGTCGGTACTCTCGACGGTCACGACGTGGTCGCCGTGCTCTCGCGCGTCGGCAAGGTGGCGGCCGCGACGACCGCCACCCTCCTCGCCGGCGAGTTCGGCGTCGGACGCGCGATCTTCACCGGGACGGCCGGCGGGCTGCACGAATGCGCACGCGTCGGCGATGTCGTGATCGCCAGTGCGGTGCTGCAGCACGACATGGACGCCTCGCCCCTCTTCCCGCGCCACGAGGTGCCGCTCTACGGCGTCGATCGCTTCCACGCCGACGCGGCGCTATCCACTGCGGTGGCCGGTGCGGCGCGCGCCGTGCTGGACGAGGCAGCGCGGAGGCCGAACCCCGACCAGAGCGATGGCGGCGGCGACGCGCTTGACGCCGCGGCGCTGCGCTCGTTCGGCATCGATGCGCCGCGGGTGCACACGGGCCTCGTCGTGAGCGGCGACCGCTTCGTCGCCACCGCCGGCGAAAGCGCTGCCCTGCGCGAACGCCTGCCGGATGCGCTCGCCGTCGAGATGGAAGGCGCGGCACTCGGCCAGGTCTGCCACGACATGGGCATGGCGTTCGCGGTAGTTCGCACGATTTCCGATCGCGCCGACGATTCGGCCCACATCGACTTCACGCGCTTCGCGGAGTCGATCGCCAGCCGCTACACCCTCGCCATCGTTCGCCGCTGCCTGCGCGATCTCGGCTGAGTGCAGGCGAGCTGCTGCTATCGGCAACGCTGGACCGCGGCGGTTGGATCGATTTGCCTTCCGATCCGTTATCTTCGATCAGGCAATCCCTGGACTCTGGGAGACTCGCACAGCCTGTAGAACTCCTCCTGCTCTGCGTCACCCAGCCTCTTCGCTTCAGGAATCGCTGCGCGTGCCGACTTGTACTGCCGCCGCAGCTCATCGGAAGCGTCGTCGGCGATCTGCTTGCGTAGCGAGACAACCATGTCCTTGATGTCCTGATCCGATTCGGTCTTGTCAGCACCGAGATAGGCGCGCCATAGCCTCAGGCGGTACGTATCGATCTCGGACTCACCCCCCTCGCGGGCGCATTCGAGGGCGATCTGGTCGAAAGTTCCCAGAGCTTCTATCTGACGGTTCTCTTGCGCGAGAGTTGGCCCGGCGCCTAGCGTAAGGACAAACCATGCGGTTAGCCACGCCATGAGATGGACTAGCGGCGGCTGCCTGCGCGTCTTTGGCATCGTGCCCAAGTGTTTGGGGT
>PLZH01000007.1 GCA_003152055.1 Burkholderiales bacterium
GTGGCGCTTTTTTGGCCGATCGGATTACTGGAAGTGGCCGACAACCGCAAATCGACGGTAAGCGTCTCGCCGCGGCACCTTGATTGCCGCGGATAGTTTTAGGATGCTTGTGTCCACGAAGCTCTTGGTGGACACGTGCACACTATCTCCGAAGAAGTCAGCGGTGGCCGTCGACGCCGGCGCGAACACAGCGCCGAGTTCAAGGCGCAAGTCGTGGCGGCCTGCAGTGCGCCTGGCGTGTCGAGCGCCGCAGTGGCGATGGCCCATGGCCTCAACCCGAACCTGGCCCGCCGCTGGGTCCGAGAGGCCGAGCGGTGCGATGGCGGCGTGCTGGTCAAGGCTGCGAACAGCGTTGTACCCACAGCCTTCGTGCCGGTGCAATTGCCGCCCGCCCAGGCTGTGCCCACTGACATCCGTGTCGAACTGCGGCGTGGCCCGATCGCAATCAGCGTAAGTTGGCCGTGCACCGCCGCCTCGCAGTGCGCGGCGTGGATGCGTGAGCTGCTGCGGTGATCCGGATCGACGCCGTCTGGCTGGCGGTCAACCCCATCGACATGCGCACCGGCGTTGACCGGTTGCTGGCCAGCGTGGTGCAGGTCTTCGGCGCTGCGCAGGCACACCACGGCTACCTCTTCGCCAACGCCCGTTCATCGCGCATTCGGCTTTTGGTGCACGACGGCTTCGGGGTCTGGTGCGCTGCACGACGACTGAACAAGGGTGGCTTCGACTGGCCCCGCAACGTCGCCACCGACGCTGCTGCGCTGGCGCTGAGCAAAGATCAATTCGACGCGCTGGTCCTGGGTCTTCCGTGGCAGCGCCTGGAGCAAATGCGGCTCATCACTCGAATGTGATTCGATCTAAATAGGGCGGTCAATATCAATCAGAGGAAGTCCCAGTGACAGTTAGTCTGGGGGCTTGCACAATGCAGCATGCTCGATCTGCATGCGGTCAAAAGCCGAGATCTAAAGGCTCTCAGCCCCACTGAATTGACCGAGCTGGCGTCGCAAATGCTGGCCCACATCGGGGAGCAGACCAAGCACATCGGCGCGCTGGACAAGCGGATCGACTCGCAGGTCCAAGGCATCAAGTGGCGTGACGCGAAGATCGAGAGCATCACGTTCCAGCTCGCCAGGTTGAAGGCCTGGCGGTTCGGCGCCAAGACCGAGCGCATGAACGCCGAGCAGCGCGAGATCTTCGAAGAGACCTTCGCCGCCGACCATGCGAGCCTCGAGACACAACTCGCCGCCCTGCAAGGCAGCACCCCGGACGGCACCCCAGGCGGTAGTGCACCCGAGGACAAGAAGCGCCGTCAGCCCAAGCGCGAGGCACTGCCGGAGCACCTGGCGCGCGTGGAGCAGCGCATCGAGCCCGAGGACACGAACTGCCCGACGCCCGAATGCGGCAAGCCGATGGTGCGCGTGGGCGAGGACATCAGCGAGCGGCTGGACATCGTTCCGGCGCAGTTCTTCGTGCAGCGGCAGATCCGCGGCAAGTGGGCATGCAAGTGCTGCCAGCTGCTGGTGCAGGAGCCGGCTGCGCCTCAGGTCTTCGACAACGCGCTGCCAACGCCTGGCCTGCAAGCCCACACCGCCATCAGCCGCTTCGTCGACCACATTCCGTACTACCGGCAGGAACAGATCAACGCCCGGGCGGGAGTGCACACGCCGCGCTCGACGCTGGCCTCCTGGAGCGGACAGACCGGAGCTCAGTTGATGCCGCTGTATGACGCGCACCGGGCGTTCATCCTCAGCTCGCGCATCGTGCACGCGGACGAGACGCCGATCGCGATGTTGGACCCCGGTGCGGGCAAGACCAAGAAGGCCTATATGTGGGCCTACGCGCGAGGTGCCTTCGATCCCGACCCTGGGGTGGTGTTCGACTTCTGCCTCGGGCGAGGCGGCAAGTACCCTACCGAGTTCCTCAAGGGTTGGAGCGGCACGCTCGTGGTCGACGCCTATGGGGGGTATGACGGCGTGCTGTCGCTCGAGGGGCGCAGCACCGCCTATTGCTTCGCTCACGCCAGACGCAAGTTCGACGAACTCATCAAGACCATACCCAACGCGAGCCCGGTCGCCGCCGAGGCGATCCAGCGCATCGCCTGGCTGTACAAGATCGAAGCCGAGGTGAGGGAGTTGAGCTGCGAGGAGCGGCTGCGGATACGGCAGGAGCGATCCAAGCCGATGTGGGAGCGGTTGCATCTGTGGCTGCAGCTCGAGCGCACGCGTGTGCCCGATGGCGGCGCGATCGCCAAGGCGATTGACTACAGCTTGAAGCGCTGGGAGGGGTTCGGGCGCTTCCTGCTCGACGGCAATGTGCCGCTGGACAATAACCACTGCGAGAACCGAATAAGGCCTTGGGCCCTCGGGCGGCGCAATTGGTTGTTCATCGGCAGTCAGCTGGCCGGCGAGCGGGCCGCTATGGTGATGAGCCTGCTGCAATCGGCCAAGCTCAACGGGCACGACCCGTGGGCCTACCTGAAAGACATCCTCACGCGCATGCCCACGCAGTTGAACAGTCGGATCGAGGAGTTGCTGCCCCACCGGTGGCAGCCTGCCGGCTGAGGTCGACCAGGTCGAAACCCGGCGCCGCACCGAGACGGCCGCAGCTCGACCGAACATGATCACGATCAGCACGACGGCGCAGAGCCAGCGCGCGGCAAGCGTCGCTGCCTGCGCCCAAACTGCATCCGTCATCTTCGCCATCGACGCGATGCTTACGCACCGGCCAGGTCAGCTCAAGATGCCACGGCCAGACGCAT
>PLZH01000300.1 GCA_003152055.1 Burkholderiales bacterium
GCGATCAACGCCGCGAACTCCCTGCTGCCCGCCGACCTGCCGGCGCCGCCCATCTATGCCAAGGTCAACCCGGCCGACGCCCCGGTGCTGACGTTGGCGATCAGCTCTGACAGCATGCCGCTGACCGACGTGCAGAACCTGGTCAACACCCGGCTGGCGCAGAAGATCAGCCAGGTCTCGGGGGTGGGCCTGGTGTCGCTGTCGGGCGGGCAGCGGCCGGCGGTGCGCATCCAGGCCAACACGCAGGCGCTGGCCTCGTTCGGCATCGGCCTGGACACCCTGCGCACGACCATCGCCAACGCCAATTCGAACGCCGCCAAGGGCAGCTTCGACGGCCCCCAGCGCGCCTTCACGATCAATTCGAACGACCAGCTTCTCACTGCCGACGACTATCGCAACCTCATCGTCGCCTATCGCAACAACGCCCCGGTGCGGATGAAGGATGTCGCGAGCGTCGTCCAGAGCGCCGAGAACGCCCAGCTAGGTGCCTGGGCGGGCCTGCCCTGCGCCCCGACTTCGGCCAGCGCCGCTGCCGCCAGTACCTCGACCACCGGCAGCAGCCACTGCGTCGATGGCGTGGCTCTGATCCCGGCCATCATCATGAACGTTCAGCGCCAGCCGGGTGCCAACGTGATCGGCACCGTCGATGCGATCAAGAAGCAGCTGCCGACCTTGCAGGCCGGCCTGCCGGCGGCGCTGCGCATCGACGTGCTGGCCGACCGCACGAACGGCATTCGCGCCTCGGTCGAGCATGTCGAGATGGAGCTGATCCTGGCCGTCGTGCTGGTCGTTCTCGTGATCTTCGCCTTCCTGGGCAACCTGCGCGCGACGGTGATCGCCAGCATCGCGGTGCCGATCTCGCTCATCGGCACATTCGGCCTGATGTATCTGCTGGGCTACAGCCTGAACAACCTGAGCCTGATGGCGCTGACCATCGCCACCGGCTTCGTCGTCGACGACGCGATCGTGATGATCGAGAACATCGCGCGCTTCCGCGAAGAGGGCGAGCCGCCGATGCGCGCCGCGCTCAAGGGCGCGACCCAGATCGGCTTCACGATCATCTCGCTGACGGTGTCGCTGATCGCGGTGCTGATCCCGCTGCTGTTCATGAGCGACGTCGTCGGACGGCTGTTCCGCGAATTCGCGGTCACGCTGGCGATCACGATCCTGATCTCGGCCGTCGTCTCGCTGACGCTGGTGCCGATGATGTCGGGCCGCTGGCTCAAGGCCAGGCGCGACGAGCTCCCGGCCGGCAGCGCCGCCGCCCGGTGGCAGCGCTTCTTCGCCGCCGTGATGCACCGATACGACCGCTCGCTGGTCTGGGTGATCGACCACGAGGCGATCACGCTGCTGGTGGCGCTGGCGACCTTCGTCGTCACCGTGCTGCTCTACATCACGATTCCCAAGGGCCTGTTCCCGACCCAGGACACCGCCCAGCTGCAGGCGCGCATCCAGGCGGCTCAGGACGTCTCCTACGACCGGATGGCGCAGCTGCAGGCGCAGGCCGCGCGGGCCATCCTCGCCGACCCGGCGGTCGCCAACCTCAGCTCCTTCGTCGGCGTCGACGGGGCCAACAACACCATGCTGCAGACCGGCAGCATGCTGATCAATCTCAAGCCTTCGCACGGCAACCAGCAGGACGTGATGGACCGGCTGCGCGAGCGGGTGCGCGTGGTGCCCGGCGTCAGCCTGTCGCTGCAGCCGACGCAGGACCTGACGATCGACGCCGAGACCGGCCCGACCGAATACCGCGTCTCGCTGGAAGGGGTCAACGGCGACGAGATCACGCTGTGGATGAACCGGCTGATCGACCGCCTGCACGACACGCCACAGGTGCGCAACGTCAGCAGCGACGCCGGCGCGCAGGGCCTGGCGACCTTCGTCAACGTCAACCGCGACACCGCGTCGCGGCTGGGCATCAGCGCCAGCTCGGTCGACGATGCGCTCTACAGCGCCTTCGGGCAGCGCATCGTCTCGACCATCTTCACCGACACCAACCAGTACCGCGTGATCCTCGAGGCGCAGCCCGGGCTGGCGACCGACGCCGCGGGCGTGGGCAACCTCCACCTGATGTCGAGCAGCGGCAAGCCGACGCCACTCGCGGCATTCGCGACGATCACCGAGCAGCCGGCGCCGCTGCAGGTCACCCATGTCGGCCAGTACCCGGCAAGCACGCTGAACTTCGACACCACGTCGGGCACGGCGCTGGGCGCGGCGGTCGATGCGATCCGCCAGGCGGCCAAGGACATCGCCTTGCCGGCGACGATCACGATGACCTTCCTCGGCGCCTCGGGCGCCTACGAGAGGTCGCTGGCCAACGAGCTGTGGCTGATCCTGGCCGCGGTGGTCTGTGTCTACATCGTGCTCGGCGTGCTCTACGAGAGCTACGTCCACCCGCTGACGATCCTCTCGACGCTGCCGTCGGCGGGGGTGGGCGCGCTGCTGGCATTGATCATCACCGGCAACGACCTCGGCGTGATCGGCATCATCNNGCGATCATGATGATCGATTTCGCGATCGACGCCGAGCGCACCCAGGGCATGAACGCGCGCGACGCGATCCACCAGGCAGCGCTGCTGCGCCTGCGGCCGATCCTGATGACGACGCTGGCGGCGCTGTTCGCCGCCGTGCCGCTGATGCTGAGCTGGGGCGACGGCGCCGAGCTTCGCCGCCCGCTGGGCCTGGCGATTTTCGGCGGCCTGATCGTCAGCCAGTTGTTGACGCTGTTCACGACACCGGTGATCTACCTCGCCTTCGACCGGCTCGGCGGTATCGGTCGACGCGATGCCGTGGTGCGTGAAGACGCCGCGCCGGCCGGCGCGGCGGTGGAGCGCGGCGCGTGAACCTGTCGCGGCCGTTCGTACGGCGCCCCATCGGCACCGTGCTGCTGACGGTGGGTATCGCGCTGGCGGGAATCGCCGGGTTCTTCGCCCTGCCGGTCTCGCCGCTGCCGCAGATCGACCTGCCGGTGATCCAGGTCAACGCCAACATCCCGGGCGCCAGCCCCGACACCATGGCCAGCAGCGTGGCCACACCGCTGGAGCGGCACCTGGGCACGATCGCCGGTATCAACGAGATCACTTCGTCGAGCTCGGTCGGCTCCACCCGCGTGACGCTGCAGTTCGATTTGAGCCGAGACATCGACGGCGCGGCGCGCGACGTGCAGGCGGCGATCAACGCTTCCCGCGTCGACCTGCCGGCGACGCTGCGCAGCAACCCGACCTACCGCAAGGCCAACCCGGCGGCGGCGCCGGTGATGATCCTGGCGCTCACGTCTAGCACCAAGACGCCGGGGCAGATCTACGACGAGGTTTCCAACACCATCAACCAGAGGCTGCTGCAGGTCAGCGGCGTCGGTGACGTGCAGATCGGCGGCGGCTCGCTGCCGGCGGTTCGCATCGAGCTTGAGCCCTTCGCGCTGAACCATTACGGCATCAGCACCGAGGACGTGCGCGCGGCGATCCAGGCCAGCAACGCGAACCGGCCCAAAGGCATCGTGCAGGGCGGCGGCCGCCGGCTTCAGATCTACACGCAGACGCCGGGGCTGAAGGCCAGCGACTACGCGCCGATGGTGATCGCCTGGCGCAAAGGCGCCGCAGTGCGCCTGCAGGATGTTGCCGACGTGGTCGATGGGGTCGAGAACACGCGCACGCTGGGCCTGTTCAACGGCGAAAAGGCGATCATCGTGCTGATCATCTGTCAGCCGTCGGCCAACGTGGTGGCCACCGTCGACGCGATCCACGCCCTGCTGCCAGAGCTGCAGGCCGATCTGCCCGCCGACGTGACGCTGCACGTCGCCTCGGACCGCACGACCTCGATCCGCGCGTCGCTGCGCGAGGTCGAGCTGACGCTGATCGTGGCGGTGCTGCTGGTGGTGCTGGTGGTCAGCCTTTTCCTGCGCAGCGTGCGTGCGACCCTGGTGCCGGCGGTGGCGACGATCGTCGCCCTGCTCGGCACCTTCGGCGTCATGTATCTGCTCGGCTTCAGCCTCAACAACCTCAGCCTGATGGCGCTGACGGTGGCCACTGGCTTCGTCGTCGATGACGCCATCGTCGTGCTCGAGAACACGAGCCGCCACATCGAGGCCGGCATGACGCGCATGAAGGCGGCCCTGCTCGGCGCCCGCGAGGTCGGGTTCACGGTGGTGTCGATCAGCCTGTCGCTAGTGGCGGTGTTCATCCCGCTGCTGTTCATGGGTGGGCAGGCCGGGCGGCTGTTTCGCGAGTTCGCGATCACCCTGTCGGTGGCCGTGATCATCTCGCTCGTGCTGTCGCTGACGACGACGCCCATGATGTGCGCCTGGCTGCTCAAGCCCGGCGGTGGCGCCGATGCGCAGCGCCCGCCGGGCTGGCTGGCGCGCCAGGCCGAACGCGGCTACGACTGGACGCTGGCGCTTTATGCCAGCAGCCTGGATTGGGCCCTGGCGAGCAAGGGCCTGGTGATGCTGATCCTGCTGGCGGTGGTCGCGCTCAACGCGTACCTGTTCGCGGCCGTCCCCAAGAGCCTGTTCCCGCAGCAGGACACCGGCCAGCTTGCGGGCGGCCTGAGCGCCGACCAGAGCATCTCGAGTCAGGCGATGGGCGACAAGCTGCGCCAGGTCGTCGACATCGTGCGCGCCGATCCGGCGGTGGCCACCGTGGTCGGTTTCACAGGGGGTTCGCGGGCCGGCGGCGGCTTCATGTTCGTGACGCTCAAACCGGTCGGCGAGCGCACCGACAAGGGCCTGGCGGTGATCGCGCGGCTGCGCCCGCAGCTCGCGCGGGTCGCCGGGCTGCAGTTGTTCCTCAACCCGGTGCAGGACTTTCGCTCGGGCGGCCGCCAGAGCAATTCCACCTACCAATACACACTCAAGAGCGACGACAGCGCGACCCTGCGCCAGTGGTCGGGCAAGCTGCTGCAGGAGCTGAAGAAGCATCCCGAGCTGACCGACCTCGACAGCGACCAGCAGGAAAACGGCGTCCAGACCAACGTCCTCGTCGACGCCAACGCCACCGGCCGGCTCGGCATCAGCGCCACCGCGGTCGACGCGGCGCTGTACGACGCCTTCGGCCAGCGCCAGGTGGCGGTCATCTACACCGCCCTCAACCAGTACCACGTGATCATGGAATGGGCGCCGCCCTACACGCTCAGCCCCAACGCCCTGGGCGACGTCTATGTGCCAGGGACGCAGCTCGTCAGCAACGGCGCCCAGCTGGTCGCCGTCGAGAGCGCGGCGACGACGCCGAGCACGACCACGGCCAGCGGCGGCGCGGCGGCGACACCGGCACCGCTGGCGACGGTGCCGGTGTCGCCCAACCCGGCGCTGCGCAACGCGTCGGGCGGCAACGTGCTCAGCAACTCCCCGGACAGCATGGTGCCGCTGAAGGCGATCGCCCGTTTCATCGACGGGCCCACCGCGACCTCGGTCAACCACCAGGACACCGAGCTGGCGACGACGATCTCGTTCAACCTGGCCGACGGCGCGACCCTGGCTGGTGCGCGCAGCGCCATCACCCAGGCCGAGGCCGACATCGGTCTGCCGACCTCCGTGCGCGGCGACTTCGCCGGCACTGCACTGCTGGCGCAGCAGTCCAACGCCCAGCAGTTTCTGCTGATCGTGGCCGCGCTGGTCGTGATCTACATCGTGCTCGGTGTGCTCTACGAGAGCCTGATCCACCCGCTGACGGTACTGTCCACGCTGCCTTCGGCCGGTGTCGGGGCGGTGCTGGCGCTGCTGATGTTCAGGATGGACTTCTCGCTCATCGCGCTGATCGGCGTGTTCCTGCTGATCGGCATCGTCAAGAAGAACGCGATCCTGATCATCGACTTCGCGCTCGAGGCAGAGCGTGCGCGTGGCCTCAGTTCGCTCGCGGCCGTGCGCGAGGCTTGCCTGTTGCGCTTCCGGCCGATCCTGATGACGACGCTGGCGGCCGCGCTCGGCGCGCTGCCGCTGGCGATCGGCTTCGGCGAAGGCGCCGAACTGCGCCAGCCGCTGGGCGTGGCGATTGTCGGCGGCCTGATCGCCAGCCAGTTGCTGACCGTGCTGACGACGCCGGTCGTCTACATGCTGCTCGACAAGCTGCGCCGGCACAAGGCCGACGAGCGATACCTGAGCCGCGCCGGCCGCGGCGCGTTGCAGCCTTCCGAGACGACATGAACATGCGCCCAACCTTTGTCGATCGACCTGTGGCCTGGCTGCCGGTCGTCGCGCTCGCCGCCCTGTCGGCCTGCGGGACCGGCCCGGCCTACCAGCGGCCCAGCGTGGCAGCGCCGGCCGCCTTCAAGGAGGCGCCCAGCGCCGACGCGACCTGGTTTCCGGCCGCGCCCGCCGATGCGCTGGACCGCGGCCCCTGGTGGCAACTCTTCGGTGACCCGGCCGTGAACGCGCTGGTCGAGCGGGTCGAGGTGTCGAACCAGAACGTCGCCGCCGCGGTGGCCGCGTACGCGCAGGCACAGGCGCTGGTGCGCCAGGAGCGCGCGGCGCTGTTTCCGTCGCTGGCGCTGGACGCCAGTGCCACGCGCAGTGGCGGTGCCACCTCGCTGGGCAGGTCGAGCAGCCAACAGCTGGACCTGGCCGCGAGCTGGGAGCCTGACATCTGGGGCCAGTTGCGCCTCGGTGTGACGAGCGCCCAGGCCAGCGCGCAGGCGAGCGCCGCCAACCTCGCGGCGGCGCGCCTGTCGGCGCAGGCCGCGCTGGCGACCGACTACTTCGCGCTGCGCGAGGCCGACAACGAGATCGCCCTGCTGACTGCGGCGGTGGCTGCGTACGAGCGGGCGCTGCGCATCACCCAGAACCAGTACAACGCGTCGATCGCGCAGCGCACCGACGTGCTGCAGGCGCAGACCCAGCTCGAGACGACCCGCGCCAACCTGACGGCGATGGTCGCTCAGCGGGCCGTGCTCGAGCACGCGATCGCGCTTCTGGTGGGCAAGGCGCCAGCCGAATTCGGCATCCCTGTCGCCGCCTGGGACGCGAAGGTGCCGGCGGTGCCGCTGGTCGTGCCGTCATCGCTGCTGCAGCGCCGTCCCGACATTGCCGCCGCCGAGCGCGCCGTGGCCGCGGCCAACGCGCAGATCGGCATCCAGCGCGCGGCGTATTTTCCCAGCCTGTCGCTGTCGGCGTCTTACGGCGGCGCGGGTTCGAGCCTGCCCAGCCTGTTCCGGGCCTCGAGCAATGTCTGGTCGCTCGGTCTTTCGGCAGCGCAGACGCTGTTCGATGCCGGCGCGACTGCCGCCCGCGTTGAGGGGGCGCGGGCGGCGCGCGACGTCGCCGTCGCGAACTACCGCCAGGTGGTACTGAGCGCTTTTCAGGCTGTCGAAGACCAGCTCACGACGATTCGCTCCCTGGCCGAGCAGGAGGGCCAGCGCCGCGCGGCGTCGGCCGACGCCGATCGCACAGAACAGCTGACCCTGAACCAGTACCTGCAGGGCCAGGTGCCCTACACCAGCGTCGTCATCGCCCAGGTGACGGCATTGAGCGCGCGCCAGACGCTGTCGCAGCTGATGTCGAGCCGGCAAGCCGCGGCGATCGCGCTGATCCAGGCGATGGGCGGCGGCTGGCATGCGCCCGAAGCGCCCGACACCGCGGCGTCGGCCTCGCGCTGAAGACACTTGCCTGTACCTGCGCGGCGGGGGCCCGTGTCATGTATCGAAACACCTTAGTGTCGCGCGCGAGGCCTCCTTCAGAATCCTTGCAGGTTCGCAAAGGGTGAGATGGAAAAGATCTGGTTGAAGCAGTACCCGGCCGGCGTGCCGGCCGAGATCGACGTGAACCAGTATCCGTCGCTCGTGGCGCTGCTCGACGAGAGCTTTCACCGCTATGCCGACCGCACCGCCTACAAGTTCATGGGCAAGGCGATCACGTTCAGGCAGATCGACGATGCCTCGCGCGCCTTCGCGGCGTGGCTGCAGGCGCAGGGCTTCGCGAAGGGCGATCGCGTCGCCATCATGATGCCCAACGTGCCGCAGTACCCGGTCGCGGTGGCCGCCATCCTGCGGGCAGGGTTCGTCGTCGTCAACGTCAATCCGCTCTACACGCCGCGCGAGCTCGAGCACCAGCTGAAGGATTCGGGCGCCAAGGCGATCGTCATCGTCGAGAACTTCGCCGCCACGCTGGCCCGGGTGATGGCGACGGTGCCGACGAAGAAGGTCGTGCTCGCGTCGATGGGTGACATGCTCGGCTTTCCCAAGTCGCTCATCGTCAACTACGTCGTGCGAAAGGTGAAGAAGATGGTGCCGGCATTCGACATCGCCGGCGCCGTGCGCTTCAACGACGCCATCGCCGCAGGCCGCGCCAAGCCGTTCACGTCGGCGTCGGTCGGGCCCGACGATATCGCCGTGCTGCAATACACGGGCGGCACGACCGGCGTGAGCAAGGGCGCCGTGCTGCTGCATCGCAATCTCGTCGCCAACATCCTGCAGGCCGAGGCCTGGTACCAGCCGGCGCTGAAGAAGATCCCCGCGGGCGAGCAGGTGGTGACGATCTGCGCGTTGCCGATCTATCACATCTTCGGCTTCAACACGAACATGATGCTGGCCATGCGCATGGGCGGCGCGAACATCCTGATCGCCAATCCGCGCGACCTGCCCGGCGTGTTCAAGGAGTTGCAGGGCGAGAGGTTCCACAGCTTCCCGGCCGTCAACACGCTCTTCAACGCGATGGCCAACCACCCCGACTTCTCGACGGTCGACTGGAGCGGGCTCGTCATTTCCGTCGGCGGCGGCATGGCAGTGCAGAGCGCGACCGCCAAGCTCTGGCTCGACAAGACCGGCTGTCCGATCGTCGAGGGCTACGGCCTTTCGGAGACATCGCCTTCGGCCACCTGCAACCCCGTCGACAGCACGGCCTACAGCGGCAACATCGGCCTGCCGATGCCCAACACCGAGCTGAAACTGCTCGACGACGACGGCAACGAAGTGCCCATGGGGATGCCGGGGGAGATCGCGATCAAGGGACCGCAGGTGATGGCCGGCTACTGGCAGCGCCCCGACGAGACGGCCAAGGTGATGATGGCCGACGGGTTTTTCCGCAGCGGCGACATCGGCGTGGTCGACGGGCGTGGCTATTTCAGAATAGTCGATCGCAAGAAGGACATGATTCTGGTCAGCGGCTTCAACGTCTATCCGAACGAGGTCGAAGACGTCGTGACGCAGATGCCGGGCATCCTCGAATGCGCGGCCGTCGGCGTTGCCGACGAGAAGTCGGGCGAGGCCGTGAAGCTCGTCATCGTGCGCAAGGATCCCGCGGTCACCGAAGCCGCAGTGCGGGCGTATTGCCAAACCAACCTCACGGGCTACAAGCGGCCGAAGATCGTCGAGTTCCGCAACGACCTTCCGAAGACCCCGGTCGGCAAGATACTGCGTCGGGAATTGCGCGACAAGGCGTGAGATTCGAGGGCCAAAGCCGTGCCCGTGCTGATACATTTCGCCCCATGTCGAAGCGGGGCGTCACGGGCCGCCGCATGACGGGAATGGGACAAAACGGGTGATCTGGGTCAAGACCGACGCGGGGCGCGGCGAAATGCAGTCACGGGCGCTGATCAAGGATCGCGCCCGGCGCAATCTGCTGCTCCTCATCGACGGCATGAAGTCCGAGGAGATGCTGCTCGCCAACCTTGCGGGCATCACGGCGGCCGATTTCCAGGAGCTGCGCAAGCTCGATCTGATCGCGCCAGCCACCGGGGCGGTGACGGTGGGCAATCCGGCGCGTGCTGTCAACGCCGATTCGGCGCGCACGACGATTCCCCTGCCGCTGCCGGCTGGCCCGCTCGACTACGCCCAGTTCACGGCAGCCCTCACCAAGCTCATTTCCGCCAATCTCGGCCTGCGCGGCTTCACCCTGACGCTGGCCGTCGAGAAGGCGGGAACGATCGAGGAGTTGCGTGACGTCGCGCGCCGGACCATCGAGCAGATCCGCGAGCGCAAAGGCGAAGCGGTGGCCGCCGAGGCGCGCAGGACCCTCTACGGCGCCTGAGCGCGGCCTGCGCGATCGCGGGGCGGCCTCGTCGTGAAGGTCATCGTCGGCTTGTGGCGCCTGCTGCGCGGCCTTGCGCTGGGGCTCGTGGCGATCGTCATCTTCATCGAGGAATGGGGCTGGCGACCGCTTACGGCGATTGCCGCACGGTTCGCCAAGTGGGCGCCTGTCGCGCGGCTCGAGGCGTGCATCGTCGCCTCGCCGCCGCATCTTGCACTGGTCTTGTTCCTGGCGCCGGCGGTGCTTCTCTTTCCGCTCAAGATCGCGGCCCTCTGGCTCATGGACAAGGGTCGTGTCGAGCTCGGCATCTTTCTCATCGCCGTCGCCAAGGGGCTGGGCACGGCGATCGTCGGACGTCTGTTCATCCTGCTCGAGCCGCAGCTGATGACCTTCGCCTGGTTTGCGCGCGCGGTGCATTGGTGGCGGCAGACCAAGGCCAGCGTCCACGATGCCGTGCGCGCATCGACCCTCTGGCGCCGGGCGCGCGTCGCGCGGCGGGCCTGGCGCCTGTGGCTGGGCCGGATGACGCATTGATGCAGCCGCGGATCTTTCTCGCGCGCGCCGTCGCGCCGGGCGAAGTGCTCGCACTGCCCGAAGCCGAATCGCGCCACCTCCAGGTGCTGCGCCTGCAGCCCGGCGACGCCGTCGTGCTCTTCAACGGCGACGACGGCCTCGAGTGGCAAGCCGAGGTCACGCGAATCGGTCGTGCCGAGGTCGAGCTTCGAATCGGCGCCGCCGTCCGGGTCGAGCGCGAGCTGCCGATCGCCGTCACGGTCGCGCTCGGCGTTCCCGCGAACGAGCGCATGGATGCGCTCGTCGAGAAAGCGACCGAGCTCGGTGCTGCAGCGATCCAGCCACTCGTCTGCGAGCGCTCGGTCGTGCGCCTTGCCGGTGATCGGGCCGAGGCGCGCCGCCGCCACTGGAGCGCAGTCGCCGCATCGGCGAGCGAGCAATGCGGGCGCGTTCGCGTGCCGCACGTCGGCGCGCCATTGAAATTCGAAGTCTGGTTGCGCAGCCTCGACGCCGACGTCGCCGCAAGACGCGATCGGTCGGCCCGACTGCTGCTCAGCTTCGCTGCTGGCGCGTTGTTGCCCACCGCGCTGCCTTCTTCCCTCTTCGATGCCTCGGTGCCGGCGCTCGTCGTCCTCAGTGGTCCCGAGGGCGGACTCGCCGCGAGCGAGGAATCGGCAGCCGTCGCGGCCGGCTTCGTTCGCGTCACGCTCGGCCGGCGCGTGCTGCGCGCCGATACCGCGCCGCTGGCCTTGCTCGCCTGGCTCGGTCTCGCGGCGTTCGCGGATCGGCCATGAACCGCAAGCTCCTTCTGCTCGCGTTGTGTCAGGGCTTCTTCCTGACCAACAACGTCACCTTCATCGCCATCAACGGGCTGGTCGGCCTGCGCCTTGCACCGAACGCCTGGATGGCGACGCTGCCGGTCACGGCCTACGTGGCCGGCAGCGCGCTCTTCGCCGGGCTCGTCGCTCGCCATCAGCGCGCCTGGGGTCGGCGCCGCGCATTTCAGCTGGGCCTGGGGGTCGCCATCGCGACGACGGCCTTGTGCGCGTGGGCGGCTTTGAACGCGCACTTCTGGTGGCTGGTCGCCGGGGCGACGCTGGCCGGCTACTACAACGCCAACGCCGGGCTCTATCGCTTCGCCGCGACCGAGCTCGTCGTGCCGGCGCTCAAGGACAAGGCGATTTCGTGGGTGCTTGCCGGCGGCATCATCGGCGCCCTCGCAGGTCCGAATCTTGCCCGCGCGACGAAGAGCGCACTGCCGGCCGAGTTCGCAGGCGCCTATGCTGCGCTTGCCGTCGTCGCCCTCGCGTCGCTGGCGACGATCTCGCTCATACGCTTTCCGCCGCTCGCTGTGCCGACGCGGGCCGTGCCCGGCCGGCGTCTTGCCGAGATCGCCGCGCAACCGGTCTTCATCGTCGCCGTCATGGCCTGCGCCCTCGGCTATGGCGTCATGAACCTGCTCATGGCGGCGACGCCGATCGCGATGGCGATGTGCGCCCACCCGTTCGACAATACCGCGCTCGTTCTCGAGTGGCACGTGCTGGGCATGTTCGTGCCGAGCTTTTTCACGGGCAGCCTCATCAGGCGCTTCGGTGCGCTGCGCATCATGGCGATCGGCGTCGTGCTCAACGCGATCTGCATCGGCGTCGCCCTGAGCGGCGTCGAGCTGGCGCGCTTCGTGATCGCGCTGTTCACTCTCGGCGTCGGCTGGAATTTCCTCTTCATCGGCGGCACGTCGCTCTTCACCGAGGCGTATCGCCCCGAAGAGAAGACAAAGGCGCAGGCGGCCATGGACACGACCGTCTTCTCGACCATGACGCTGACCTCGTTCAGCTCCGGTGCGCTCGTGACGACGCAAGGCTGGGCCTTGCTCAACCTCGCCTCGATCGCTCCCGTGGCGATCTGCGCCGCCACCCTGCTCTGGTTCGCCACGGCGCGGCGACGCGCGGCGGCGGTCGCCGCCTGATCAGCGCCGCGCCGACCCGGCGATGAGCTCGAAGCGGAAGAGCCGGCACTCGATCGGGCCGTTCCACATCGGAACGCGGCGCGATTCCTTCAGCCGCATGGCGCTCGGCAGCCGCATGTCGGGGCTCAGGATCCACGCCGTCCAGCCGGCCGGGTGTGCGGTATAGGCGTGCTTCCAGTGGGCCGCGAGACGGGCGAAGAAATCGCCCGGCGTCGCGCGATCCTCGGCCGATTCGCGCATCGGCGCTCGCGCCGCACCGGCCTTGCCGCCGACCTCGATGCGCTCGCCGTAGGGCGGATTCATGAGCAGCGTGCCCGGCAGATCGGCGGGCAGCGTCGGCGCCGGGCGCTCGAGCGCGTCGCCGCCGTTGAAGACGATCGCGTGGGCGACGCTGGCGCGCTCGGCATTGCGCCGCGCGAAGTCGACCATGCGAAACGAGAGGTCGCTCGCGAAGATCGGCACCGCGGGCGCGTGGACGCGTTCGCGGGCGCGGCTTCGCAGGCGCTGCAGCTCGGCGCGCGCGTCGGCGCTGCTGAAAGGCAGCATCTTTTCGAAGGCGAAACGGCGCAGCGTGCCGGGGGCGATGCCGCAAGCGATCTGCGCCGCTTCGATGGCGATCGTTCCCGAGCCGCAGCACGGGTCGTGCAAGGCGCCACCNNCGCTTGAAGAGCGGCTCGCCCGAGGTGTCGACGTACACCGATGCGTGCTCCGGCCCGACATGCAGGACGATGGGCAAGTCGGGCCGCGTCGTATCGACGTTCGGCCGCTCGCCGCTGGCTTCGCGCATGCGGTCGCAGACGGCATCCTTGACGCGCAGGGCCGCGAAGTTGAGGCTTCTGAGCGGGCTCTTTTGCGCCGTCGTATCGACGCGCAGCGTCTGCCGCGGCGTGATCCAGTCGGACCATTCGACGCTGCGGGCGAGCGCATAGATGTCGTCCTCGGTGCGATAGTCGCCGGCAGCGACCTCGACCAGCACACGCTGCGCAAGCCGGCTCTCGAGATTGAGCAGCATGATCTCGCGCGGCTCGCCGGCCAGGGCGACGCCGCCGCGTTGCGCGGTGAGGCGGGCCGCAGGCAAGAGGCCGCGAACTTCGCTTTCGAGCAGCGCCTCGACGCCGGCGGCGCACGGCAGGAAGATCGGCAAGGGCATGGCAGAACGCAGTCGGTCCGGCTACATCGCCTTACGCAATTGCGCCGGAGCGATCTTCAGGGCCTCGCGATATTTGGCGACCGTGCGCCGCGCGACGTGGATGCCTTGCTCGTCGAGCATCAGCGAGATCTGGCTGTCGGAGAGCGGCTTGACCGGGTCCTCGGCGGCGACGATCTGGCGGATCAGCGCCCGCACCGCGGTGCTCGAGGCGTTGCCGCCGGTCTCGGTGGCGAGCGAGGAGCCGAAGAAGTACTTGAGCTCGAAGGTGCCGAAAGGGGTCGACATGTACTTGGCCGTCGTCACGCGCGAGATCGTCGATTCGTGCAGGCCGAGCTCGTCGGCGATTTCACGCAGCACCAGCGGCTTCATGGCGATCGCGCCATGCGTGAAGAAGCTCTTCTGCCGCTCGACGATCGCCTGCGAAACGCGCTGGATCGTGTCGAAGCGCTGCAGGATGTTCTTCACGAACCAGCGCGCTTCCTGCAGGCGCGAGCTGAGGCCGGCGGCCGCGCCGTTGAGCGACGCGCCGCTGCGACTGCCGGCGCCGCGCTGCTGGCGGATGGCGCTGGCGTAGAGATCGTTGATGCGCAGCTTCGGCATGACGTCGGGGTTGAGCAGCACCTTCCAGCTGCGCCCCGACTTCTGCACGATCACGTCGGGGACGATGATGTTGGCCTCGGCACGCGCGAAAGGCCGCGCCGGCTTCGGCTCGAGACTGAGGATGATCGCCTGCGCTTCGCGCAACAAGTGCTCGTCGGCGCCGGTCGCGGCCATGAGTTTTTTCATGTCCCGCCGGGCCAGCAGCGGCAGATGGTTCTTGCAGACAATGATGGCGATCGCCTGCGCCTCGCCGCGCGGCCGGTTGCGCAGCTGCAGCGTCAGGCATTCGGCAAGGTCGCGCCCGCCGACGCCCGTCGGCTCCATGCTCTGCAGATAGCGCAGGCCGCAGCGCAGCTGCGCCAGGATCGGGTCGGCTGTTTCGTCTTCGTCGGCGCAGGCCTCTTCGGCGTCGCGCTCGAATTCGAGGCCGCCTTCGCGCAGGCGTTGGGCAATATCTTCGAGCGCGTCGGCGAGCAAGCCGTCTTCGTTGAGCGAATCGATGAGTACCAGCACCGCCGCCGCGTCGGCGGGAGACAGGCGCATGCTCGAAAGCTGGCTGCGCAGATGGTCCTGCAGGCTCGTTGCCGCCGTGTCGCGGTCGATGTCGTCGAAACTGTCGGCATCGTTCTGCGTCCGCGTCTTGCCCGGTGTCTCGCGGATACCGTCGAAGTCTTCGCGCTCGGTGCCGTTTTCCCAGTCCTCGCGCTCGCTGCCGCCGAAGTCGGCGGCGCCATCGATGGCGGGGATGTCCTCACCGCCGTCGGTGCCGCTGTCGCCGGCCCGCTCCGCTTCGCGCTCGGCGGCGTGCTCGGCGCTCGAAAGACGCTCGACGAGCGGCTCGAAGGCGGGCGGCGCTTCTTCCTCGGTCTCGAGGAAGGGATTCTGCTCGAGCATCTGCTCGACTTCCTGGTGCAGCTCGAGCGTCGACAGCTGAAGCAGGCGGATCGACTGCTGCAGCTGCGGCGTCAGCGCCAGGTGCTGCGAGAGGCGGACCTGCAGCGACGGCTTCATGGAGCTCATGCGCGCTCCCGCCGGGCCGCCGCACGGAAGGCCGGCCGCGCCCCGTCGGAAGGCAGCGAACGAAGAGAGCGCGGGGGCACCATTCCTCTACATCCGGAAGTTCTCGCCGAGATAGACCTTGCGGACGTCGGCGTTGGCGACGATTTCGGCGGGCGTGCCTTCGGCGAGCACGCGACCCTCGCTGATGATGTAGGCGCGGTCGCAGATGCCCAGCGTCTCGCGGACGTTGTGGTCGGTGATGAGCACGCCGATGCCGCGGCGCTTGAGGAAGCTGATGATGCGCTGGATCTCGATGACGGCGATCGGGTCGATGCCGGCGAACGGCTCGTCGAGGAGGATGAAGCGCGGCTGCGTCGCCAGCGCCCGGGCGATCTCGACGCGACGCCGTTCGCCGCCGGAAAGTGCCGGCGCCGGCGAGGCGCGCAGTTTCTCGATCGAGAGGTCTTTCAGCAGGCCTTCGAGCGTCTCGTCGATCGCCGCCTTCTTCAGCGGCTTGCCGTCGGCACCCACCTGCAGCTCGAGGACGGCGCGGATGTTCTCCTCGACGTTGAGCTTGCGGAAGATCGAAGGCTCCTGCGGCAGGTAGGACAGGCCCAGACGCGAGCGCCGGTGGATCGGCAGGCGCTCGACGCGCCGGCCTTCGATCGTGATCTCGCCACCGTCGGCGCGGACGAGGCCGACGATCATGTAGAAGCTCGTTGTCTTGCCGGCACCGTTCGGCCCGAGCAGGCCGACGACCTCACCGCTCCTGACGGCGAGGCGGACATCGTCGACGACGGTACGCGAGCCATACGCTTTGCGCAGGCCACGCACTTCGAGGCGGTGCGGGGCCGCCAGGCTCGCCGCGGCGATCACTTCTTCTCTCCGAGCGCCGGTGCCGTCTTCAGCGGCGCCGCGGCTGCCGCCGCGCTTGCCGCCGCCGCTGCGGCCTCGAGGGCGGCCGCCGTGCCCTCCTTGGGCATCAGGACGGCGCGGACGCGGCCACCGGGGTTGGCGGCCGTCGCCGGCGCACCGCCCGCGACGTTGACGACCTCGGTCGCGCTGTCGTAGGTGATGAGGTTGCCGTTGATCTCGTCGGTCACCTCCGCGCCGTGGAGGCGCCGCCAGGACGCGTTGTTGACGAAGCGGACGACATCCGACTTGCCGTCGTACTCGAGCCGCTCGGCGTCGCCCTCGATCCACTCGTCGGGCTCGTCGCGCTTCTGCCGAAAGGTCGCATGCTGCGCCGGCGTGCCGAACGCCATGGCGGTGTGATAGCCATCGGGCGACTCGCGCACCTCGATGCGCGCCGCGCGGATGACCATCGTGCCCTTGGTGACGACGACGTTGCCGTTGAGAACGACGACCTGGTTGAGCAAATCGATCCTGCCCGGCAGGTCGGACTCCGTGTTCAGCGGCTTGAAGCGATCGGCTTTCTCGGCGCGTGCCGGCAGGTTCGCCACGGCGAGCGCGGCAAGGGCGAGAAGGATGGCGAGGCGAAGAAGACGGCGCGGCACGAGGGATTCGGGAAAGCGAGCATTCCGCATAGCGGCACAGAACTTGCAGATCATTCTATGCGAGGCATTGCGCGGTGCGCTCGAGGGAGCGCTCGAATCTCACGAATCCGGGAAGCTTGGGCTGGCACCCGCCGCGCGCCCCGACGCGGCGTCCCCGGTCAGGCGCCCTGGCGGATCCTGGCGATCAGCGCGTCAACGACCACGAGCATGCGCTCGTTCGTTCCCGCCGGCGTGGTGGCCGTGCCATTGGCATTGGCGAGGCTGCCGTTGGTATAGAAGCGGCCCTGCACGCCCATCGCCGGGACGGCGTCGATCTTGTACGCCGCGGCGAGCTGGCGCGCCTGTTGCGCCCGGGTTTGGACCGAGAACGAGTTGTAGGTCGGCATGAACTTCAACGGATCGACGCCGTTCTTCAGCATGAAGGCGGAGATGTCCTCGGGCGTTCGCAAGCGCACGTGGTCGTTGTGGATGGCGTAGAAGATGCGCCGGTGCAGGGTTGGGGCCAGGCCCATGCTTTCGATGGCGTAGTAGAGCTTTTGCTGCGCCGTGAACGGCTCTTCACGGAACCAGACCGGGACGCGATGCAGCACCACGTCGGGCGGCAGTTGCTTCGACCAGGCTTCGAGCGCCGGCTCGAAGGCGTTGCAGTGCGGGCACTCGTACCAGAAGAATTCGATGACTTCGATCTTGCCCGGCAAGGTGATCGGCAGCGGCTGCTCGAGGCGGACGTAGTTGACGCCTTCGACGGGCGCCTTCGGCTGCGCGAGCGCGGCCGGCAGGGCACCCAGGAGGCCCATGCCGCTGAGGGTGCCGATGCAGCCGGTCGAGAAATCGCGTCGGTTCAGCTTCATGGCTTGGCTTTCTTTCGAGGAGACAAAGTCGAGATTCGAGGCTCGACCGAGCCAATGGCAGCCGACAGGCGGCCTACTTCTGGACCCGAACGAGCGCCGAATCGACCCCGGCTTCGGCGAGCTTTTCCTTCGCGGCATCGGCTTCATCCTTCTTGTCGAACGGGCCGAGGCGGACCCGGTAGACCGAACGGCCGCTCTGCTCGCGCTCGGTGAGCTTGCTCTCGATGCCCATGATGGCGAGCCGGGCCCGCTGCTGTTCGGCGTCTTCGTTGCGTGCGAAGGCGCCGGCCTGCACGAAGTAGATGAACGGATCGGCCCCGGGAATGGTGGACAGGGGTTGCGATGGCCGGGCCGCGCCGGAGCCGTCCGTGCCGGCGCCGTTTGCCGCTGCGACGGCCGGCTGGGTCGGCCGCGCCGCGTTCACGGCGTTCGGAACGAGCGGGTCGATCACGGTCGGTGGGGCGAGCGTCGGCGGCGCCGTCGCGACCGGCGGCAGGAAGCCCGTCGCCGGCACCGACGCCGCGGCCGCGCTCGAAGCCGGGTTCTTGCCGGCCAGCGTACTGTTCGGATCCCAGTTGCGATTGCGCTCGGCCTCGGCTGCGTCCTGGGCCGCAGGCCGCGGCTGGACCTTGTTGACGAACGGATTCGGCGCCTTCGTCACGTAAAGCGCGACACCGAGCGCCAGCGCCAGTCCGATCAGCAGGCCGACGACAAGGCCGATGACGAAGCCACCGCGCTGCAGGGCAGGCCGCGAGGAAACTGATTTCATGCCGGCTCCGGATCTCTTTGCATGCGGTCGGGCGCGCCGACGCCGAGCACGGCGAGCGCGTTGCGGATGACTTGGCGCGTCGCCGCGAGGAGCGCGAGGCGTGCCTGCGCCAGGGCCGTGTCGTCGACGAGGAAGCGTTCGGCCGCGTAGTAGCTGTGAAATGCCGCGGCCAGGTCGCGGAGGTAGAAGGCGACTTCGTGCGGCGCCAGGCCGGCCGTCGCGGCGGCGAGCATCTCGGGAAAGTCGGCGAGCTTCTTCAGCAAGGTCGTCTCGCTCGGCGCCTGCAGGCGGGCGAGATCGGCTTCGGCGAGGCGCGAGGCGTCGCCGCCCAGCGCTTTGAATTGCTCGATCACGGAGCAGATGCGCGCGTGGGCGTACTGCACGTAGAACACCGGGTTTTCGTCGTTCTGCTTCAGGGCGAGGTCGACGTCGAAGGTGAATTCGGTATCGGCCTTGCGGCTCAGCATGAAGAAGCGGACGGCGTCCTTGCTCGTCCACTCGATGAGGTCGCGCAAGGTCACATAGCCGCCGGCGCGCTTGGAGATCTTCACCTCCTCGCCGCCGCGCTCGACCCGCACCATCGTGTTCAGCACGTAGTCGGGATAGGAGCCGGGAATGCCCATGGCGGCCGCCTGCAGGCCGGCGCGCACGCGCGCGATCGTGCCGTGGTGGTCGGTGCCCTGGATATTGATCGCATGGTGAAAGCCACGCTCGAACTTGGCGAGGTGGTAGGCGACGTCGGGCACGAAATAGGTGTACGTGCCGTCGGACTTGCGCATGACGCGGTCCTTGTCGTCGCCGTAATCGGTCGTGCGCAGCCAGAGCGCGCCGCCTTTCTCGTAGGTCTTGCCGGCGGCGACGAGGCGCTCGACCGTCGCTTCGACCCGGCCGCTCGAGTAAAGGCTCGACTCGAGAAAGTAGTTGTCGAAGCGGACACCGAAGGCGGCGAGGTCGAGGTCCTGTTCGTGGCGCAGGTAGGCGACGGCGAACTCGCGGACGCCGGCGAGGTCGTCGGCGCGCCCCGATGCGGTGAACTCGCGGTCGTCAGCCTTGACGGTCTTGCCCGCCTTGAAGTCGGCGGCAATGTCGGCGACGTAGTCGCCGTTGTAGGCAGTCTCCGGCCACGCCGCGTCGCCCGGCGCCAGGCCGCGCAAGCGCGCTTCGACCGAGGCGGCGAGGGTGGCGATCTGCACGCCGGCGTCGTTGTAATAGAACTCGCGCGTCACCTTGCGGCCCTGCGTCTCGAGCAGGTTGCAGATCGCATCGCCGAGGGCGGCCTGGCGCGCGTGGCCGACGTGCAGCGGCCCGGTCGGATTGGCCGAGACGAATTCGACGATGACCGGCTCGGCATCGGTCTTGGCCTGGCGGCCGAACGAGGCGCCCGCCTCGAGCACCTCGGCAACGGTGCGCTGGCGCGCCGCGGCGCGCAGGTGCAGGTTGATGAAGCCGGGGCCGGCCACGTCGATCGATTCGACCCAGCGCTCGACGGCGGTTTTCCTGCGCAAGGCCGCGATCAGTTCGCCGGCGACCTCGCGCGGATTCCTCTTCTGCGCCTTGGCCAGGGGCATCGCCGCCGTACAGGCGAGGTCGCCATGCGCGGCCTGGCGCGGCGTCTCGAACGCGGCCGTGAGCGCGTTGCCGGGGCTCACTTCTTCCATCGCGGCGCGCAGCGCATCGAGCAATTCATCACGGGCCCGGGTCATCGGCGAATTCTACGAGGCGTGTTTTGCGCAACTCGCCACTCGGCGCAAAGTGGGCCGAGACCGTGAATAAGGCAATGTCCCCACCCTGATCGGCGTACTTCCGGTCACATGCCGATGCAAGAATGCCGACCCGAACGCTCGTCATCGATGTCTTCCGCGACCACCGTTTCCGCCCCGCCCGTCGTTCTGCCGGAGGCGCCGCCCATGCCGGCACAGATCGGCAAGTACCGCATCCTCGGCCGCCTCGGCGACGGCGCGACGAGCGAGGTCTTCCTCGGTTACGACGATTTCCAGGGCCGCAACGTCGCGATCAAACGGGTCCGCGCGTCGACCGCCGCCGACCCGGTGGACGGCCACTACTCGGAGCGCTTCTTCGCGGCCGAGGCCGCGCTCGTCGGCCGGCTCCAGCACCCGAACGTGGTGCAGATCTTCGACGCCGTGCCCGATCCGCTCGAGCCGTATCTCGTCATGGAGTACGTGGCCGGCAGCACGCTGCGCCCGTACTGCCGCGCTGACCAGCTGCTCTCGCTCGAGCTCGTCGTCGAAATCGGCTTCAAGTGCGCGATGGCGCTCGGCTATGTCTATCGCCAGGGCCTTATCCACCGCGACGTGAAGCCGGCGAACCTGCTCGCCGTGCTCAACAACGGCACGATCACCGACGTCAAGATCACCGATTTCGGCAGCGTCCTGAACCTCGGCTCGGACGTGACGCAGATCCACCGCGTCGGCTCGCTCGCGTACATGTCTCCCGAGCAGCTTGACGGCGGTACGCTCGATTGCCGTGCCGACATCTACTCGCTCGGCGCTGTGCTCTACCACCTCATCGCCGGCCGGCCGCTCTTCGATGCGCAGGTGCAGTCGGCCATGATGCATCAGATCTACAACGTCAAGCCGTCGCCGCTCGCCGGGCTTCGCGCCGGCGTCAGTGCCGGGCTCGACGCCGTGATCCAGAAGGCGCTCGGTAAGCAGCCGGGCAGCCGCTATAACGACTGGGGCGAATTCGCGCAGGCGCTTTCCGAGCTGGTCACGACGCAACAGGTGCCGCGCGGCCAGTTCCAGGGCGTTCTCGATTCCGAGCGCTTCACCCTGCTGCGCACACTCGAGTTCTTCGCCAACTTCGGCGACGTCGAGCTGTGGGAGGTCGTGCACCGTGCCAGGTGGCAGCGCTTCCACTTCGGCCACGCGCTCTATCGCAAGGGCGAGGAAGGCAACAGCTTTCACATCATGGCGCAGGGCGAGGTCGAGGTTTTCCGCGACGGCAAGAAGGTGGCGCAGCTCGGCGCCGGAACGTCAGTCGGCGAGATGGCGTACCTCGCGCCGAGCGCGGAGCTCAAGAAGCACAGCACCGACGTCATCGTCACCGAGCCGGCGACGACGATCTCCTTCAGCCCCGAGACGCTCATGCAGCTGAGCCCGAACTGCCGCCACCTTTTCCACGATTCGTTCATCAAGGTCCTGGTGCGGCGCCTGCATTCGGCGCACGAGCAGCTCGCGCACCCGCGGCGCATCTTCTGACCGGGCGCTGGCCTTGCCGGCGTCCTTGCTGTTGTGCTCCAATCGCGGCCGGCCGGCGCACCCGGACTGGGCGAGCCAACACTTGAATCGAATCGGGAGATCTCATGAAGCAACTGTTTTGCATTGCCGCCGCCTTGGCGATCGCGTTCTCAGCCTCGGCGTTCGCCGCGGACACGCCAGCGAGCGCGCCGATGACGGCGCAACAAACCAAGATGGGCGATTGCAACAAGCAGGCGGTCGGCAAGAAGGGCGATGACCGCAAGGCATTCATGAAGGCCTGCCTCTCAGCGGGTGGTGCCGCGGCCCCGGCCACGCCGATGACGCAGCAGGAGAAGATGAAGAAATGCAACGCCGACGCCACTGGCAAGAAGGGCGACGACCGCAAGGCCTTCATGAAGAGCTGCCTCTCGGCGTAAGCGGCGCGCGCCCGGCGGCGTCTCGTCCCGCGCGGGCGCCCGGGCGGCCGGCGTCGCACAATCGACGCCATGCCCGCCCTGCCCACTGCGCCGACGGCGCCGCTTCGCGCCGTGCTGTTCGACGCGTACGGGACGCTCTTCGACGTCTACAGCATCGGCGTCGCCGCCGAGCGGCTCTTTCCCGGTGCCGGCGAACGCCTCGGCATGCTCTGGCGCGACAAGCAGATCGAGTACACGCGGCTCTCGTCGATGAGCGGCAAGACGCGCAGCTTTCGCGACTGCACGCGTGCCGGTTTGCGCTTCGCCGCCAAGCGCCTCGGGCTGGCGCTCGACGGCGCCGCCGAAGACGCCCTCATGACCTGCTACGACCGGCTCGAGCCCTTCGCCGAGAACCGCGGAATCCTCGAGGAACTCAAGCGCCGCGGCGTTCGCGCCGGCATCCTCAGCAACGGCGACCCGGACATGCTCGAAGCCGTCGTCGGCAACGCCGGCTTCGCCGCGCTGCTCGATCCGGTCTTGAGCGTCGAAGGCACGGGCCGCTTCAAGACCGATCCGGCGACGTACGCGCTCGGCACCGCCGCGCTCGGGCTCACGGCGGCCGACGTGCTTTTCGTTTCGAGCAACTGCTGGGACGCGATCGGCGCCACCTGGTTCGGCTACACGACGCTCTGGATCAACCGCTTCGGTCTGCCGCTCGACGAGCTCGGCGCGGCGCCGACGCGAACCGGCACGAATCTCGCAGACGTGCTCGCCTTCTCTTTCGCATCCTCACGGAATCTCGCCCCATGACGCTCACCCTGCCGCCCGGCGTGGCCATCAACGCGCCGATCCTTCCCGGCTTCGAACAGGTCCTGACGCCGCCGGCGCTCGAACTCGTCGCCAGGCTGCACCGTGCCTTCGAGCCGCGCCGCCAGCAGCTGCTCGCCGCGCGCGCCGAGCGTGCCAAGAGGCTCGACGCCGGCGAGCGGCCGGATTTCCTCGCCGAGACGAAGGCCGTCCGCGACGGCGACTGGAAGATCGCGCCCGTGCCGAAGGCGCTGCAGCGGCGCCGCGTCGAGATCACCGGCCCGGTCGACGCGAAGATGGTCATCAACGCCTTCAACTCGGGGGCAGATTCGTACATGACCGATTTCGAGGACAGCAACTCGCCGTTGTGGGCGAACCAGATCCAGGGCCAGATCAACATCGGCCAGGCCATTCGCCGCACCCTGTCGTTCGAGCAGTCGTCGCCGGCTGGCACGAAGACCTATCGGTTGAACGACACGGTCGCGACCTTGCAGATGCGCCCACGCGGCTGGCATCTCGACGAGAAGCACGTGACCATCGACGGCCAGCGCGTGCAGGGTGGCCTCTTCGATTTCGCGCTCTTCATGTTCCACAACGCCAAGGAGCTGCTCGCGCGCGGCGCCGGCCCGTACCTGTATCTGCCCAAGCTCGAAAGCCACCTCGAAGCGCGTCTGTGGAACGACGTCTTCGTGATGACGCAAAGCGAGCTCGGTCTGCCGCAAGGAACGATCAAGGCGACGGTGCTGATCGAGACCATCCTCGCCGCCTTCGAGATGGAGGAGATCCTCTACGAGCTGCGCGAGCACTCGGCCGGTCTCAACGCCGGCCGCTGGGACTACATCTTCAGCTGCATCAAGAAGTTCAAGCTCGACCGCGACTTCTGCCTCGCCGACCGTGCCAGGGTGACGATGCAGGCGCCCTTCATGCGCGCCTACGCGCTGCTGCTGCTCAAGACCTGCCACAAGCGCGGTGCGCCGGCCATCGGTGGCATGAGCGCGCTGATCCCGATCAAGAACGACCCCGCGAAGAACGAAGTCGCGATGGCCGGAATCATTGCCGACAAGCGCAACGACGCCGAGGATGGCTATGACGGCGGATGGGTCGCCCACCCGGGCTTGGTCGAGCCGGCGATGAAGGAGTTCGTCGCCGTCCTCGGCGACAGGCCCAACCAGTTCGACAAGCAGAAGCCCGAGGTCGACGTGAAGGCGGCCGACCTGCTCGATTTCAGGCCCGAACAGCCGATCACCGAGGCCGGCCTGCGCATGAACATCAACGTCGGCATCCACTATCTCGGCGCCTGGCTCGCAGGCAACGGGTGCGTTCCGATCCATAACCTCATGGAAGACGCGGCGACGGCGGAGATCAGCCGCTCGCAGGTCTGGCAGTGGATCCGCTCGCCCAAGGGCGTGCTCGACGACGGCCGCAAAGTGACGGCCGATCTGGTCAAGCAGTTCGTTCCCGAGGAGCTGGCAAAGATCAAGGCCGGAGGCTTCGAAGGCAAGTTCGATCGCGCCGCCGAGATCTTCACGCAGATGAGCACCCAGGAAGCGTTCGCCGAGTTCCTGACGCTGGCGCTCTACGAGGAGATCTGAGGGCGACGCGACGGTCCTCCACGTCGCCATCGTCAAAGTCTCCCCGTGTCGCGGCTGTCGGCGTGCGCGCAGTCTATTCGCGACCTCGCCGCGTGCGGGGCAGGTTGCGGGCCACGTTCCAGAGCTGAAGCGCCTGGGCTTCGTCCCCGTGCACGCGGTAGGTGAGGATGTAGTTGCGATGCACGATCAACTCGCGTGTGTCGTCGAGCGCGCCGGGTCGCCCCAGAAACGGGAGCTGCCGCAACCGCTCCGCCCGGGCTCGGAGCGCGGCCGCGAAATCGCGAGCCGCCGAGGGGTTGTCGGCGATGACGCGCGCGGCGATCCGGTTCAGGTCCGCCGCCGCCCGCCGGGTCCAGCGCAACCTCATCCGCGCCGTCGTGCCGGTGTCTTGCGCTGCTTGCGGGCCGGCGCCGGCGCCGGCTTCGCGCATCGATCGAAGACCGCGGCGACTTCCTCGTCGCTCGCAAAATCACCGTCGTCTGCCGCGGCGATGGCCTTGCGCAGGTCCGCGATCTGCGGCGTTCGCCAATCGAGGTATTCGCGCAGCGCCTCCATGGCGACATGGCTCGTCGATCGGCCCGTCAACGCGGCGTAGGTCGCCATCTCTTCTTTCAGTGCGTCGGGCAGACGAATGCTCATCTGCGAGTCTTTCAGTTCGGAAGACATGACCACCCTCGTGTATTTCATTGCACGACAATGTAGTGCATTTCAGGTCGCGGCCACAATCTTGTGCCGCTGCCTCTTCTCATGCCGACTTCCGATCTCCCGCATTCCCGCGCCGCCCTGGCCGAACGCTTCGGCCCGTCGTATCGCTGGCGCGTGCTGGCGACCGTGATGATCGGCACCGTCGCGTCGATCATGGCGTCGACGATCGTCAATGTCGCCATTCCCGACATGTCGCGTGTCTTCTCGCTCGGCCAGGAGCGCGCGCAGTGGCTCTCCGCCGGCTTCATGGGCGCGATGACGCTGTCGATGCTGACGACGCCGTGGCTGCTCGAGCGCTACGGCTATCGGCATACCTACATCGGCGCGGTGACGCTGCTGATGGCCGGCGGCATCTGCGGCGGCCTGAGCCGCTGGTTCGATCTCGTCTTGACGATGCGCGTCGCCGAAGGGCTTGCCGCCGGCGTGCTGCAGCCGATTCCGGCGATCATCGTCCTGCATGCCTTCGGCGCCGGCGAGCGCGGCAAGGCGATGGGCATCTTCGGCTTCGGCGTCGTCCTCGCGCCGGCGGTCGGCCCGAGCGTCGGCGGCATCCTCGTCGAGTGGTTCGGCTGGCGCTCGATTTTCTTCGTCGTGACACCGTTCTGCCTGATCGCCATGGCGATGGCACGCCGTTACCTGCCGATCGGCGCTCCCGGCGGCGCACCGATCAGCCGCGCCGGCGGCCGGCTCGACGTCATCGGCCTCGGCCTGATCGCCGTCGCCGTGCTCGCCCTGCTCAACGGCATGGTCTACCTGAACGGCGAAACGATGGCGCTCGGCCTGGCCCTCATCGCCTGCAGCGTCGTCGCGACGGTCGGCTTCGTCGTGCACCAGCGGCGCGGCGCCAGGCCGCTGATGGCGCTCGGCCTCTTCGCGCACCGGCCGTTCTCGATGGGCGGCCTCGTCGCCTTCATCTACGGCATGGCGCTGTTCGGTTCGACCTATCTCGTTCCCGTCTTCATGCAGGAGGCGCTGCACCTGCCGCCTTCGCAGGCCGGCGCCGTGCTGTTGCCGGCCGGCATTGCCCTGGCGCTGACGATTCCGGTCGCCGGCCGGCTCGCCGATCGCGTCGCCGTCAGCCGTCTCGTGTCGCTCGGGCTGCTGCTGCTCGCTGCCTCGTTCTTCCTCATGCTCGGCGTCGGTACGGGCACGGCGCTCGGCCTCATCACGCTGTGGGCCATCATCGGCCGCTTGGGCCTCGGCTTCGTCCTGCCGTCGCTCAACCTCGGCTCGATGCACGGCCTGCCCGATACGCTCATCTCGCACGGTTCGAGCACGATCAACTTCCTGCGCCAGCTCGGCGGCGCCGTCGGCATCGGCTTGGTCGGCAACGTGCTCGAATGGCGGTTGCATTCGCACGCGACGGGGCCGATCGTCGCTTTCCACGAGACCTTCGCTCTTGTCGGCGCGATCACTGCCTGCGCCGTTCTCGCTGCGGTGCGCATGGGTCCCCGGCAGACCGCCGCCGCAGCATGAATCTCGGCGCCGAGCTGTTGCCGCCGCGCTGCGACGTCCTCGTGGCCGGTGCCGGCCCCGCCGGCAGTGCCACGGCGCAACTGCTGGCGCGCGCCGGGCGCGACGTGGTGCTCGTCGACAGTCAGGTCTTCCCGCGCGACAAGGTCTGCGGCGACGGCCTCATTCCCGACGCGCACCGCGCGCTCGCCCGCCTCGGCGTGCTCGACGCGGTGATGGCCGAAGCACGCGTGTCGACGACGCTTGGCTGCATCGCGCCGCGCGGCGGCCGCATCGACGTGCCGGGACGGCTGGCCGTGCTGCCGAGGAAACGCCTCGACGACATCATCTGTCGCTCTGCGGTGGCCGCCGGCGCGCGCATGTTTGCGCCGCTGCGTTTTGTCGCGCCGCTGCGCCACGGCGGCGAGACGGGCACGGTCGTCGGCGCCATCTTGAAGCAGGGCGATGCGGTCCGCGAGATACGGGCGGAATGGGTCGTGCTTGCGACCGGCGCGCAGCCGCAGGCGACGATCGCCGCTGGCATGTGCGAGCGGCGCACGCCGAGCGGCATCGCCTTGCGCGGCTACGTGAAGAACCCGCGAATGGCGTCACGCATCACGAGCCTCGAGGTCGTCTGGCACAAGCGTCTTGCACCGGGCTACGGCTGGATCTTTCCCTGCGGCGGCGACGTCTTCAACATCGGCGTCGGCGTGGCGCAGAGCCATCGCCAAGGCAAGGACGGTCGCCACGCGATGAAAGACATGAACCTGCGCGAGGTATTCGCCGCGTTCAAGGATCTTTATGCGCCGGCGCGCGAGCTCGTCGAAGGTGGCGAGTGGCAGGCCGACGCCGGCCAGGAGCTGAAAGGAGCGCCGCTGCGCTGCTCGCTCGAAGGCGCGCGCCTTGCCGCGCCGGGCCTGCTTGTCACCGGCGAAGCCGCCGGCAGCACCTATGCGTTCACCGGCGAAGGCATCGGCAAGGCGATGGAGACGGGCATGCACGCGGCCGAAGCGATCCTCGGCAGCGACGATGACGCCGTCGTGCGTGCCGACTACGAAGCGCGCGTCATGGCCCTCAAGCCGCGCTTCGATCTCTACGAGGAAGCCAACCGCGCCAACGCCCATCCCTGGCTGATCGACCTGCTCGTCTGGAGCGCCAGGCGCAGCCCGCGGCGCGTCGAGCGCATGGCCGGCGTGCTCGAGGAAACGCACATCCCGACCGACGCGGTCACGGTGCGCGGCGTGCTGCGCCGGTTGTTCGACCGGCGCTGAAGGCCAAGGCGCACACTCGGGCAAACGACGCGAGGCCGACATGTGCCAGCTCCTCGGCATGAACGCCAATACGCCGACCGACGTGATGTTCAGCTTCACCGGTTTCGCGACGCGCGCCGAAGAGCACAAGGACGGCTTTGGCATTGCCTTCTTCGAGGGTGCCGGGGTCCGTCTCTTTGTCGATGCACAGAGCGCGCGATGCTCGCCGGTGGCGGAGATGGTGCGCCGCTATCCGATCAAGAGCGAGAACATCGTCGCCCACATCAGGAAGGCGACGCAGGGCCGCGTCGCTCTCGAGAACACGCACCCGTTCGTGCGCGAGCTGTGGGGCCGCTACTGGGTCTTCGCGCACAACGGCGATCTGAAGGATTTCGCGCCGCGCCTGCACGGCGCGTTTCGCCCCGTCGGCGCCACCGACAGCGAGCGCGCCTTCTGCTGGCTGATGCAGGAGCTGGCCAAGGCGCACGCCGGCGTGCCTTGCATCGCCGAGCTGACGGCGACGCTTGCCGAGCTGCTGCCGCAGGTCGCGGCGCACGGCGTCTTCAACGCCATGCTGAGCAACGGCCAGGCGCTCTGGGCGCATTGCTCGACGAACCTGCACCACATCGTTCGCCAGCATCCGTTCACGCGCGCCTCGCTGCAGGACGACGACGTGACGATCGATTTCGCCGAAGAGACCTCGCCGCGCGACCGCGTTGCCGTCGTCGTCACCGAGCCGTTGACGCGCGACGAGACCTGGGTGGCGTTCGCGCCGGGCGAGTTGCGCGTCTTCGTCGAAGGAGCGCCCGTGCCCTGCTGAATGCGCTACGCTCCCCGCCTTCACGGCCGCCGGCTCTGCTGCCACCGACATGACAACTCCTGCCTCGCCCCTGCCTCGCTTCGATGCCTTCTACAACCACGACGAACTGACCCGGCTTCTCTTTGCCTACGCGCAGGCCCATCCGACGCTGGTCGTCGTGCAATCGATCGGCAAGAGCTACGAAGGCCGCGACGTCTGGGTCGCGACGCTGACCAACATCGCGACCGGCGCGGCCGAGGACAAGCCGGCGTTCTGGGCCGACGGCAACATCCACGCCGCCGAACTGCTGGCCTCGACCGCGGTGCTCTACTTCCTCCACGAGCTGCTCACCAAGTACGGCAGCGACGCCGAGATCACCGAGCTGCTCGACACGCGCGTCGTCTACCTCTGCCCGCGTCTCAACCCCGACGGGGCCGAGCTCGCGCTCGCCGAGCGGCCGCGCCACATCCGTTCCTCGACGCGGCGCTATCCGTTCGAAGAAGACCATGTCGAAGGCCTGACGCCGGAAGACATCGACGGCGACGGCCGCATTCTCTTCATGCGCGTTCCCGACCCGCACGGTGCCTACAAGAAATGCGAGGCCGACCCGCGCCTGATGGTGGCGCGCGAGCCGGGCGAATTCGGTGGCGAGTACTACCGGCTGATGCCCGAAGGCTTCATCCGCAACTACGACGGCCTCAGCATCAAGGTCAATCCCGACGTCGAAGGGCTCGATCTGAACCGCAACTTCCCGTCGTCCTGGCGCCAGGAGTTCGAGCAGGTGGGCGCGGGTGACTATCCGACCAGCGAGCCGGAGGTCAAGGCGATGGTCGACTTCATCGTCAAGCATCCGAACATCGGCGCCGCGATCAGCTACCACACCCACAGCGGCGTCATCCTGCGGCCGATGGGCACACAGAGCGACGACGACATGATCCCCGACGATCTGTGGTCGATCAAGCGCTTCAGCGAGATGGGGTCCCGGCTCACCGGTTATCCGGCGATCAGCATCTGGCACGACTTCAAGTACCACCCGAAGGAAATCATCAGCGGCACCCAGGACTGGATCTACGAGCACCTGGGGGCGCTGTTCTGGGTCGTCGAGATGTGGGCGCCGAACAAGGAAGCCGGCATCACCGACTACAAATGGATCGACTGGTATCGCGAACATCCGGTCGCAGACGATCTCAAGCTCATCAAATGGAGCGACGAGCAGTGCGGCGGCAAGGCGCACGTCGAGTGGAAGCCGTTCATGCATCCGCAGCTCGGCCAGATCGAGATCGGCGGCTGGGACAAGATGAACTACTGGCGCAATCCGCCGCCGCAGCTGCGTGAACGCGAAGCGGCTCGCTTTCCCAAATGGATGACGAAGATCGCGCTCTCGTTGCCCAAGCTCGAGCTGCTGCGCACCGAAGTGCGCGCGCTCGGGCCGGACACCTGGCGCGTCAAGCTCGCCGTCGCCAACAGCGGCTGGCTGCCGGCCTACGTGACGAAGCGGGCCCTGATGCGAAAGACGGTGCGCGGCGTGATGTTCGAGATCCACCTGCCCGAAGGCGATCCGTCAGTCTCGCTCGTCAGCGGCAAGGCGCGCATCGAAGGGCCGCAGCTCGAAGGCCATGCGCCGAAGACATCGCTCAATGCCTTCCTGCCGAACCGCGAGGTGACGGCCGATCGCGCCGTCGGCGAGTGGGTGGTCCGCGCGCCGCAGGGCACCCGCCTGGCCCTCAGCGCTCGCGCCGACCGCGCCGGCGCCGTGCGCGCCGAGGTGAGCCTCGACTAGGGCCTCTTACCTGACAGGCCCTAGCTAGAAGCGGAGGCGCACGCCGCCGGCGAGCGTATTGCCGGAAGAGAGCATGAAGGTCTTCTCGCGCATCGCGGCGACGTAGACGTCGGTGCTCTTCGAGAGGAAGTAATCGTAGCCGATCGAGCCGGTCCGGTCGGTGATCTGCGAGGAGGGCGTTCGCGCCCGCGAGCTTCCGTAGGAGAGGAGGATCAGGCCGTTGCCGATCGGCACCGCGGTGCCAAGCTGATACAGCACCGTGCGCGTGTCGCCGCCGCCATCGGTCTCGACACGGCCGACCTGGCCATAGATCCGCATGAACGTGAAATCGTAGGCGGCGCCGGCCTGGATCGCGAGCTGGCGGCTGAAGCTGGCTGGCACCGGGAATGGCGTGTTCTTTACGCGCTCGATGGCCAGCGTCGCCGCGAGCGGCCCGCTGATGTAGGCGACGCTGCCGCCGTAGTTGCGGCCGATGTCGGGGGCCCCGGCCGGTTGTGGCGGCGCCACGTTGGCGGCCACGCTGATGCGCAGCGCGTCGCTCGGATTGTTCGTGTAGGAGATCGAGTTGTTCCAGCTCCGGTCGTCGACCAGGGCGCCGGCATAGTACTGGCGCAGGCTCGGCGAGAAAGCGAACGAGTCGCCGAAGGGGTTGAAGTTGACGGTCGCCAGGTAGAAGGGCGTCACGCTGCGGCCGAGCACGGTCGTGCCGAACTCGCCCGAGAGGCCGACGTTGGAATCGCGGCCCCAGAACGCGTCGCCGGCATAGACGCCGGCATCGCCGTTGTCGATGCGGATGTACGACTCGAGCTTGAACACGGCCCTCAGGCCGCCGCCCAGGTCTTCGCTGCCGCGAAAGCCGATGAAGCTGCGCGACATGTCGCCGCTGTCGAGCTGATATTGATATTCGCCGCCCGGCGGCCGGCTGCGGCTGACCGCCGCGTCGACGAGGCCGTAGAGCACGCTCTGCGCCCGGGCTTCGGGGCTGCAGATCGTTGCGGCTGCGACCACGGCGGCCGCGACAAACGAACGGGACATGCGTGACACCTGGCAGGATCCGGACGAGAAGGGAGCGGTGGAGCGCCACTCGGGGATTTCGATCGGGCCTATTCTGGCGTACCGGCACAATCGGCGCCTTCGGCCGTGAGGGCAAAAGGAGACACGTGGAGATTGTTGTCAACGGCGCCGCGCACACCCTGTCCGACGAGCTGGCCGCGCCGCAGATGCCGCTGCTCTGGGCCTTACGCGAATTGCTCGGTCTCACCGGAACGAAATTCGGCTGCGGCGTCGCCGCCTGCGGCGCCTGCACCGTGCATGTCGAAGGCCGCGCCGTTCGTTCGTGCGTGACGCCGCTCGAATCGGTCCGCGGCAAGCGCATCACGACGATCGAAGCGCTCGGCAGCGCGGCCGAGCCTCACCCTTTGCAGACGGCCTGGGCCCTGCACCAGGTGCCGCAATGCGGNNAGCGACGCCGACATCGACGCCGCGATCACCAATATCTGCCGTTGCGGCACCTACCCGCGCATCCACGCCGCGATCCATGCCGCCGCCCTCGAGCTGCAGCACGGCGCTTCGGCCGCATGAGGGCGCCGGCATGAAGCGCCGCAGCCTGCTGCTCAGCGGTCTCGGCGGCGCCGGCGCGCTCATCGTCGGCTGGGGTCTGCTGCCGCCGCGCGGCCGGCTCGGCGGCGTCGACACCTTGCCGGTGAAGGACGGCGAGGTGGGCCTCAACGGCTGGATCAAGATCGCCGGCGACGGCAGCGTCCTCCTCGCCATGAACCGAAGCGAGATGGGCCAGGGCGTGCACACGGCGCTGGCGATGCTGGTTGCCGAGGAGCTCGACGTGCCGCTGGCGCGCGTGCGAGTCATCGCGGCGCCGAACGATCGCCTGTACGGCAACGTCGCCGCCATGGTCGCGAGCGTGCCGTGGTTCCATCCGAGCGAGACCGAGTCGGGGCACGAATCGAATGCGGCCAAAAGCACGCAGTGGGTCGTTGCCAAGGTCGCGCGCGAGCTGGGTATCAACCTCACCGGCGATTCTTCGAGCGTCGCCGATGCGTGGGACGTTCTGCGCCTGGCCGCGGCCACGGCGCGCGCGCAGCTGCTCGGCGCCGCCTCGCTGACGTGGAAGCAGCCGGCGAGCGAGCTGACGGTGAAAGACGGTGTCGTCGGCCACGCCTCGGGTGCTTCCGCGCACTATGGCGAGCTGGCGCGGATCGCTGCGGCGACGCCAAGCGGCGCCGTGCGCGTCAAGAGCCCGTCCGAGTGGAAGCTGATCGGCACGCCGGCGCCGCGTATCGACCTCGTCGCCAAGACGAACGGATCGGCGATCTTCGGCATCGACGTGCGGCCCGACGGCCTCGTCTACGCCGCGATCCGCCACTGTCCGATGATCGGTGGCAGCGCCGGTGCCGTCGATGTCGCGCCGGCCATGAAGCTATCCGGCGTCGAGCGCGTCGTCCGCCTCGGCCTGTATGCCGGATCGACGGCGGCGCTCGCCGTCGTCGGCCGCACCTGGTGGCACGCCCGGCAAGGTGCCGCCGCGATCGTCGTCGATTGGCAGCAGCGGCCGGCGGGCGGGCTCGAGAGCCGCACCATCGTCGAGGGTCTCGAGCGCATCGCGAAGGACGCGGCGCGCAGCGGCGGCGGCTTTGTCTTCCACTCGCGCGGCGACGTTGCCGCCGCCGAGGCGAAGGCGGCCACGCACGTCGAGCGGACCTATCGCGCGCCGTATCTCGCGCACGCGACGATGGAGCCGATCAACTGCACCGCGAAGGTCGCCGGCGGCAAGGTCGAGGTCTGGGCGTCGACGCAGGTGCCGGGGCTCGCCCGCGCCGTCGCCGCCGAGGTGGCGGGCGTCGGCCTCGACGACGTGACGGTGCACGTGACCTACCTCGGCGGTGGCTTCGGCCGGCGCCTCGAGGTCGATGCGGTCGGCCAGGCCGTTCGCATCGCCATCGAATGCGGCGGCCGGCCGGTGCAGCTGGTCTGGTCGCGCGAGGAGGACATCACGCACGACTTCTATCGCCCGGCCGGCGTCGCCGTGCTGGGTGCGAGTCTTGACGCCGACGGCCGGCTCGTCGCGCTGCGCATCACGAGCGCCGGCGACGCGATCACGCCGCGCTGGATGGAACGCGACATTCCGGTCCTCGCCGGGCCGGTCGATACGCCCGACAAGACGGCGAGCGAAGGCTTGTTCGATCAGCCGTACGGCATCGCCAACCAGCGCATCGCCCACGTCGCGACGAAGAGCGGCGTGCCGATCGGCTACTGGCGCTCGGTCGGCCATTCGCACAACGCCTTCTTCAACGAGTGTTTCCTCGACGAGCTTGCCGACGAGGCCAAGCAGGATCCGCTTGCCTATCGCCTTGCGCTGCTCGATGAGGCGCCGCGCCATCGCGCCGTGCTCTTGCTCGCGGCACTGCACGCCGGTTGGCCGGGGCATGGCGCGCAGGCCCCGCTCGCTGCGGGACGGGCCCGCGGCGTCGCGCTGCACGAGAGCTTCGGCAGCATCGTCGCGCAGGTCGTCGAAGTCTCGATCGAAGGTGGCCGGCCGCGCGTTCATCGCGTCGTCTGCGCCGCCGACATCGGCACCGTCGTCAACCCGGGCATCGTCGCGCAGCAGATGGAAAGCGCCGTCATCTTCGGCCTCAGCGCGGCGCTCTACAGCCGCGTCGACATCGAAGGCGGCGTCGTTCAGCAGACGAACTTTCCGAACTACCCGGTGCTTCGCATGGCCGAGTCGCCCGTGATCGAGACGTATCTCGTCGAGAGCTCACGATCGCCGGGAGGCGTCGGAGAAATCGGCACGCCGCCGCTGGCTCCGGCGCTCGCCAACGCTCTGTTCGTGTTGACGGGAAAGCGCTTGCGGGAGTTGCCGTTGGCGCTGTGAGTGTTTCGTACAGGCGTTGATCTGCGCGTGCTCAGGCGCGGGGCGGCCGGCCCGCTGCTCGAGCGGCGCATTCAAGTCCGATCAAATCCGTCGATGACATTGGCCGCGTTGACACCCAGATCCGCCGCCGCGTAGCCTCCTTCGAGGACGAAGATGGTGGGCAGACCGAGCCGTTTCAGTCGTGAGCCCAGACTGTGGAAGTCATCCACTTGCAAGGCAAACGTCGAGATCGGATCACCCGCATAGATGTCCAGCCCAAGTGAAACGACAAGGGCGTCTGCCTGGTAGCGACCGATCCGTGCGCAGGCCGTGTCCAGCGACGCGAACCACTCCTCGGGCCGGCTGCCTGCGGGCAAGGGCAGGTTGAGGTTGAAGCCATGACCGGCGCCTTCGCCGGTCTCGTCGGCATGGCCCAGGTAGAACGGGTACTCCGTGCGTGGATCGCCATGGATGTTGACGACCAATACGTCGGCGCGGCGATAGAAGATGTCCTGCGTTCCGTTGCCATGGTGGTAGTCCACGTCGAGAATCGCCACACGCGCACATCCTTGGGCTCTGAGTGCCTGCGCTGCGACCGCAGCGCTGTTGAGGAAGCAGTAGCCGCCCATGAAGTCGGCTCCCGCGTGATGGCCGGGCGGACGTATCGCGCAGAATGCGCTTCGCTCCCCGGCAGCCAGGAGGGCGGCCGCACTGGCTGCTGCGTCGGTGCCGGCTTTCGCCGCGGCCCAGGTTCCGGCGGCCAGGGGGCTGCCGTTGTCCATCGAATACAGGCCCATTCGGGCCGTGAAGTTGAACGGCTCCACGTCACTGCGCAAGGAACGCACGGGCCAAACCGACGGGAACGGCTGTCGGGTCTCGTTGGCGGCATCCAGCGCCAGCCACTGTCTCCAGGCGGATTCCAGAAACGCCAGGTAGCGCGGTGTGTGAACTTGTTGGAGTAATGCGAGGCTGTCGACCACGGGGGCGCGAACCTCGTGGCCCCTCGCTACCAGTTCGTCGAGCACGAAATTCGCTCGCGCGGGCGACTCGAAGCAGGGCACACGCTCGCCGCGGAAGAACTCATACGCCGGTGCGTGCAGTTCGTGTCGCGGGGAAAAGAAAGTGATCACTGAAACTCCGTCAATGACGGTGAGCCAAGGAACATTCCGCCAAGCAGCGCGGGTGGCGGCGACATGGGCTCAACCGGCGTCGACGGCTTGCGTCCCCGATTCCTTCCGCACATGCCGCGCCAGCGTGCGCCGCAGCTTCGGCGCGTCGATGGGCTTGGTCAGGAAGTCGTTCATGCCGGCGGCCAGCGCCAGGTCGTGCTCGGAGACGAGTGCCGCCGCGGTGAGGGCGATGATGCGAAAGGCCGAGTCCGGCAGCACCGAGCCGAAGACGAGGGGGCGGGCGTCCTGCATTCGTCTTCGCCACTTCACTGCCCGATCGCCGCGCGTGCCGCCGCCAGCTCGGCGCGCGCGGTTTCGGCGGCGCGGCGCGAGGCGGAGGCGAAATCGCCGCCGCACGCATCGCCCGGATAGAGGACGGCGCGCGACGTGCTGACGATGATCGGCCCGGTCGTGTTCGCGCCGGCACCGCGCCAGCCGGCACGTACCGTCGCGGCGGCGTCGCCGCCTTGCGCGCCGATGCCGGGGATCAGAAGCGGCAGGCGCGGCGCCAGCTCGCGGACGCGCGCGATCTCGGCCGGATAGGTAGCGCCGACGACGAGGCCGATCTGCCCGGTCCGGTTCCACGGCCCGGCCGCCAGCCGCGCGATGTGCTCGAAGAGCTGATCGCCCGAGGCGAGGCGCTGCTCCTGCAGATCGGCGCCGCCCGGATTCGAGGTTCGACACAGCAGGATCGCGCCCTTGCCGTCGTGGCGCAGATAGGGCTCGATCGAATCGAAGCCGAGCAAGGGCGAGAGCGTGACCGCGTCGGCGCCGTAGCGATCGAAGACTTCGCGCGCGTACTGCTCGGCCGTCGAACCGACGTCGCCGCGCTTGGCATCGAGGATCACCGGCACGCCGGGCGCGCCGCGATGAATGTGCGCGATCAGCCGCTCGAGCTGCTCTTCGGCGCGATGCGCGGCGAAGTAGGCGATCTGCGGCTTGAAGGCGATGACGAGGTCGCGTGTCGCGTCGACTATTGCGGCGCAGAAATCGAAGATGCGCGAGGCGTCGCCGCGCATCGCCTCGGGAAAGCGCGCCGGGTCGGGATCGAGACCGATGCAGAGCATCGAGCGATTGGCGCGTTCGGCGCCGGCGAGCATCTCGACAAAGGTCATCGGCGATCGTGACCAGGGTGGATGCGACGTGCGAGCTCCGCCGCCTTGCCGACGTAGCTGCGTGGCGTCATGGCCAGCAGCCGGTCGCGCTCGGCCGCCGGGATCGCCAGGCCCCGGATGAAGGCGTGCAAGGCATCCTTGGTGATCGCCTTGCCGCGCGTCAGTTCCTTCAGCTGCTCGTATGGATTGGCGATGCCGTGGCGGCGCATCACCGTCTGCACCGGCTCGGCCAGCACTTCCCAGGCGGCGTCGAGGTCGGCATCGATCGCGGCAGGGCCGGCGGCGAGCTTGGCCATGCCGCGGGCCAGCGAGTCGTAGCCGAGCAGCGTATGGCCGAACGCGACACCGATGTTGCGCAGCACCGTGCTGTCGGTGAGGTCGCGCTGGAAGCGCGAGATCGGGAGTTTTTCGCTCATGTGCGCGAAGAGCGCGTTGGCGATGCCGAAATTGCCTTCGCCGTTCTCGAAGTCGATCGGGTTCACCTTGTGCGGCATCGTGCTCGAGCCGGTCTCGCCGGCCACCGCCTTCTGCGTGAAGTAGCCGAGGCTGATGTAGCCCCAGGCGTCGCGCGACCAGTCGATGAGGACCGTGTTGCAACGCTTGAAGGCATCGAACAGCTCGGCCATGGCGTCGTGCGGCTCGATCTGCGTCGTATGGGTATTGAAGGCGAGGCCGAGGCGCTCCTCGACGACGCGCCGGGCGAAGGCTTCCCAGTCGAACCCGGGATAGGCCGCGAGGTGGGCGTTGTAGTTGCCGACCGCGCCGTTCATCTTCGCGAGCAGGCGCACCGAGGCGATGACCTCGCGGGCGCGCAGGAGGCGCACGGCGACGTTGGCGATCTCCTTGCCGAGCGTCGTCGGGCTTGCCGTCTGGCCGTGCGTGCGTGAAAGCATCGGCTGCGCCGCAAACTTGGCGGCGCGGGCCGACAGCGTCGCGACGATGGCGTCGAGCGCCGGCAGCAGCACGTCGCGACGCGCCGCTTCGAGCATGAGCGCATGGCTCGTGTTGTTGATGTCCTCGCTGGTGCAGGCGAAGTGCAGAAAGCCGGTCGCCGGCGCGAGCTCGGGGTCGCCGCCGATCTGCTCGGCGAGCCAGTACTCGACGGCCTTGACGTCGTGATTGGTCGTCCGCTCGATCGCCTTGATCGCCTCCGCATCGATCTCCGAGAAGCGCTCGACCAGACTGTGCAGCGTCGCCCTCGCTTCTTCACCGAGGGGCCTGAATTCGGCGAACCCGGCCTCGGACAAGGCGATGAACCATTCGACCTCGACCTGGAGGCGCCGCCGGATGAGCCCGTATTCGGAAAGCAGGGGCCGGAGCTTTTCGACCTTGGCGGCGTAGCGGCCGTCGAGCGGCGACAAGGCGTTGAGCGGCGAGGCGGGCATCGGCAGAGATCCGTCAGGCAGGAGGCGAGCGGGCAAGCTTGGCATTATCGGCTGCGCCTAGAATGAATTCGACGCCGTCGGAACGGGCGCAACGGCTACTCTTCGAACAAGGCGGCGCTTCGCACATATGAAACTCATCGGTTCCCTGACGAGCCCGTACGTGCGCAAGGTGCGCATCGTGATGGCCGAGAAGAAGCTCGACTACCAGTTCGAGCAGGCAGACGTCTGGGGCAGCGACGACATCCTCGAATCGAACCCGCTCGGCAAGGTGCCCTGCCTCGTCATGGAGGGCGGCGAGGCGGTCTTCGATTCGCGCGTCATCGTCGAATACCTGGATGCGCGCTCGCCGCTGGCTCGCCTCATCCCGGAGCCGAACCGTGAGCGCACCGAGGTGCGCACCTGGGAATCGCTGGCCGACGGCATCCTCGATGCGTCCATCCTCGCGCGCCTCGAAGCGACGTGGCCCCAGCGTGCCGCCGAGCAACGCAGCCAGGCCTGGATCGATCGGCAGCTCGTCAAGGTGCGAGCTTCCCTGGAAGCGATCGCCACCGGCCTGGCCGACAAGCCGTGGTGCACCGGCATCCACATGACGCTCGCTGACATCGCCGTCGGCTGCGCCCTCAGCTACCTCGCCTTCCGCTTCCCCACGATCGCCTGGCGCGAAGAGCACGCCAGCCTCGGGCGGCTCGCCGACAAGCTGAACGCGCGGCAGAGCTTCATCGATACGGCGCCGCCGGCCTGACAAGGCAACCTGGAGCTACACCGGTGTCGCCCTAAAGCTCGTCGCGCTGGCCATCGGCCAATAGGTGCGGAATACCTGAAGATTCGCCTTGCCTTCGAGCAACGCACCGGGTTCGACGAAAGGCAGGAGGTTGGCGAGCAGCTTGACGCCGTGCTCGGAGTTGCGGCGCACGATGTGCGAGGCCGTGATCTCGGCAGGGTCGCCGAGGCCGGCCGCCTGCACCAGCTCCTTCAGCGCCATCAGCGTGTTCTGGTGGAAGTGGTAGACGCGGTCGGCTTTCGTCGGCACGTCGAGGGCTTTCTGCCGCTGCGGATCCTGCGTCGTCACGCCCGTCGGGCAGCTGCCGGTGTGGCAGGTCTGCGCCTGGATGCAGCCGAGCGCGAACATGAAGCCGCGCGCCGCGTTGCACCAGTCGGCGCCGAGCGCGAGCATGCGCGCGATGTCGAACGCGCTCACCACCTTGCCGGCGCAGCCGAGCTTGATCTTCTTGCGCAGATCGAGGCCGACCAGCGTGTTGTGCACGAGGAGCAGCCCTTCCTGCAGCGGCGAGCCGACGTGATCGGTGAACTCGAGCGGCGCCGCGCCGGTGCCGCCCTCGGCGCCGTCGACGACGATGAAGTCGGGCAGGATGCCCGTCTCCTGCATCGCCTTGGCGATGCCGAACCATTCCCACGGGTGGCCGATGCAGAGCTTGAAGCCGGTCGGCTTGCCACCGGAAAGCGTGCGCAGCCGCTCGATGAAATGCATCATCTCGAGCGGCGTCCCGAAGGCGCTGTGCGAAGCCGGCGAGACGCAATCGACCCAGGGCTGGACGCCGCGCGCCTCGGCGATCTCGAGCGTCACCTTCGGCCCTGGCAGGACACCGCCGTGGCCGGGCTTGGCGCCTTGCGAAAGCTTGACCTCAATCATCTTCACCTGCGGGTCGAGCGCGTTGGCGGTGAAGCGCTCCTCGCTGAACGAGCCGTCGCCGTTGCAGCAGCCGAAGTAGCCCGAGCCGACTTCCCAGATCAGGTCGCCGCCGTTGACGCGATGGTGGCGACTGATCGAGCCTTCGCCGGTGTCGTGCGCGAAGCCGCCGCGCTTGGCGCCGGCGTTGAGCGCGAGGATGGCGTTGGCCGAGAGCGCGCCGAAGCTCATCGCCGAGATGTTGAAGAGGCTGGCGCTGTACGGCTGGGTGCGTGTTTCGCCGATCGTGACGCGAAAGTCGTGGGTCTTCAGCACAGTCGGCTGCAGCGAGTGGTTGATCCACTCGTAGCCGATGCCGGCGACGTTCATCTGCGTGCCGAACGGCCGCTTGTCGGAATCGCCCTTGGCACGCTGGTAGACGAGCGAGCGCTGCTGGCGCGAGAAGGGCGCCGCCTCGTTGTCGTTCTCGAAGAAGTACTGGCGTATCTCCGGCCGGATGAACTCGAACAGAAAGCGCAGGTGGCCGATCACCGGGTAGTTGCGCAGGATCGCGTGCCGCGTCTGCAGCGTGTCGCGAACGCCGAGCAGGACGAGAGCGAGGAAGACGACCGCGGGCCACACGTCCATGCCCATGCGCGCCCACGCGTAGGTGCTCGCGACGAGACCGACCATGCACAGCGTCCACGCCGAATTGCGGATCGGAAAATAGTGGTCGAGCCGGTTGATCCACGCGAACACGGGCGTTCCTTCCTCGAGGTGGCGCGATGGTAGACCCGGCCTTTCGGCCGGGTCTCGTGGAAAGCGTGAACTCGTCGCCTATCGGGCGAGAAGGAAGTCGCGCAGGCGTCGGGCGGTCTCGTCGGGCTGCTCTTCGGGGATGAAGTGGCCGGCGTCCATGGCTTTGCCTTCGAGCTTGCCGGCGCATTGCGCGCGCCAGAGAACGAGCGGTGCGTAGAGGCGGCCGATGACGCCGTGCTCGCCCCAGAGCACGAGCGTGTCGCAGGCGATCTTCTCGCCGGTGGCGCGCGAGGCGCGGTCGTGCTCGAGGTCGATCGACGCCGAAGCCCGGTAGTCCTCGCAGGCCGCGTGGATCGCATCGGCGCGGCAAAAGCAGCGCTCGTATTCGGCCAGCGCTTCGGGCTCGATGTGGCCGAGCCCTTTCGCGCCCCAGCCGCCGAGCGTCCAGCGAAGATAGAACGAAGGATCGCCGCCGATCATCCGTTCGGGCAGCGGCGCCGGCTGGATCAGGAAGAACCAGTGGTAGTAGAAGCTCGCGAAGCGCATCTCGGTCATGTCGTACATGTCGAGCGTCGGCGCGATGTCGATGAGCGCGACCCGTTCGACGCGCTCGGCGTGATCGAGCGCGAGCCGGTGCGCGACGCGGCCGCCGCGATCATGGCCGGCGACGGCAAAGCGCTCGTGGCCGAGGCCGCGCATCAGCGCTGCCATGTCGGCCGCCATCGCCCGCTTGCTGTGCAGAGCGTGGTCGGCCTCAGGCGTAGATGCCGGCCCGGGCTTGCTCGAGTCGCCATAGCCGCGCAGGTCGGGAATGACGAGCGAGAAGTCGGCGGCGAGGCGCTGGGCGACGCGCTGCCACATGGCGTGTGTCTGCGGATAGCCGTGCAGCAGCAACAGTGGCGGCTTCGCAGGATCGCCGCCGGTGCGCGCGAACAACTCGACTTCGCCGGCCGCGTACAGGCCGCTTTCGAATCCATTGAACCAACTCATGGTACGGCTCCCGGAAGGACCGAAGCGTAGTGCATCGTGGCCCGCCCGGGCCGGCAGGCAGCATGGCGCCTCGGCGGCCCGACGTGCGGGTCCGGTGCGCGCGAGGCGTCCCTGCGGTTCTGCAGCGTCAGTGCGCCGCTTCGACCATCGCCGCTGCGGGCTGCGGCGTGGCGGCGCGTCCCGCCGCCAGCCGCGCGGCCGCGGTCGCGCCGATGCCCAGCCCGCGCGCCGACGTGGCGAAGGAACGACGCAGCCAACGCTGCGCCTGGTCGCGATCGTGGCGCCGGTGCCAGAGCAGGCTGACCTCGATCGCCGGCAGCACGCCCGGGAACCGGCGAACGGCCAGCCCGGCGGCCAGGCCCGATGCCGGAACAAAGCTGCGCGGCAGCACGCTCAGCATGTCGGAGTCGTGAACCACGCGCGCTGCAGTGGCGAACTGGTTGACGGTCAGCGCGACGCGTCGTTCCCTGCCGGCGCGGGCGAGTGCTTCATCGACGAAGCCGCGCGGCCGCCCGGCGAAGTTGACGCGAACATGCTCGGCAGCGCAATAGGCATCGAGCGTGAGACGCGGCTCGCGGGCCAGTGGATGGTCTTGCCGCATCACGCACACATATTCGCAGCTGTAGAGCGGCTCGAGGACGGTCGCACTCTGGTCTCCCTCCGCAGCCAGTGCCACCGCGACCTCCGGAAAGAAACCGACGGCCACATCGGCGTTGCCGTGCTCGAGCTGCGGGCGCGGATCACGCGAGGTCAGAGCCAGCACGCGCACGCTCGTTCGCGCCCGCGCGGCGGCGAGCGCAGCGACGAAGGCGGGCATCAGCACGATGGCCGTCGCATCGGCCATCGCCATCGTGAACGAACGCTCGTCGCGTGTGGGATCGAATTGCTGCGGCTCGAACGCGTGGCGCAGCCCTTCCAGCGCATTGCGGACGTCGGGCCAAAGGGCTTGCGCGAGCGCGGTCGGCGATACGCCGCTGGGCACCGTGACGAACAGCTCGTCGCCGGTCGCTTCGCGCAGTCGCCGCAGGGCATTGCTCACGGCCGGCTGGGTCATCGCCAGCTGCGACGCGGCCCGCGTGACGTTGCGCTCGACCATGACCGCGGCGAAGACGCGCAGCAGGTTCAGGTCGAGCGTGCGGAAGTTCACGGACATGCCGGTCTCGGAGGGGTCGTCATTCGCAGGCGTGATGTGCCGATTCCGAAAGGCAATTTCTCAAACCCTAGGGAAAACCCTAGTCTAACGGGTGACGGCATTTCGCGCCGCCATTCAGCCGAGGAATCTGCCATGTCTTTGCAACAAATCAACGTCCTCATGCCGCCCGTGCAACGCCTGGCACCCGGCACGGCCTGGATCGCCGACACGATCGCCACGTTCGTCGCCACAACGGCATCGCAGCTCGCGGCCTGGCGCAAGCGTCTGGCGAGCAACGCCGCGCTGCGCCGCCGCGCCCGAGCCCACGACGAACTGCGGGCGCTGGCCGCCCGCTACATGACGACGCAACCTTCCTTTGCCAAGGAGTTGCTCTATGCCTGCATGAACGAGCGCGACGCCTGACCGGCGGCGCGGCCGGTCCGGCCGCTATACTTACATCGAAGCGCTGATTTGTTCCGGCTTGCGGGCGCTCTATAAATTCGGCTAAAGACAGGACGCAGAAACCCGGTGTCCCGCTTTGGCGGCGCCGGGTTTTTCTTTGCCTGCCTTCGCACCATGAGTTCTCTCGGCGACGTTCAGTCGCAATCGATGCATTTCGCGGCGCCGCTGCCCCTGGCCAGCGGCGCGACGCTCGCCGACTACACGCTCGCCTATGAAACCTACGGCACCCTGAACGCGGCGCGCAGCAATGCCGTGCTCGTGTGCCACGCGCTCAACGCCTCGCATCACGTCGCCGGCACCTATGCGGGCCAGGACAAGAGCGAAGGCTGGTGGGACAACCTCGTCGGCCCGGGCAAGCCGCTCGATACGAGCCGCTTCTTCGTCATCGGCGTCAACAACCCGGGCTCGTGCTTCGGCTCGACCGGGCCGACGAGCCCGAACCCGGCCGCCCCGGGCCGCAGCTATGGCAGCGACTTCCCGGTCGTGACGGTCGAGGACTGGGTCGATGCGCAGGCGCGCCTGGTCGAGGCGCTGGGCATCGCCAAGCTCGCCGCCGTGCTCGGCGGCAGCCTCGGCGGCATGCAGGCGCTCGACTGGTCCCTGCGCTATCCGGAGCGGTTGCGCCAATGCGTCGCGGTCGCGACCGCGCCGAACCTCTCGGCGCAGAACATCGCCTTCAACGAAGTCGCGCGCCGCGCCATCGTCACCGACCCGGAGTTTCACGGCGGCCACTACGCCGAGCACGGTGTCATTCCGCGGCGCGGCCTTCGTGTGGCGCGGATGATCGGCCACATCACCTACCTCTCGGACGATGCGATGGAGGCCAAGTTCGGGCGCGACCTGCAAAAGGCCGCGTTCGGCTACTCGACGCAGGAGATCGAGTTCCAGATCGAGGCTTATCTGCGCCACCAGGGCGACAAGTTCAGCGAGTACTTCGACGCCAACACCTACCTGCTCATCACCCGAGCCCTCGACTATTTCGATCCGGCTCGCGCGTACGGCGGCAGCCTGACGGCGACCTTCGCCCGGGCGCGCTGCCGCTTCGAGCTGGTCAGCTTCACGACCGACTGGCGCTTCGCGCCGGCACGCTCGCGCGAGATCGTGAAAGCGCTCGTCGACAACAAGCTCGACGTGAGCTACGCCGAGATCAACGCGCCGCACGGCCACGATGCCTTCCTCCTCGACGACCCGCGCTACCACGGCGTCCTGCGCGCGTGTTTCGATCGTCTTGCGAGCGAAACACGCGCAAGCGCGTCGCATGACGCCCACCCTCACCCTGCCCCGCTCCCTCAAGGCAGCGGGCTCCAGTCGGAAGTTTAAAAGAGCACGCATGAGCGATCGCAAAGACATCGAGCTGATCGCCGAACTCGTGCCGAAGGGCTCGCGTGTCCTCGACCTCGGCTGCGGCGACGGCGAGCTGCTCACCCTGCTGCGGCGCGAGCGCGGCTGTAGCGGCTACGGCATCGAGATCGCCGACGCCAACGTGCTCGCCTGCCACCAGCGCGGCGTCAACGTCATCCAGCTGAACCTCGAAGAAGGCCTGTCGCTGTTCGACGACCGCAGCTTCGACGTCGTGCTCCAGCTCGACACCTTGCAGCACCTGCGCAATACCGAGCGCATGCTGCGCGAAACGGCGCGCGTCGGCCGCGTCGGCATCGTCAGTTTTCCGAATTTCGCGCACTGGCCGAACCGCCTGCACGTCGCCTTCGGCCGCATGCCGGTAACGCGGGTCCTGCCCTACCAGTGGTACGACACGCCGAACATCCGCGTCGGCACGTATGCCGACTTCGAAGTTCTCGCGAAGAAGGACGGCCTGACGATCCTCGACGCCTTCGGCATTCAGGCCGGCAAGGTCGTTCGCACGCTGCCCAACCTGCTCGCGAGCGTCGCTGTCTTCAAGTTCGAGCGGGGCTGAAGGATCCCACGCTGCGCCACGCTGGACGCCCACGTCGGCTATTCTTCGCAGCTTTTGCGATCAAACGTTCGGGCGCACTGCCGTTTCCGGCGTTCGAGGATCTGACATGTCTGGGTTGATTGGCGCTTCGGCGCCCGGGGCTGGCGTTTGCCGCCGCGCGCGGCACCTGGTGTCGATCGCGGCGGCGGTCGCTTCGCTCGCCGCCTGCGGGCCGGGCGGCAACTCGCAAGGCGGTGGCGCATCGGGCGGCGCGCCGCCGCTCGCCGAAGTCGGCGTCATCACGGTCGCGCCGCGCCCGATCGGCCTCGTCACCGAACTGCCCGGCCGCCTCGAAGCCTCGCGCGTCGCCCAGGTGCGGGCGCGCGTCGCCGGCATTGTTCTGAAGCGCCTCTTCACCGAAGGCAGCGACGTCAGGGCCGGCCAGCCGCTCTTCCAGATCGACCCGGCTCCGTATCAGGCCACCGTCGCCAGCGCCCAGGCCGCTCTCTCGCGCGCCCGGGCCAACGTGACGCAGGCAACAGCGCAGGCCAAGCGCTACAAGCCCCTGCTCGAGGCCAACGCCGTCAGCCAGCAGGACTACATCAACGCCGTCGCTGCGCAGGAGACGGCCGAGGCCGACGTCGCCGCGGCGCAGGCGGCGCTGCAAAGCGGCCAGATCAATCTCAGCTATGCCGCGGTGACGGCGCCGATCTCCGGGCGCATCGGCCGCGCCCTCGTCACCGAAGGAGCCCTGGTCGGCCAGGGCGAAGCGACGCCGCTCGCCCTCGTGCAGCAGATCAACCCGATGTACGTGAACTTCACGCAATCGACGACCGATGTGCTGAAGCTGCGCCGCGCCATTGCCAGCGGCAAGTTCAAGCGCTCGGGCGGCGGCGACGCGGCGAGCGTGCGCATCGTCCTCGAAGACGGCAGCGAATTTCCGCAACCCGCGAAGCTCCTCTTTTCCGACCTCACGGTCGACCCGACCTCGGGCCAGATCACGCTGCGCGCCGAAGTGCCGAACCCGAACGGGCTGCTGCTGCCCGGCATGTACGTTCGCGTTCGTCTCGAGCAGGCCGAGACGCCGAACGGCATCCTCGTGCCGCAGCAGGCGGTGCTGCGCGGCTCGACGGGCGACAGCGTCATGGTCGTGAGCGCCGACGGCAAGGTCGCGCCGCGGCCGGTCAAGGTCGGTGCGGCGCAGGGCGGCATGTGGGTCATCCTCGATGGCGTCTCGCCCGGCGAGAGGGTGATGGTCGACGGCTTCCAGAAACTGCGCGGCAACGCGCCCGTCAAGCCGGTGCCGTGGCAGGCCGCGGCGAGCGCTGCTTCCGCGCCGGGCGCGGCCAGCGGCGAGACCGCGGCTGGCATCGTGCCGGCGAGCGCCGCGTCGGCGGCCCGCTGAGCCCGGCCGATGGCGCAGTTCTTCATCGACCGGCCCATCTTCGCGTGGGTCATCGCCCTTTTCATCCTCGTCTTCGGCGGCGTCGCGATCAAGCAGCTTCCGGTCGCCCAGTACCCGACCGTCGCGCCGCCCTCGATCATCCTGACGGCGACCTACCCCGGCGCTTCGGCGCAGACGCTCGAGGACAGCGTCATCAGCGTCATCGAGCAGGAGATGAACGGCTCGCCGGGCCTCATCTACCTCGAGTCGGTCAGCCAGTCGAACGGCGTCGGCTCGATCACACTGACCTACGAAACGGGGACCAATCCCGACCTCGCCCAGGTCGACGTGCAGAACCGTCTCTCGCGCGCCGCGCCGCGCCTGCCGGCGGCGGTGACGCAGCAGGGCGTTCGCGTCGACAAGGCGCGCTCCAACTTCCTGCTCTTCACGATCCTCTCGTCGGATAACCCGGCCTTGGATCCGATCGCGCTCGGCGACTACGCTTCGCGAACGGTGCTGCCCGAGATCCAGCGCATTCCGGGCGTCGGCCAGGCGCAGCTCTTCGGCACCGAGCGCTCGATGCGGATCTGGATCGATCCGGCCAAGCTGGTTGGCTACAACCTCTCGACCAACGACGTCGTCAGCGCCATCCAGGCGCAGAACGCGCAGGTGTCCTCCGGCATCATCGGCGACCTGCCGATTGTCGAAGGCACGCCGATCAGCGCCACCGTCGTCGTCGCCGGCCAGCTGACGACGGTCGCGCAGTTCGGCCAGATCGTCCTGCGTGCGAACACCGACGGTTCGACCGTGAAGCTCTCGGACGTCGCGCGCATCGAGCTCGGCGGCCAGAACTACGGCACCTCGGCGCGCCTCAACGGCAAGCCCTCGACCGGCATCGGCGTGCAGCTCTCGCCGACCGGCAACGCCCTGGCCACCGCCGAGCTCATCCGCGCTCGCATGGGCGAGCTGGCGCGCTACTTTCCGCAGGGCGTGAAGTGGAGCATTCCGTACGACAGCTCGCGCTTCATCAAGATCTCGATCAGCCGCGTCGTCGAGACGCTGGTCGAGGCGGTGATCCTGGTCTTCCTCGTGATGTACCTGTTCCTGCAGAGCCTGCGCTACACGCTGATCCCGACCATCGTCGTGCCGGTCTCGCTGTTCGGCGCCTTCGGGATCATGCAGGCCTTCGGCTTCTCGATCAACGTGCTGACGATGTTCGCGATGGTCCTGGCCGTCGGCATCCTCGTCGACGATGCGATCGTCGTCATCGAGAACGTCGAGCGCATCATGAGCGAAGAAGGCCTGTCGCCGCGCGACGCCACGAAAAAGGCGATGGGCCAGATCACGGCGGCGCTGGTCGGCATCAGCACCACGCTCGTTTCGGTGTTCCTGCCGATGGCGTTTTTCACCGGCTCGGTGGGCAACATCTATCGCCAGTTCTCGCTGGTGATGGTGAGCTCGATGCTGTTCTCGGTCTTCCTCGCGATGTCGTTGACGCCGGCCTTGTGCGCGAGCTTTCTGAAGCCCATCGCGGCCGGCTCCAAGCACGAGAAGCGCGGCCCCTTCGGCTGGTTCAACCGCGGCTTCAAGGCGGCGACGCACGGCTACGAAGGCTGGGTCGCGAAGATCCTCAAGCGCACCGGGCGCTTCCTCGTTCTCTTTGCATTGATCGTCGGCGTCGTCGTGCTCCTGTTCTCGCGCCTGCCCGGTTCCTTCCTGCCGACCGAGGACCAGGGCTACCTCATCGCCAACGTGCAGCTGCCGCCGGGCGCGACGCAGACCCGAACGCTCGCCGTTATGGAGCAGGCGGAGGCCTTCTTCCTGAAGCAGCCCGAAGTCGACCAGATGGTCAGCGTGCTCGGATTCAGCTTCTCCGGCAGCGGCCAGAACGCGGCGCTTGCCTTCGTGACGCTGAAGCCCTGGGACGAGCGCAAGGGCCCGGCGCACTCCGCGCAAGCGGTCGCTGGCCGCGCCTTCGGTGCGCTCTCGAAGCTGCGCGACGCCTTCGTCTTTGCGCTCGTGCCACCGGCCATTCCCGAGCTCGGCACGGCGACCGGCTTTGCCTTTCGCCTCGAGGATCGCGGCGCCAACGGCCACGCGGCCCTGCTCGCGGCACGCAACCAGATGCTCGGCATGGCGACGCAGAGCAAGATCCTCGCCGGTGTGCGCCCGGACGGCCTCGAGGACGCACCGCAGCTGCAGCTCGATATTGACCGCGACCACGCCAGCGCGCTCGGCGTCTCCTTTAACAACATCAATGCCGTGTTGTCGACGGCGCTCGGCTCGGCGTATGTCAACGACTTCCCGAACGCCGGGCGCCTGCAGCGCGTCGTGGTGCAGGCCGACGCGCCGTATCGCATGGAGCCCGAGGACCTGCTGCGCCTCAACGTGCTCAACAGCAACGGCCAGCCGGTGCCGATGTCGGCACTGGCGACGACGCGTTGGGTGACCGGGCCGATCCAGACGATCCGCTACAACGGCTATCCGGCGATGCGCATCGCCGGCGACGCGGCGCCGGGCTACTCGACCGGCGACGCGATGAACGAGATGGAGCACCTCGCCTCGGAGCTACCCGCCGGCTTCGCCTTCGAGTGGACCGGCCAATCGCGCGAGGAACGCCTCTCGGGCTCGACGGCGACGATCCTGGTCGGCTTCTCGCTGCTCGCCGTCTTCCTCTGCCTTTCCGCCCTCTACGAAAGCTGGTCGATCCCGTTCGCCGTGCTGCTCGCCGTGCCGCTCGGCGTCCTCGGCGCCGTGCTTGGCGCCACGTTGCGCGGCATGCCCAACGACGTCTTCTTCAAGGTCGGCCTCATCACGGTGATCGGCCTGTCGGCGAAGAACGCGATCCTCATCATCGAGTTCGCCAAGGATCTGTACGCGCAGGGCAAGGGCCTGATCGAGGCGACGCTGGAAGCGGTGCATCTGCGCTTCCGGCCGATCCTCATGACCTCGATCGCCTTCATCCTGGGCGTGTTGCCGCTCGTCCTCTCCTCGGGCGCCGGCTCGGCCAGCCAGCGCGCCATCGGCACTGGCGTGATGAGCGGCATGATCTCGGCGACGCTGCTGGCGATCTTCTTCGTGCCGGTGTTCTTCGTCGTCGTGCGGCGCGTCTTCAAGGGGCGCCGCGCGCCCCCGGGCGGCGAGGTGAAGCCCGCGGCTGAGGGCGGCGTCGCGCCGCCGCCCGGCGGGGAGGGCGGCCATGGCTGAGCTGCTTCGTCGGCACCGGCGTCACGTTCTTTGCCTTCGCTGCGGGCGCGGCGCCGCGCTCGCCCCGGCAGTTCTTGTCGCCCTCGCGCTCGGCGGCTGCACGTCGCTGATCCCGCGCTACGAGCGCCCGGTGGCGCCGGTGCCCGCGGCCTATGCGCCGGAGATGACGCCGGCCGCCGGCGGGGCGAGCGAGCCCGCCGCCGAGATCGAGTGGCAGCGCTTCTTCACCGACGAGCGCCTGCGCCGCCTGATCGGCATCGCCCTGGCGAACAACCGCGACCTGCGCGTCGCCGTGCTCAACATCGAGCAGGCACGCGCCACCTGGCAGGCACGCCGCGCCGACATCTTCCCGACCATCGGCGTCGGCGCGACGGCGGCGCGGGCGCCGAACGCCTTCGGCGTTCTCGGCGAGACCTACGCCGCCGGTCTCGCCGTCTCGAACTACGAGCTCGACCTCTTCGGCCGTGTCGCCGACCTGAGCGAAGCGGCGCAGGACCAGTACCTTGCCACCGCCGAATCGAGAAAGACGGTGCAGATCAGCCTCATCGCCTCGGTGGCGACGGCGTATCTCGCGCTCGCCGCCGACGACGAGCTGCTGAGCGTGACGCGGCAGACGCTCGTGACGCGCGAGGAGTCGACGCGCCTGACCAAGCTGCGCTTCGACAACGGCGCGTCGTCGGAGCTCGACTACCGCCAGGCGGAATCGCTGCTCGAGGGCGCGCGCGCCACCCTGGCGCAGGCGTTGCGCCAGCGGGCGCTCGACGAGAACGCTTTGAACCTGCTGCTCGGTCAGGTGCCGCCGGCCGACCCGCCACCGCAGCAGCCGCTCGCGGCGCAGCGGATCGNNTTCTTTCCGCAGATCACGCTGACGACGACGGCCGGCACGGCGAGTACCGCACTCTCGGGCCTGTTCAAGGGCGGCAGCTTCGCGGTCACGGGAACGGCGCAGCTGCTGCAGCCGATCTTCGATTTCGGTCGCAACCAGGCCAACCTCGAGGTCGCCAGGGCCGGTCGCGACATCGCCGTGGCGCAGTACGAGAAAGCGATCCAGACGGCGTTTCGCGAAGTTGCCGACGCGCTCGCCGGCCGGGCCACGCTCGGCGAGCAGCTGCGGGCGCAGGCGGCGCAGACGAACGCGCTCGAGATCACGTTTCGCCTGGCCGACCTGCGCTATCGCGCCGGTGCGGCGAGCTATCTCGATTCGCTCGACGCCCAGCGCTCGCTGTTCGCGGCGCAGCAGGCGCTGATCCAGACGCAGGCGGCGCAGTTGCAGAACACGGTGGCGCTGTATCGGGCGCTGGGCGGCGGGTGGAAGGAAGAGGGCGCGGCGACGGCGGCTCGTTGAGGGCGCCGGCCGTGTCGTGCGTTGGCGGGGCCGGCTCAGGCGCAGGAGGGCCGCGCGTCCTTCTGCTTACGAACGGAAAGCCGCCTTGACCTCCGCTGAGCAACGGTCTGTCTAGCCGAACAGATTGCCTCGCAGCGGCGAAACCGGCTGATGCGCTGTGCGTGTCAGGTAGCTTGCCTGCGATGCGCCTGCGCGTAGCGCCGCGAGCCACTCGGCCGGGTCGAATTCGACGCCGATCGGATTGCTCGCGAACGAATCGCTGGCCATGAACGCATTGGCTTCTTCGTTCGACCCGAAGCAATCCACCTGGAATTCCATCTGATTGCCGTCAGGGTCGGCATAGTAAAGGGACACGGTGATGCCGTGATGCAGAGTCCAGTAGGGCGCGATGCCGAGCTCCCTGAGCTGTGCATAATTCTCGAGCAGCTCGCGCAATGAGCCAAATGCATAGGCCACGTGATCGACACCCAGCGCGCCACGCTTGCTTGTGAGTTTCTCCTCGGGATCGAAGACCCCGAGATTCACGAACGCAAAGCGATGATGCTCGTCGTCGTAGGTCAGGAAGGCCAGCGCCGGATCCTGATGTTGCACCTTGGCGTCAAAGACGGTCGAATACCAGGCGAGCATCTTCTCGAACTGTCGAGTCCGGTAGACGACGTGGACGAACTTCTGGGGTCGGATGCGATTCACCTGGGGACTCCTTGGTCAATCGGAAGATTGTGTATGGGTCCGCTCGACGAGGTCAGGCCCGTTCGAGGAATCGCGCGATTGCTTCATTGACCGGCCCTGGATGCGTGATCGGGCCCATGTGACTCAGTTCATCGAACTCGAGCACTTCCACATGCGGCAGCGTCGTCGTCAAGAGCCGAGCCACGCCTTTGGCCGAGGGAGTTGAATTCTTGCCCACCATGTACAGAACGGGAACGTCTAGCGCGCGGAACGCCGTCAGTGGCGTCGGCTCCATGAACAGTGCATGCGCCCAGCGGCGCACGTTCACAACGGAGCCGGCGATGGGAGCCTTGCGGCTCTCCGGAGTCTGCTTCCAGCTGCCGCTTCCCATCCAATAGTCCATGAACTGCTCGGCCGCCGCGCCCTGGTCTCCATTGTCGAGTTCGACGCCGGCGCGCGAGACGGCATTTCGGATTCCGTCCGCTTCGTTCGGAGGGGAAACTTCTGCATCGAGGAGCGCGAACAACGTTGGTTCGTACAGGGCCATGGCTCGAATGCGTCCAGGGTGGGTGAGGGCCGCAATGAGTGCAACCGCGGCACCGTAGGAATGACCCACCAATGCCAGCGGCGAGCCTGCTCTGGCGAGAACCGGTTCGATCAACGCGACCTCGTCGCGCAGGGCAATGACCTCGGCTGAAGGCCATTCGGGGCTCTTGCCTGAGCCATAGGAGTCCGGCGCGAGGACGTGGAACCTGGGTGCCAGCAGATCGATGAGCCCGCGCCATTGGCCCGAAGTGCTCGCATTCGAGTGAATGCATACGACCCCTGGGCCGACTCCTGCTTCTCGATGGAACAGCTCAGGATGAAGCATTCTTGGTTCCGCGGCCGAACGTGGGTTCTACGACGACGGATGGTCCGGTTTCGCCCGATTTCAGACGGCCGGGTTCCAGGTGCGGCATCCGCGACGATCGGTGCGCAGCATTTCAGACCTTCGCCACTGCCGCCAATGCCTCGAACTCCGCCGCCCGCTTCGCCTTCCACCCCGCAATCGCCGTCGCGATCTCGCCGCTGTCGAAGATCGCGCTCTGCAACAGCGTCATCTGATGCAATGCCGAGGCGGTCGAATGATCGCGCGCGTGGTTGAGGGCGAGCTTGGTGCCGGCGATGGCGAGCGGTGATTTCGACGCGATGGTTCTTGCCAGCGTCATCGCCCGATCGAGCAGCGCCGCTGCGTCGGGCAGCACGGCGTTGACGAGGTCGACCGCGAGCGCGCGCTCGGCGCTCATCCGCTCGCCCGTGTACGCCATCTCGCGGGCGACGCCTTGAGGCACGATCTTCGGCAGGCGCTGCATCGTGCCGAGATCGGCGACCATGCCGATCGTGATCTCCTGGACGGTAAAGAACGCGTCGGCGCTGCACAGGCGGATGTCGCAGGCCGTCGCCAGGTCAAGGCCGCCGCCGACGCAGCCGCCCTGGATGGCGCAGATGACCGGAAAGCGCGCTTCGTCGAGGGCGGTGAAGCAATCCATGAGTCTTTTCAACGACTCCTGGAAGGCGAGCCGGTCGCGTGCGGACTTCACGCCGAGCGCGGCCGGGTCGCTGGCGAAGACGTCAAGCGCCATGCCGGCGCAGAAGTGCTTGCCGGTCGACGAGATGACGAGGGCGCGTGTCGCGCCTTCGTCGCTCAGGCGCCGCACGGCGTCGCGCACGTCGGGGAAGAAGTCGAGCGTCATGGTGTTCATGCGCTCCGGGCGGTTGAGTTTCATGTGCGCGACACCGTCGTCGTGCGAGAGTTCGAAGAATTCGCTGTGGTCGTTCATGGCGTCGGAGGGTGAAGTGGAAGACAAGTCGCTCGAGACGAATGACGGGCTGGCGCTGCGCGGCCGGGAGTGGCCGCTGGCCGAGGCGCGAGGAACGATTGTCGTCGTCCACGGCCTGGGCGAGCACATCGGCCGGTATGCGCACGTCGCCGACTTTATCGTCGCGCGCGGCTGGCGCGTCGTCGGCTACGACCAGCGCGGCCATGGCCGGAGCGGCGGCGAGCGTGGGCGCTTGCGCAGCGCGGACGATCTGCTCGTCGATCTGGCCCGCGTGATCGATGCGGTTCGCGTCGAGCATCCCGGCCCGCTCGTCCTGCTCGGGCACAGCATGGGCGGGCTGGTCGCGGCGCGCTTCGTCGCCGGGGCGCTGGCGCCGGCGGCGGCGTGGTCGCGGCCGGTCGATGCGCTCGTCTTGTCGTCGCCGGCGCTCGACGCCGGCATGAACGCGGTGCAGAAAGCGATGCTCGCGGTGCTCGGGCCGATCGCGCCGAACCTCGGCGTCGGCAACGGCCTGAGCCCGCGCTGGATCTCGCGTGACGCGGCGGTGGTTGCCGCCTACGAGGCCGATCCGCTCGTCCACGACCGCATCGCGCCGCGCCTGGCCCGCTTCATCGTCGACGCCGGCGCCGCCGTGCGCGCGCTCGCGCCGCGCTGGACGGTGCCGACCCTGCTGCTCTACGCCGGCGCCGACCGTCTCGTCGTGCCGGCCGGCAGCGCCGCGTTCGCGGCGGCGGCGCCGAAGGGTGTCGTCACGACGCGCGTCTTCGCGCCGCTCTTTCACGAGATCTTCAACGAATCCGAGCAGGCCGAGGTGTTATCCGTTCTCGGGGGCTGGCTCGATACACTGCCTCTTTCGCATTCCAGGAGCCCGCGATGAACGCACGCGATCCCCATATGCCGGTGCAGGCCGACGAAGCCGAAGCCCTCGGCCGCTTTGCCGGGCGGGTGTGGGACGACGAGATCGTTCCCGCCCTCACCAACTACATCGCCGTGCCTGCGAAAAGCCCGATGTTCGACCCCGATTGGGCCCAGCACGGCTTCATCGACCACGTCGTGCGCGACGCGGCGGCGTGGGTCGAGAAGCAGAACGTCGCCGGGCTGAAGCTCGAGGTGATTCGCCTCGAAGGCCGCACGCCCGTCATCTTCTTCGACGTGCCGGCAAGCCGGCCCGGCGGCAACGACGCCGGCGCCGCGACGATCTGCCTCTACGGCCACCTCGACAAGCAGCCCGAGTTCAATGGCTGGAAGAGCGGCTTCGGCCCCTGGACGCCGCGCTACGAAGATGGCCGTCTCTACGGCCGCGGCGGTGCCGACGACGGCTATGCGATCTATGCCGCGATCACCGCGATCCAGGCGCTCGACCGGCAGGGTATCGCCCGGCCGCGCTGCGTCGGCATCGTCGAGACCTGCGAGGAAAGCGGCTCGCCCGACCTGCCGTTCTACATCGATGCCTTGAAGGCTCGGCTCGGCAAGGTCGGCCTCGTCGTCTGCCTCGACAGCGGCGCCGGCAACTACGACCAGCTCTGGCTGACGACGAGCTTGCGCGGCGTCGTCAGCGGCACGCTCAAGGTCGAGATCCTGAGCGAAGGCGTTCACTCGGGCGATGCGAGCGGGCTCGTGCCGTCGAGCTTTCGCATCCTGCGCCAGGTGCTCGACCGGATCGAGGATTCGAAGACCGGGCGTCTGCTGCCCGAGAGCCTGCATTGCGCCATCCCGGCCGAGCGCATCGAGCAGGCGAAGGCGACGGCGAAGATCCTTGGCGACGAGGTCTGGAAGCGCTTCCCCTGGGCCTGCGGCGCCGATGGCGGCCCGACCCTGCCGACGACGACCGATCCGGTCGAAGCGCTCATCAACCGCACCTGGCGACCGACCCTTTCGGTCACCGGCGCCGAGGGCATGCCGGCCCTCAGGGATGCGGGCAACGTGCTGCGCCCTTACACCGCGTTCAAGCTGAGCCTGCGCACGCCGCCGCTCGTCGACGGCAACGTCGCGGCCACGATGCTGAAGGCGCTGCTCGAAGACAACGCGCCCTACAACGCGAAGGTCACGTTCAACGCCGACGGTCGTGTCGGCGCCGCGGGCGCGACCGGATGGAACGCCCCGGCCCTGGCGCCGTGGTTGCAGTCGGCGCTCGACGCCGCATCCAACGCGCACTTCGGCGCGCCCTGCGGCTACGTCGGCCAGGGCGGCACGATTCCGCTCATGAGCATGCTGCAGAAGAGCTTCCCGAAGGCGCAGATGATGGTCTGTGGCGTGCTCGGCCCGAAGAGCAATGCGCACGGCCCGAACGAGTTCCTGCACGTACCGTATGGAAAGAAGCTCACCGCGGCGGTCGCGCAGGTGATGGCGGCGTGCGTGTGATCCGGCGACGATGCCTGGACTGCTCCAGGCTCATGAAAAAAAGGGCCGGTGCAAACCGGCCCTTTCTTGTGGTGCGCCCGGCAGGGCGCACTC
>PLZH01000188.1:0-1987 GCA_003152055.1 Burkholderiales bacterium
GAGTGCTTTTCAGGAAACCTTGGAACATCAGGCACCAGGAGGACCAGCCGATGACAAGATGAACAGGTCAAAAGTGTCACGATGAAATGAACCCGACAGCAAGGAAGCCGAGCGGTTCCTACTCTGGGCGATCGTTCAGCAAAACCTCGGCCACGCGTCGCTGGCGACGACCACGGTCTACGTCAAGACCGAGGAGAAAAGGCGCATGAAGGCGGTCAAGAAGTTCTGGGAGGCGAGGGCGGGGCGGTGAGCGCCGATCATCCAGCCGACAGGCGATCAAGGCTTCCTTTAGTGAAATACTCGATGACGTGAGCAGAGACTCTCGCTCGGTCTTGCCACGACGGTTCGGCAAAGACGTCAGGCGATGGTCAACTCGTTGATGACTGCACGCACGCCTGGGGCGGCCCACGCCACTCCCGCGACGGCTTCGCGCTCGTGCCACGAGTGCACCCCGCCGGTCAGCTTCACGGTCGTGCCGTCGACGCTGATCTGGATCTGCTTCGACTCGCGAAGCGCCTGACGTGCGAGTGCTTCTTCGATCTTCTTGGCCAGGTCCGCCGCTTGCGGTTTGACGCGAAGCTTGATCTCGTCGGCGATGCCGACGACGCCCACCAGAGGACGAATCGCGTTCTCCGCGCTGCGCCGCTGGAAGTCCCATTCGACCTCACCTTGCAGCGTGACCCAGCCATGATCCACCGTCAAGCGGATCGCATCGACCGAGACCGACGTGTTCCACTTCAGCGCCGTCTCCGCGCTGGCGGCGATGTCGGTGTCGCTTCGCTGGTGCTGTGGCGAAAGCTTCACGTCCAGCTCGAGGGCGATGGCCTTGATCCCCTGCAGGCGCCGAACGGCGCGTGCGGCGGCTTCCTTTTCCGCGTAGGTGTCGATGTGTCCGGTCAGGGTCACCACGCCGTCCTTGACGCCGACGCCGATCGCCGTCGCATTCACGGCCGGCTCCCAGTTCAGTTCCGCGACGACCTCTCGCTTCAGATCGCTGTCAGTCCTCATGATCGAATCCTTTCAAGTGTGTGACCAGGCGGCTCGAGTCGACCCGGGGTCTTTGCCCGGGTCGAATCGTTCCCCCGCAATGCGTTACTGGACGGTGATGGCGCGCGCCGCAGCGCCTTCCAGCTTGGGCAGCGTGAGCTTCAGGATTCCGTCGTCGAGCTTGGCAACGACGGCCTTGCTGTCGACCTCGTGCGCGAGCGAGAAGCCGCGCGACGCGCTGCCGTAGCACGTCTCGCGGACAAGGACGCGGCCGCCCGACTTCTCTTCCTTTTCTTTCTTGACTTCGGTGCTGATCGACACGAAGTTGCCGTCGACGGTGACGCGGATGTCTTCCTTCTTGGCGCCCGGGATCTCGGCGCGAACCTGGTAGTCCTTGTCGTTCTCGGTGACGTCGATCCGGATATCGGTCGGCGCGACATCCGCCAACGGGGCAGATCGCGCGAAGCGGCGAAACATCTCGGGAAAGAGATCGTCGGAGCGATCGAAACGGGTTAGTGCATTCATTGAGGTTGCTCCTTCAGCGGTTTTGAAGTCGGCGGCACGAAGCACCAGCCGACCGAGCCAGTCTAGGAATGCAGCGCGAGCGGACTTTGACGTCCGTCAAGGCGAGAAGGACCTCGGCTTCCGAGACCGGACGGCCCGGACGCAAGGGCTTCAGGGTCTTCGATTTCGGGTGGGTAGCAGCGCCCAAAGGCTGGGCGATCACGCCGTGATCCAGGCGCGATTGCAGATGCACGCCACCGACCCAGACCAGCTCGAGCGGCGCCTGGGCACGGCGCAGTCGAAGGGATGCATTCGCATCCCGGCGTCGCTCAATATTTTCCTCGACCGCTTCTCGGTGCTCGACCAGGACTACGAACAGGGCCTCGACGAAGGTCGACGGCTCTGGGTACTTCGCCGCGATCGCTCCTCCACCCGTGACAGATTGAAGGGAAACCGACACCCATGTCAGACGCGTCTCGCGAGTGGACCCAAGCAC
>PLZH01000188.1:2032-5716 GCA_003152055.1 Burkholderiales bacterium
CCTCAACACAGCCCCAGCCAGAAGCTGCCTGAGCCGTTCTGGCCGCGGCAATCGATCTCGCGCATGCGACGTTCGAGATCATAAATGTCGACCGATTCGGCGAGGTATGCCTCGTCGCGGACGCGCTGCGGTTCGGTGCTAGGTTTCAGAGCTTTGATGAGTTCGAGCAATTTGGACATGGCACCTCCTACGCTGCCTAGACTATCACATGTAAGGGTTAACCCTCATCCAACAAGGGCTCGCCACCTGACCGCCTGTGCAGCCCTGCCGCCTCATTCCGACGAGCCTCCCGCATTCGTCTTCGCACCGGCAGGGGCGTGCAGCCAGAAAGGAATGAATTGCCCAAGCGTTAGGGCCATCTTTCTGGACAGTGCGAAGGGCTCGAAGCGCGACGCGATCTGAGGAACGGCGCGGGCCCTGTGGCCCTTTCACCTCTGGCAGCAGTGCAGCAGTGAGCTGCTCTATGTGTTGCAACGGCGGCCGAAGCGGTTTCATGGTTGCAACCGGCTTGCAGCGCGGTCGCGCTCGTGTCGCGCCAGGTCCGATCGGGCCAGCCGGCTCGGCGACCTGCGAGTAGGGCAGGGCTGCTGCGAAAAATAGAGCCGCGGCAAGGGCGGTGGTGAGCGACTCAGGCGGCGACGGCCGCCGCCGATGTCGCCACCGCCGGCTCGAGCGCCACGCGGATGGCGTCGTCGATCGTCTCCAGCCACTCGATATGGATCTGCTCGCGCGCGTCGGCGGGAATGTCCTCGAGGTCGCGCTGGTTGCGCGCCGGCAGCATCACCGTCGCGATGCCCGCGCGCAGCGCCGCCAGCACCTTNNTCCTTGACGCCGCCGATCGGCAGGACGAGGCCACGCAGGCTGATCTCGCCCGTCATGGCGACGTCGCTGCGCACCGGCCGCTGCGTCAGGAGTGACGTCAGCGCCACCACCATTGCGACGCCGGCGCTCGGTCCGTCCTTCGGCGTCGCACCAGCCGGCACGTGGACGTGGATGTCGACCTTCTCGAAGCCCTCAGCAGCGATGCCCAGAGAGGCCGACCGTGCCTTGACCAGGGACAGCGCCGCCTGCGCGCTCTCCTTCATGACCTCGCCGAGCTGGCCGGTGAGGATCAGGCGGCCGCTGCCCGGCGTGCGGGCTGCCTCGATGAAGAGGATGTCGCCGCCGAACGGCGTCCACGCCAGGCCGGTGGCGACGCCGGGCAGGCCGGCGCGCATCGCCACCTCGGCCTCGAAGCGCTTGGCGCCGAGGATCGCGTGCAGGTCGCCGGCGTCGACGGTCATGCGCTCGACCTCGCCTTCGGTGATGCGCACGGCGACGTGCCGGCAGACGCCGCCGATCTCGCGCTCGAGGTTGCGCACGCCGGCCTCGCGCGTGTAGTCGGCGACGATGGCGGCCAACGCCGCGTCGGTGATCTCGCACTGCCCGGGACTGAGGCCCGTGGCCTCGAGCTGGCGCGGCACGAGATAGCGGCGCGCGATCTGCAGTTTTTCCTGGGCCGTGTAGCCGGGCAGCTGGATGATCTCCATGCGGTCACGCAGCGGCCCGGGAATGGTGTCGAGCACGTTGGCCGTGCAAACGAACATTACCTTCGAGAGGTCGAACGGCACGGCGAGGTAGGTGTCGCGGAAGGTCGCGTTCTGCTCCGGATCGAGCACCTCGAGCAGCGCCGACGCCGGGTCGCCGTGGAAGCCGCCGGCGCCGAGCTTGTCGACCTCGTCGAGCATCATCACGCAGTGCCGGGTGCCGGCCTTGCGCAGGCTCTGGATGATGTTGCCGGGCAGCGCGCCGATGTAGGTGCGGCGNNTGGCCGCGGATCTCGGCCTCGTCGTGGACGCCGCCGAGACTGACGCGCGCGAACTTGCGGCCGGTCGCCCTGGCGATGCTCTGGCCGAGCGAGGTCTTGCCGACGCCGGGCGGCCCGGCGAAGCACAGGATCGGACTCTTGCCGCGCGGGTTGAGCTTGTGCACCGCCAGATGCTCGAGGATGCGGCGCTTGATCTTCTGGAGGCCGTAGTGGTCTTCGTCGAGGATGCGGCGCGCCTCGGCGATGTCGATCGCCGCCTCGGGTGGGTCGCTCCACGGCAGCTCGACAAGCCAGTCGAGGTAGGTTCGCACCATCGAGTACTCGCCTGCCACCTCGGGCATGCGCTCGAGGCGCTTCAGCTCCTTGCGCGCCGCCTTCTCGACCTCCTCGGGCATGTTCGCCTTCGTGATCGCGGCGTCGAGCTCGTCGATCTCCGCCCGGCTCTCGTCGCCCTCGCCGAGCTCCTTCTGGATCGTGCGCATCTGCTCGCGCAGCAGGTGCTGCCGGTTGACGTTGCCGATCGACTCGCGCGTGCGGTCGGTGACGTCGCGCGACACCTTCAGCACCTCCATGCGGTGCGTCACGGCGGCGAGCAGGCGGTCGAGCCGCGATTTCAGGTCGAAGGTCTCGAGCAGCGACTGTTTTTCCTCGGGCGGCACGTCGAGCACGCTGGAGATGACGTTGGCGAGCTGCGCCGCGTCGTCCATGCCCTGGAGCGCCACCGCCATCTCCGCCGGAACCTGCGGCAGCAGCTGCAGCGTCTCGAGCGCGCGTTCCTTCAGCGCCCGCGCCCGGCCCTCGATCTCGGCGCCGCTGCGGTCGGCGTCGTCGATGTACTGCACGCGCACGACGGGGAAGGGCCAGCCCTCGACGAACTCGAGCACGCGAAAGCGCCGCAGACCTCGGACGACGGCGTGGTGGCCGCCGTCGGGCGTCGTCACGTAGCGCAGCACGGCGGCGCTGGTGCCGACCCAGTGCAACTCCTCCGGGCCGGGCGTCTCCACTTCAGGCTTGCTCTGCAACAGCACCGCAATCGGTTTTTCGAGGCGCACCGCCTCCTGAACCGCCGCTTGCGAGCGCTCGCGGCCGATGGCGATGGGCAGCAGGGTGTCCGGGAACAGCACGATGCCGCGCACCCCGAGCACGACGAGCGCGTCGTCTGGCAGGGGCCGGCTTGCGGTCGGCGGCGACGCGGCGACGATCGGATCGCCGTCTGCGGGCGCGTTCATGCACGGCCTCCGAGCCGGCGCAGGCGCAGCGTCAGGCAGCCCTGCGCTAGCTCCGGCGTGCCGACCTCGAAGCTGCCGGCGGGCAGCGGCAGGCGCCGCTCGAAGGCGCCGTATGGAATTTCGAGTTGGCGCACCCGATGGCCGGAGCCGCCGAACGGCAGGGGCCGCGTGCCGCGCACGACGAGCGCGCCGTCGTCCTGAACGACCTGAACCCGGTCGGCGGCGACCCCGGGCATGGCGACGATGATGACCAGCTCGCGCTCGTCCTCGAAGACGTCGACCGGCGGCTCCCAGGCGGCCGGCGTGGCGACGGCGAGGTGGAAGAACTGGCGATGCAGCCGCTCGGCCTGGCCGAGCAGCTCGACCGCTTCGATCCACATGCGGCCGTCGATGTCGGGGCGCCTGGCCATCGGCTCAGGCGCCCCGCGCGAAATCGGGCAACCCGGGGCAACCGGCATCCGGATGGTGCTTCGAGCTGGACAAGAGCATGGGTTCTCCGGGGACGACAAGACGGACGGGATGAACGCTGCCGGCAATCGGCGCGCCGGCTCCGACACTTCAGGCACCGAGTATGCCCGGCCGGATCGACCCTTCCAGTCTGCACTTGCGTGTCGGCGCGCGGGGGCCCCGATCGCTGACGCAATTCGT
>PLZH01000232.1 GCA_003152055.1 Burkholderiales bacterium
GCGTATCTCGCACGCGGCATGAAGGTCGACGACTTCGCGCCCAACCTCAGCTTTTTCTTCTCCAACGGGATGGACCCGGAATACACCGTCATGGGCCGCGTCGCGCGGCGCATCTGGGCGGTGGCGATGCGCGATCTCTACGGCGCCAACGAGCGCAGCCAGAAGCTCAAGTACCACGTGCAGACGAGCGGCCGCTCGTTGCACGCGCAGGAAGTGCAGTTCAACGACATCCGCACGACCCTGCAGGCGCTGATCGCGATCTACGACAACTGCAACAGCCTGCACACCAACGCCTTCGACGAAGCCATCACGACGCCGACCGAAGACAGCGTCCGCCGCGCCATGGCGATCCAGCTCATCATCAATCGCGAGTGGGGACTGGCGAAAAACGAGAATCCGAACCAGGGCGCCTTCATCGTCGACGAGCTGACCGAGCTGGTCGAAGAGGCCGTGCTCTCGGAGTTCGAGAAGATCGCCGAGCGCGGCGGCGTTCTCGGCGCAATGGAGACGGGCTACCAGCGCGGCAAGATCCAGGAAGAGTCGATGCACTACGAGATGCAGAAGCACTCGGGCGAGTACCCCATCATCGGCGTCAATACGTTCAGGAATCCGCATGGCGAGCTGGTGCCTGCGCACATCGAGCTGCAGCGTTCGACCGAAGAGGAAAAGCAGAGCCAGCTGAGCCGCCTGGCAGACTTCCACGGCCGCCACGCGAACGAGACACCGGCGATGCTTCAGCGACTGAAAGACGCGGTGATCGCCAGCGCCAACGTATTCGAGGTGCTGATGGATGCGGTTCGCGTCTGCTCGCTCGGGCAGATCACGGACGCGCTGTTCGAGGTCGGCGGGCAGTACCGGCGCAGCATGTAGCGCCGCACGCGCTTTCGCCTCCGCCCAGCCGAGACGCACGCCCGTCCGCTCGAGGCGATCCGCCGGCTGGCCGGGCGTGGGCACTGGCTGTGCCGGCTCGCTCGATATCATCGCCCGCCATGGGTCCTCTGGCCGGTTTGCGCGTCCTCGAGTTCGAAGCGATCGGTCCCGGGCCCTTTGGCGCGATGATGCTCGCCGACATGGGCGCCGACGTGCTGCTGGTCGACCGCCTGACCGACTCGCGGCTTGGCTTCGGCCGCGAGCGCAGGTTCGACGTCATGCTGCGCGGCCGCCGCTCGGTAACTCTCGACCTGAAGAGCGAGCACGGCGCCGAGGCGGCGCTGCGTCTGGCCGAGAAGGCTGATGCGATCGTCGAGGGCTTTCGCCCTGGCGTGATGGAGCGGCTCGGTCTCGGGCCCGAGGCGATGCTGGCGCGCAACCCACGTCTGGTCTACGGCCGCATGACGGGCTGGGGCCAGGAGGGGCCGCTGGCCGCCCGCGCCGGTCACGACATCGACTACATCGCGCTGTCCGGGGTGCTGCACGCCATCGGCCGGGCCGGCGAGGCACCCGTGCCGCCGCTCAACCTCGTCGGCGATTTCGGCGGTGGCGGCATGCTGCTCGCGTTCGGCATCGCCTGCGGTGTCATCGAGGCGCGAACGAGCGGGCGCGGCCAGGTCGTCGACGCGGCGATGATCGACGGCGCATCGCTGCTCGCGACGATGTTTGCCGGCATGCTCGCCGCCGGCCAATGGAGCGAGGCGCGCGGCGAAAACGTGCTCGATTCGGGTGCCCCCTGGTACGACACGTACGCGACCCGGGACGGCAAGCACGTCGCGATCGGCGCGATCGAGCCGAAGTTCTACGCCGAGCTGCTCGAGCGTCTCAGCCTCGACGCCACCACCTTGCCGGCACAGCACGACCGCGCCGGCTGGCCGGTGTTGCGCCAGCGCTTCGCGGAACGCTTCGCTTCGCGTACGCGCGACGATTGGTGCGTCGCGTTCGAAGGCTCCGACGCCTGTTTCGCGCCGGTGCTCACGTTCACGGAATCGCGCCGGGACACGCATCGCCTGGCGCGAAACGGCACGATCGAGATCGGCGGCATCGCGCAGCCGGCGCCAGCACCGCGCTTCGCGCGAACGCCCGGCGCGGCCCGGCGGCCACCGCCCGAGCGTGGTGCCGGCGGCCACGCCGCCTTGCACGACTGGGGCTTCGCGCCGGCGGCGATCGAAGAGCTCTCGGGGTTAGGCGTCGGCTTTCTGCGCTGACACGAAACGAGGCGAGAAGGGGCGAGGCATGGCCACGACCGACCCGCGGGTCGACGCCTACATCGAGCGCGCGACACCCTTCGCCTGGCAGGTGCTCCAGGCGTTGCGCCAGGTGGTTCACACCGGCTGCTCCAGCGCCGTCGAGACGATCAAATGGGGCATGCCCTTCTTCACTGTCGACGGCCGGATCCTCGCCCACATGGCCACCTTCAGGCAGCACTGCGCCTTCGACTTCTGGCAGGGCCGCGGGGTCGCGGACCGCGGCAAGGATGACGACGCGATGGGCACCAGTTCGGCCGCATCGCGAGCACCGCCGATCTGCCGCCGCGGCGTGAGCTCGTTCGTCTCGTCAAGCTCGCCGTTGCCGCTTCGGCGCAAGGCGCCGCCAGGAAGACGGTAGGGCGCAAGAACGATTCGAAGCCGCCTTTGCCGGTGCCCGCTGTACTCGCGGGCGCCTTGCACGGCAATGCCGCCGCCCGAGAAGCCTTCGAGAAGCTCTCGAACAGCCNNGAAAGTACGAGGCCTGCTGATTCAGGCGCCCGCAGGCAAAGGCCACCGGCTCAGTGCTTCGCGCCGGGCGGCGTGGCGTTGATCGACAGTGCCCACGTCCCGGCCTCGGCCTGCGCCAGTCCGTCATCGCGCAGCTTCAGAAGATGCGCCGTCAGCGAGCGCATCGCCACCGGATGCAGCCGCGCCGGCACATCCGCATAGACGCGCGCAAGCAGGGCATCGGCCGTCGCGGGGCCGAGATTCCGCAAGGCGGCGAGGACCTTGGCTTCGCGCGCCAGGCGGTGCTCGATGATCGCCTGCATCGCCTGGCGCGGCTCCGCCATGAGAAAGCCGTGGCCGGGCGCGAGCCATTCGAGATCGAGATCGAGCAACGATCGCAGCGAGGCGACGTAGGCACGCATGTCGCCGTCGGGCGGGTTGATGACGACGGTCGATTGCTGCATCACGTGATCGCCGGTGAAGAGCGTCTTCTCTTCTTCAAGCAGATAGCAGAGGTGGTTCGACGCGTGCCCCGGCGTGTGGATCGCGGCGAGCGTTGTCGCCGGCGCGATCGCGATGCGCTCGCCGCCATGGAGCGTGACATCGGCGGCGAAGGTCGCGTCCTGCCATTCGCGATGCGCGGGCGCCAGGCCGTGCACGGTCGCGCCGGTGCGGCGCTTCAGCGCAACGGTGGCTGGCGAATGGTCGATGTGCGTGTGCGTCGCGAAGATCCAGCGGATCGGGCCGGGCGCCGCAGCGACGATCGCGTCGACGTGCGCGTCGATGGCCGGCCCCGGATCGATGACCGCCCATTCGTTGACCCGCCCACCGCCGATGAGATAGGTGTTCGTGCCCGGCCCGGTCATGACGCTGCCATTGCCAGCCGTGACGCGGATGACGCGGTCCGACAGACGCACGGCGCGATCGGCAACGATCTCGTACGACGCATGGCCATGGCCGGCCGGATCGATACGACCGAGTTCGGCCCAGGCCGGCGCCTCGGGCAGGACCGGCTGCAGGCCTTCGCTTCCGGTGGCCACGCGCGGCATCGTCAGCGACACGGCGCGCGGCGCCGCGGCCCAGGCCATGAGCGACGCCGCATCGGCGAAATGCGAAATCGTCTCGAGCGTCTTCTGCGTCGGCGTCAGGAGCTTGAGCGAGCCGGTTCGCGCGAGCGCTTCGGCCGGCGCGATCCAGAGCTGTTCCACCATCTCGGTGCCATCGAAGAGTGCGGTCTGCGCCGCCGGCGCGGCTCCGATGAAAAAGCGCGTGTCGTAGCGCTTGGGACGGCCGAGCGGCGTCAGCCAATGGCTCAGATAGACGAGCCGGTCGGCGGCCAGCCGAATGCCTTCGGTTTCGCAAAGCGAGGCGATCGTCCGCTCGCCACGATGCAGGGCTCCCCGCCACGCCGCCAGACGCGCTGCGTCGGCACCGTCGAGATCGACCAGGCCCCCCTCGGCGGCATAGCCGAAGAGCAGGCCCGATTCCTCGAAGCACTCGCGGATGGCGGCGACCCAGAAGTCGAGGCCGCCATGGTCAAGGCCCAGCCGGCGGCTCGCTTGCGCATCGTCGAGGCCAGCGCAGGCGGCGTGCGCGGCGCGATCGTCGCGATCGAGAATGCCGCCCGGAAAGACCCAGGCTCCGCTCGTGTGGTCAGTGTTCTCGGCACGGCGCGAGAGCAGCACTTCGAGGCCGTTCGTGCCGTCGCGCACCACGACGATCGTAGCCGCCAGACGCGGCGGGCGGTTGGCCGTGCCCGGCACCGGAGCCGGGAAAGCCGAAGCATTGGCAGCGGGTGACATCGAAAACGTCTGCAACGAATGAGCCAACGTCAAGTGTGGCATGAGCCGCGCTTCGCTTCGGCGGCGTCGGAGCCGTCCGACAGGGTGTCCCTCACGCCCCCGACAACGCCGCCGCCGCGCCGCCTATCGCGAAGCCGCAACCGCGGCCCGAAGATGGCGGCACCGCCAAGTCTCCGTTTTCATCCCGCGGCCGTGGCGTTCAACCAGGAGTTCACATGCTTCACTATGCCGTCGTATTTTTCGTGATCGCTCTGATCGCGGCGCTGTTCGGCTTCGGCGGCATTGCCGCCGGTGCCGCAGGCATCGCCAAGATCCTCTTCGTCGTCTTCATCATCCTCGCCATCGCGTCCTTCCTGTTCGGGCGTAATCGAGGCTTATAGACGCCTTCCAGGAGGCCGAGGGCCTTGCGCGTTGCCCTCAGCGGGCGTCGCGCGAGGCCCTTTCTCATGAGCGATGGACTCAGCCCGGCGAAGGGGCGAGCCCGAGTCGATCGAGCGTCGCCATCGCCGCGGCCGGAGCGCGTTCCTTGGCGCCGCTGATGAAAAAGAAAAAGACGTCGCGCGGCTCGGCGCATGCGCTCGAAGCCGCTTCGACGCGAGGTAGGTCGCCGGGTTCGCCCCCCGCCGCCCACTCCTTCGCGCAGTTGGCCCAGAAGGCGATGCGTCGCGGCGAATAGCCGGTTGCGTGCTGCGACTCGGTCTTCATGAGGCGCGCGTAGACGAAGTCCGTACTTGCGTCGGCGAATGAGGGATAGTCGTCAGAATCCGCGAACACGATGGCGACCTTGTGCCACCGCGCCAGAGCGACGAACTCGGGTGTCATGAAACTCGGGTGGCGAACCTCGACCGCATGGCGCAGCTTCAGCGCCCCGAGCCTGGCCGGCAGCAGACCGAGAAAGGCGCCGAAGTCGTTGTGATCGAAGACCTTGGTTGTCGCGAACTGCCAGACGATGGGCCCGAGCTTGTCGCCCAGTTCGCTCAGGCCGCTTGCCAGGAAACGCTCGATCGATTCGCCGGCCTCGCCGAGCACCTTGCGGTTCGTCGAGTACTGCGAAGCCTTGACGCTGAAGACGAACCCTTCCGGCGTCGTCTCGCGCCACTTGGCGAAGCTCTCGGGCTTCTGCAAGCGGTAGTAAGTCGCATTGATTTCGATGGCTGTGAGCTTGCGGCTTGCGTATTCGAGTTCGCGGCTGTGCGCGAGGCCCTTGGGGTAGAAGTTGTCTCGCCAGGGCTCGAAAGTCCAGCCCCCAGTGCCAACCCGGATCGCGGACATCGCCATCAGGGTTGAGGCGAGAGACGGCCCATCGTCAGACGCGATGGAAGGAGATGGCGTCGAGGCGGGTCGCGTTCGACGTTGTTGCCAACGACCGCGCCGAGCGCGCCGCCGATGACGGCACCGGCGCCGGTGCCCTGGAGGCGTTCGCGGATCGGCTCGATGCTTTTCACGGGACCGATCCTACTGCGGTCGAGGGGCCCCGTTTCGGATCCCGACCGCTGCCCGCAGGCGCAACGGCCGTACGTCGCCAATCCGTCATCAGCCGCGACTAAATTGGCGGCCACGGCGATCGGCAGTAGGTTGTCTCCTACCGAACATCGATGGATTGGCCGATATTCAGTCCATCGCGCCGGATCGACAGTGCCGACTGCAATGAACGAGCCAAGCGAACCGGGAGATCACCATGACGAACGATGCCGAGTGGGTTGAAGACGTGAGGCGCTGGTACTACGCTGGCGTCCGCTCGGCCGCTGAGGCAAGCTCCGCGGCAGGCGAATCTACGGACCTCATGGCCCTCGGCTACGAAGCCGCGCACCCTGCCCTGCAGGCGCACCACTGGCCCGACGCTCCGGCATCCGCCTTCGGCGACGCCCGCTGATAGAAGATTTCAACGCCTCGCGCGCGAGTAGCGATCGATCGTCAGACCTTCCAGGTCGATCCCGGAACTGCGGCCGGACATGACGTCGGCCATGACGCGGCCGGTGCCCGCGGCCATCGTCCAGCCGCGCGTGCCGTGACCGGTGGCGAGGAAGAAGTTGGCGAGCGGCGTCGGCCCGATCNNCTTTCGGAAACAGATCGCTCACGACATGAGTGAGCGTATTCCGGCGCGCCTCGTGCAGCTTCAGCGTGTAGCCGGCGAGCTCGGCCGTGCCGCCGACGCGGATGCGATCGCCCAATCGCGTCAAGGCGACCTTGTGAGTCTCGTCCATCACCGTCGATTCGGGCGCGCCTGAGGCATCGACGATCGGCACGGTGATCGAGTAGCCCTTGACCGGATAGACCGGAATGCGGATGCCGATCGGCCTCAGAATCAAAGGCGAATAGCTGCCCAGAGCGACCAGATAGGCATCGGCGACAAGCGTATCGCTCGCGGTCGCGACGCCTTCGACGCGGTCGCCCTTACGAACGATGCCGCGCACCGGCGTCGTGAAGCGGAACGCGACGCCACGCTCGGCGGCAAGCACCGCCAGGCGCTGCGTGAACTTGAAGCAGTCGCCGGTCTCGTCGCCGGGCAGGAGCAGGCCGCCGACGAACTTCT
>PLZH01000236.1 GCA_003152055.1 Burkholderiales bacterium
CCGCGCCACATCTCGACTCTACCGGCTGCCGGCCTTCGGCGTTCCGTTGGCGTTTCCGGGAAGCCGCCATATGTGCAGGGCGACCCAACGCCTGACGACGCGTGCGGCGGGACCGACCAAAAGCTGCTCGAGCCCACACGGGCCATGCGGCTTGCGGACGACGATGCCAGTAGGAAATAGTCAGAAGTTCTGCGAATAGCTAAGACTGCCGCTGCAGAACAGGTGACTAAGCCGTAGCTACGTCGATCGCGTTTCGTCGGCAGTTCTGAGTCCCTACAATGCTGTAGGTTCTCAGAACTTCTGACTAATTTCTCACCGGGTGACAAAAACGCCCGGTGGCCTCCGGTACGCGGGCGCCGGGCGCTGACGACTAGTCTTGTACAAACACCCCCTGACTCTTGTACAAACCCCCCGGATAGTCTTGTCGATGTTCGCCTGGAGACACCATCAGTCTTGTACAACAACACCGCAGGCGACCGTACGGTCAGCCACAGGCAAGCAGCTGGCGAAGGTGTAGAAGACTATTCATGCCGCTGCCAAGACTTCTTGATGGACGGCCAGACCCGATGCTGCTCCAGGTCGCGCCCCGGTCTGGGCCCCAAGCTTTGGAGACTAGCGAGCGGCCCCCACCTTACAGGTGCGAAGTGGGGCAAGATCGTCAAGAACTCGGTCGTGAAGGTGGATTGAAGTCCACCGTCGTTCTGCTCAATCGATCTGGATTTTCAGATCCCGGATCAGGCCACCCCAGATACGCGCATCGTTCTCCGCGCGCTTCTGAATGTCCGCCGGCGTGCCCGGGATCGGGAACAGGAACTGGTCGATCAGCTTCTGCTTGATCACCGGGTCGGTCAGGAAGCGGTTGACCGAGGCGGCCAGTGTCTGCGTGACCTTGGCGTCCATGTCGGACGGGCCTACCAGTGCGTACCAGCCCGGCAGCGCCGGAATGTCGGGCGCCAATTCCTTCAGCAGTGGCAGGTCGGCCAGCTGCGGCGAACGCTTCTCGCCCGACTGCGCCAGGCCCACGACCTTGCCGGCCTTGATCTGGGCCAGCCCGGTGGCGGTGGTCACGGTCATCAGGTCGACTTCGCTCGACACCACCGCCATCAACGCCGGGCCGGAGCTCTTATACGGGACGTGTCGCAGCTTTATGCCCGAGCGCAAGGCGATCATCTCGGAATACAGATGCGTCGAGTTGCCGACGCCCGCGCTCGAGAAGGTGAGCACGTCGGGCTCGGCCTTAGCCTTCTTCACCAGGTCGGCCCACGACTTTATGCCGCTGTTGAGGCTTGCCACCAGCACGAAGCCCGCGTTAGCCACTGGCGCGACGAAGGTGAAGTCCTTCAACGGGTCGTAGGGTACGTTCTTGTAAAGGAACTGGTTGAAGCTTACTAACGACACGCTTGTCAGCAGCACGGTGTAGCCGTCTGGCTGCTCGCGCTGCACCGCCTGCGAGGCAATGATGCCGTTGGCGCCGGGCTTGTTGTCGATCACCACCGACTGCTTCAGATCCTTGGACATGAAGTCGGCCAGCATGCGACCTGTCACGTCCGCGCCTGAACCAGGGGCTTGCGGAATCACCAGCTTGATCGGGCGTGCTGGAAAGATCTGTGCCGCAGCAGGCCCGCCGGCAAAGACGAGGGCAACGGATGCAAGCGAGCCGAGAAGCACGCGGCGGGAAGTACGCATGGAGCGAGAACCTTGAGGTGTAAAAACTTGGCTGGCACAATGCCCTCAAGGCCATCTTAGTGACATTTCCTCTACTCGAAGGGCCTCATGTCTGATCGAGACGACGCCGGCCAAGCCTGGCTTATCCCTCCCTCCCAATATTTGAACAGGCGCCCCGCCACGTTTGCGGTAGGTGCACCGACTTCGTCCTACGTCACCATGCGCGATGGCGTGCGGTTGGCTCTAGACGTGTACCTGCGCGCAGGCCCCCAAGCCGATCCGGTGCAGCGCCTGCCCACCATCGCGATCTTCACGCCTTACTACCGCCGCTTCAAGGTTACGGGCCAGGGGGCGGAGCCCGCACCCAACATCGCCATCTACCGCGACTTCTTTGTGCCGCGCGGCTACGCGCTGGTGACGGTGGACGTGCGCGGCTGCGGCGCGAGCTTCGGCACGCGCGACTGCTTTCGTTCGCCGCGCGAACGCGACGACCACCGCGAAATTGCCGATTGGATCGTGGCCCAGCCCTGGTCGAGCGGCGTCATTGGTTCGACCGGCATCTCGTACCTAGGCGCGGCGGCGTGCTTTCTGGCCACCACCGGCCACCCTGCCGTCAAGGCGATCGCGCCGCTGTGCGCGGTGCATGACACCTACGCCGACCACGTGTTCCCTGGCGGCATTAAGTGCACGACGGTGACCGAGAACTATGACGCGCTGGTTAGCGCGCTCGACCTCGATCTGCGCGACAAGCTCACGCTCTACCCGTACTTCAACGACAAGCGCTATGCCGGCCCCGCGCCGGTAGACGCCGATGCCGATGGCATGCTCGCGGCCGCCGCGCTCGAGCAGCACAAGGACAGTTTTCGCATGCGCGACTTGGCGCCCGAATTCGCCTTTCGCGAAGAGGCCGCGTCACACGACCCGACGCTGCACAGCGGCGCCTTCAGCCCCTACTGGTACTTGACCGACGTGCCGAGGCAGGTCAACGTCCTGTCGGTGTCGGGCTGGTACGACGGCAGCGCTTTCGTCAACGGCAGCATCGCGCGTTTCCTGAGCAACCTCGGCCCCGACAACCGGCTGCTGCTGGGTCCCTGGGACCACGGCGCCCGTACCAACGGCTCGCCTTGGCGCGACGGCGCAGCGCAGCCCGAGTTCTCGGTGCTTGGCGAAGTGCTGCGCTTCTTCGACGAGCACCTGGCGGGTATGAACACTGGCATCCGCGACGAGGCGCCGGTGCACTTCCATAACGTGCGCGGCGAGAAGTGGCAGGCCGCTACCACTTGGCCGCCGCACGATGCGCTGATGCGGCTGCATCTGGCACCCGAAGGCCAGCTGTCGCCCCAAGCGCCAGCCGACACCTCCGTGGCCCCATACCAGGCCAGCTTTACGACCGGCACGGGCGCCCACAGCCGCTTCGAGCGGCTCGGCGCGCTTGCCATCACCGACTACTACAAGGATTGGCACGGCCGCGAAGACCGCATGCTGACCTTCGCGACGCCAGCTTTCGGGCAGGCGACCGAACTGTCGGGCCACGCCGTCGTACAGCTGCATGTGGCCACATCCGAGCATGACGCCGGCATCTTCGTGTATTTGTCGGAGGTGGATGCCGACGGCCGCTCTTGGTACATCACCGAGGGATTGCTGCGCCTGCTGCACCGCGCCGAAGCGCCGCCGCCTCCAAGCTACAACGTGCGCTGGCCCTACCGCAGCTATCGCCGCGCGCACGCCCAATTGATGCGGCCGGGCATCGCCGAGACCGTGCGGTTCGCGTTGTTGCCCGTCTCATGGACGCTGCAGGCCGGCAGCCGGCTGCGCGTAGCGATCGCCGGGGGCGACACCGACCACTTTGCGCAAGTGACGCACGGCCGGCCGCCGTTGCTTGAGTTCACGCTCGGCGGCGAGAACGGCTCGTTTATCGACTGTCCACTGCGCAGCCAAAGTCGGGACGATCGCATATTTTCGACAAGTTGACATACGTGCGTCGCTGCACATGACCCGGTACGACGACTCGTCCACGATACGGGCGGCGGCTGCAAACGGTATCCGCTGCGCCAACATCAGGATTAGCGCCTCGAACAGCAACGTGAATCCCGCCAGGCGACCGGCGAACTCCTGCTCGACCAGGCGCACCGAGCCGTCGGGCAACATCACGCGCGGCGTGCGAACCCGAAGATGGCACTCGTGCTGGAAGAAGTTCAGGTGCCGGTAGTCCTTGGCCACCGTGTCGCGAACAGGATGGACACCCGGCTGCCCCGGCACGCCAACGCGAGTAGCGGGCGCGAAGTCGATCAGCACCGTCAGCCGCTTGGCCGCCCCATCAAAGTCGACGGACTTGACGGACCACGGGGCGCTGATACCCGGCGCTGATTTGAGGAGCTTGTCGTGCATGTCGCCGCCTTGCTTGTCAGGTCGAATGCGACAGCATGCCGCATTCGACCTGAGGGCAGCGCACCGCCGTGCGGTCGGCGTCAAGGGTTCACTGCGCCGGGCTGCGCCCGCCCTTGACCTCGCCCAGACGCCCAATGCCCGATTCCGGTACCCACTCGAAATTCAAGAGAAGCACAATAGATGCTTCGCGCACGTTGGAGAGTGACGATGAGTCTGTTGCAAGCGCTTGACCTCCCACTCCCGCAGCGAGGACCCGGTAAGAGCGTGGCCGAGGCGAAGACGGTGGCTCCCGCTATCAAGACCGAAAAGTTGTCTCAAGCGGCCGAGACGTGGCGTCAGACCCATCGTCAAGCCAACGAGCGAATCATGGCACTCAAGAAGTCGATTCAAACGCACTATTCGGATGGACATCCAGAACTACTGCAGGAAATCGACAAAGGTCTGGTCAAGCTGGACGAGGTCTTGAACAACGTGGGTCACCGTTTGGCGGATTCGTTGGCGAACGCCAGCAAAGCAGCGGATGACGGCGCCCGAAAGACCGAACTGAAAAACGCGAAGTCACTCCTTACGGAGTACATCAATTACGTGAAGAGCGAGCCGCTCATCGCGCACATGGACGAGAACCCGTTCGGCGTGGAAACCAACCTCAAGGCGCTTTTGGCCGGGGGATTGACGGATGCGGCGAAGGCAATTGCCTGAAGCGTCTGACCAAATCAGGAATTCATTGTGGGTGACAGCAAGCAAACCACTGCGCAAGACAAATGGATGGCACATCCAAGCATTGGTGTGCAGGTTTCCAAATACACGAGCGCCGTTGCTGCGGCACCTCCGGTTCAGAGCGCTGGCCAGGCGGCATCCGGTCAATCGGCGGACGCGGCAGGCCAACCGGGTCAACCCGCGCCCAGCGGCGCGTCCCTGGTCAACAACCCGGATTTCGAAAGGCTGATTGAAGCGATGGAGGCGGACGCCGAAGAGGCCGACCGCGTATGGAAGTCGCACCTCAGCGACGGCGTGTTCACCTACCTCGCACCAGAGGTGCGCACTCAGTACGAGGCCGATGGGTCGGACTGCGAGAATGCCCGCGGCGTGTTCAATTCTGAGTGGAATCAGATCGTTCTGGGTCGTGGCGATCCGAAGAAGCTGCTCGCGGCCTATGACATCTATTCACTGCGGATTGGCGCGCTCCAGCGGGCCAATGAACGGTTGGAGGCCTTGATCGCGATTGATTTCGCGAAGCTCCTGGCACCGTTTCTGGCATTCGTGATGAGAGTGAAGAAGTTCCAGCTCGCACAGAAGTTCCAGCTTCAGCTCAATCGGTTGATGACGCAGCTCGAGGAGGCCGAATCGGCGGTTACCAAAGCCGAAGTCAAAACGGCACTCAATATCGCGGTGTCGGTCTTCACCACGATCTTCGTCCCTGAAGCCACGCTGGTGAAGGTGTTGGCCGCTGGCGGAGGGATGGTGGCTCACATCGTGATCGACCGAAGCCTTGGCGAGGGGACGGTGACGGGGACGGTCGTATTCGTGGCTGGCGACGCTGGGGAGTTCGTTGAACTCAGCGAGCATGGAAAAGAGGCAATCGAGAAATTGAAGGGCGGTTCCAAGAGCATCGGCGTGGCCGCAGCCGCCATTACCGCCGTGTTGGATGTCCACGATATCTACGAAGGCAAGGAGAAGGTCGAGAAAGTCGCAGCGAGAATCGAAGAGGTCAAGAAAGGCTATGACGAGCTGATGGCCGGCGTCCTGCCGCTGATACCGGAATTCATCGTCCTCGACAAGCTTATCCGGTTGATTCCTGCTGTCCTGAACAAGGCGCTGGCCGCCGGGGATAGCGCGGCGAAAAATTACGATGCGGTGAAGCGAGAAATTCAGTCGGCCATTCAGGAAGGCGGTTGATATCCGTGCGCTGACGCGGGTGCGTCTGAGTCACTAAAGTTGACGGTCTTCTTTCAGGAAGCCAAATGGCTGACGCCTTGCTCCGCTTTGGGTCGAGGGCGGGTCATCACTGACCTGATCGCGTTGCCGTGAACCTGTCGGTCGTGGGGGACCGCCATGAAGCTGTCGGCAACCAGTACCGCGTCCCGGCCACCACCTGACGTTCACGAGTGACCGCTTTCGAGATGCCTCAAAATTCTGGGTTGGTAAAGCCCGGCTCGGTAGCACCATTCGCCTGGCGGTTCGAGTCAATGCCGAACGAACGCGTCTGCCGGTGAATGTCAACTATGGTCGGTAGCAATCCATCCATGGCACGAACTCCAATCCGCGTCTGCCGGCCCGCAGTTGTAGCTGGCGTGACGCTATGTTTCGGCTCGGTCCCTCAAGTGAAACGACAAACGCATTTGGTGGATCCGAGCGGACAAGGCCGTCGATCATTTCGATCGTTGGCGCCCGGCGCACATGCCGAAGGCGCCGCTTTCGCAACCCGTTCTCGTCCGGGCAGCGGCTGGTTTCTGTGTAGAAATACGCTATAGCATACGGGGGAGTTTCTAGTCGGCTTCACGTCGCAAACCGGAGTTGTGTCATGTCGCTGCTTCAGGCTCTGAAACTTCCGGTGCCCAAGCATTTTCTGCCGATGGCTACCGGGCCGGCCGCGGCGGGCGGAGGTGCCGGGGCGAAACCCGGCGCGTCTAATACTGGGGGCGGCGGCGCGCGGGCCGCTGACGACGCCTCGGACTTGCGCGCCCAAGCACTGCACCTACGCACGGAGATCGAGGCAAAGCGCAAGGAGAAGGCCGACCTGCTACTGCAACTGCAGAAAGCGGAGCCCCAGCTCAAGACGCTGGCCGAGGCGGCAAAAGGAGAGGCGAAGAAGCAACTCGCCGCGAAACAGGCTCTGGTGGCGAAGAAGAAGAAGGAAGTGGAGCGCGATCTAGCGGAGATCGAAGCCGACCTCCAGGCGATCGGCAACGCCGGCAGCAAGCGGGAGGAGCTGGTGGCCGTGCTCGCGCGCAATCGCGCCGGCGGCAAGGTGACCGAGCAGGTGGAGACCAACGGGCTCGGTCTGCACTCTTACAACGAGAACCCGCTCAAGCGCGACGTCACCACCACGCGCACTTCCTACGAGATCGGCAAGGCCACGGTCGAGAAGAGGCGCGACGCGTCGCAGATCGACCTGCACGGCGTCACCTCGACGCAGTCGAGCGAAAAGGAGGTGAGCAGCGCCAACCTCACCGCGCGCACTTCCAGGGAAAAAAAGACCAACGTCTCGCTCACCGGCAAGGTCTCGATCGACGAATCGAAGAAGACCGAGATCGGGCTTCCGGACGGCAGGAAGTCGGCCCTCGAGACGAGCAAGGCCACCGAGTTCAGCGCCAAGGGCGCCTCCCAGACGCAGACCGTCAAGAAGACCAACTTCGACGGTTCCGGCACATCGGTCACCGCCAAGAAGGGCTTCGAGAGAGAAGGAGGCAAGCTCACGGCGACGGAGAGCAGCAGCGTCACGCACACCAGCGAATCGGGCACCGAGCGCACGACCGACAAGAAGGCCAGCGGTGGCCTGATCGCCGGCAACGACGGCGTCGGCGCCGCAGGCAACTTGGAAGGCGGCAAGAAGATCACCTCCAAGGGAGGCATGCAGGCAGGCTTCGTGGCGGGCCTGCATGCGAACGTCGTCTGCAACGTCGGCAAGCCGAGTGGCGACCCGCCGATGTATCCGGTAACGCTGACGGTGAGCTTCGGCGCTTCGGTCGCCTTGTCCGGAGGTCTCGGACAGAAGGAAGGCGCCAAGGGTTCGGCCAGCGTCGAGCTCAAAGGCGGCAAGGATCAGACGATGGTCGTCACGCACATGCTCGCCGAGAAGGATCTCGGCCTCTACACCCAGGCGCTGGAAGCGGCTTCGAAGGGCAGCAAGGCCGCGGCCACAGGGCGCGAGTTCCTGGTCATCGCCGCCGGCGTGAAGCAGGGCTGGAGCGCGGCCCGCCAGATCTACGAATCAGGCAGCATCGCCGACAGCCTCGTCAACACCGGCGATTCGGTCAAGCTGACCGAAACGAAGACCGGCGGCATCGCCGGCAAGGTCGGAGGCAAGGGGGTCAGTGTCGGCTACGGCGAGACGGACACCGACACGAAGTCGCTCGAGGTCAAGCGCAACGCGAGCGGCGGGATCGACGCGGAAGCCGAGTCGGAGCACGGCGAGGAGAAGAACAAGTCGGGCTCGATGTCGGTGCTCGGCATGGGCGTGAACGTCGGCAAGACGACCGTCCACAGGACGAGCTTCGGCTACTCGATCACGATCGATCCGAAGGCCGACCCCGATGGCAAGATTCTCGAGGCGCTCGGCAAGTGCGAAAGCCAGCAGCAGTACGCCGTGTTCATCGGCCTTTACAAGGGCAAGGTCACCGTCACCGGCAAGCTGGAAGGCACGTCCGATGCTGAGAGTCTGGACACGGGCGTGTCGGTTGCGGGCATCAACGTCTTCAGCATGGGCGAGGGCCACGGCGTCGACGAGAAAACCAAATCCGACGTGGACGGCAAGCTCCTCAGCAAGACGGTGGCGGCGCACGCGAACATCGGCGGCAAGCTGGGCGGCCTGGCGGACTCGAAGAACGACGATGCCGTGGCCGAGATCGATGGCGACGGTACCGCCAAGATGACGATGACCACTACCCAGAACGACAACCACAACAGCCGCTCGCGCGACAAGCGCATGAAGAAGCGGCAGGAAAAGCTGGCGGGAAAAGGTCCGCAGACGGGGGCGCTCACCGGCCTGGCCGACGGCGAGGAAGACGATTCGGCAACGCACGACGTGAGCGGCCTTAAGCTCAGCAACAAGGATCTGAAGCGGCTCGGTGGCGTGGCTTGCCGGAGCCTGGACGCCTGGGTCGGGATGCATCGGCGCGCCGACGAGAAGGACGACCTCAAGAGAGCCGGTATCGAGATCGCTAAGGCCAAGGGCGCACCCGGCGCAGTGGCCGAGCAGCTCACCCGCTTTATCGGCGGCGACAGCGTCGAGCGTCTGGAAACTGTGCGGCGGATCGCGCGCGGCGGCTACCAAGCCACGATGGGAAGCGCGTTCGAGTTCCCCGATTCGATCCGCGGCCTGCAGGAAGACTATGAAACCGTGACCGACGATGGCCTCGTCGACAAGATCAATGCGATCGGCGCGAAGAGCCAGGCCAAGGCGAAGGCGGAGTGCGCGCGGCTCCTGAAGGTCTGCGACTCGCTGATGTCGGAGATCGGCGCCTGCAAGGACTTCTCCAACACCGCCACCCGCGCGGAAATGATCCAGAAGCTCGAGCTGGTCCGTGAGAATCTGGCCCGCGCCGTGAAGGGATTCGGCGGTGAGAAACCGGTGGCCGACCCGAAGCAGCTCGCCGCGGATGGCCTGCGGCTGTCGAAGCAGTGCGGTGCCTTCTACGTCGACCAGGGAAAGCTTCTGTCCGAGCTCAGCGACCTCAAAGGCGACGACAAGATGATTCCCAACAGCGACAGGGGCGATGCGAGGAGGCTGATCAAGAAGCTCGAGGATCTCATCTACCGCTGGCGCGGGCAGTGGTATCTGCTGAAGGACAACTACAAGGCGCAGGGGCTGCCGGAGCAGATGTTGAAGCTTCCCGGCATCGAGCCCGACGAAACGGTCGTCGACTATTGGGACAAGGCCTGCGGCAATTAAGGCGGTAGTGGTCGGTTCTGTCGCAATAGCAGCGTTAGTTTCAAAAGCGGTGTGGTCAGCCGATGATCAAAAGGCCAGCGAGCAGAACTGGGATGCTGCGGTCGACGCTTGGGCTGTGGGGCGGTCGAGCTGCCCCTTCTTGATCATGTGCATC